>NZ_VFME01000001.1:937337-1249783 GCF_006714895.1 Gramella sp. Hel_I_59 | reverse complement strand
TAACGTCTTAAAGCAATTGATCATCTACAACGTTTCGAAAGAAAGAGGTTGCAATTACTGCTCTCATGCACACGGCATCTTTGCAGATAGTATGAGTAGTATGATCTCAGAAGATGAAGGTTTTAAAGCTACACAACATATCAATAGTCCGTCGATGCCGGTAAGTTACCGAACCGCTGTAAAGATCGTTACCAAAGCAGCCTTAAATCATTCCGATATCTCTGATGAAGATTTTAATAGTCTGGAAAAAGCAGGTTTTACAAAGAGAGAAATCCAGGAGCTTATGGCTCAGGCAGACCTGGTAAACATGTTGAATACGATTGCAGATGTATCTGGAATTAAGATCGATAATGAACTTTTAGAAACTCCGGAATAAGGGTTTTCTTTTACGATGCAGGATATTAGCAGCAATACTTCCCAGCTTTACAGGATCACCTATGAAGCATATTCCAAATTCGCCAACGGTATAAATCGTTGTTCGAACCTGGAAGAGATCGCTAATGTTTGTAAGACTAACCTGAAGTATCTTATTAATTTCAGGATCTTGAGAATGTGTATCATTCGGGAAAAAGATAATTTCATCGTTGAACAGTTCTCTGGTAATATCTGGTATGATTTTGAATCGGAAACCGAAATATTTCCTTACGAGAGAGATCTTAAAGAAACGGGCATTCCGTTACTTACCGGAAGCATTCCTGATAAACTTCTAAAGAATAAAATAGAAAGGTCAGAACTATTTGATCCGGTACTCTGGGGATGGGCATTTGATAAGACCGATTCAAAGGTGATTGTATCCCTGCTAGCCGATCAACACATGACCTTTTCAGTAGGAGATATTGATATTCTGAAGCTCGTGGTTGATTGTATACAATCCAAGTTCAACGAGATCTATCTTAAGAAGCAGCTCGCTATTCAGAATAAAAATTTAACCGAAGCTTATGAGACCATTAAGCTTAAGAATGAGCAAATCGAAACGATCGTAAAAAATCAACAGCAGACCATTAATAAACGAACCGAATCTATTGCTGAAAAAAATAAGAAGCTACTTCATATTTCTGCACTTAACGCCCACAACGTTCGTGAGCCTTTATCTAGAATACAAGGCATAGTGCAGCTGGCAGAACTAGTGGATACCGAAACATTTAAAATTGAAATGATGCCAAAACTTGAATCGACCGTGAACGAACTGGATGTAGTTTTAAAAGAAGTGGTAGAAATGGCATCTAAAGAAATAGTGGCTTTAAAAGCTGAAGAATTATGAGTAAGATCTACCTGGTAGATGACCAGCCAATTTCGAATTTTATTACCAAGAAACTTCTTGAAATCGAAGGATATCAAGGTATTGTAAAAGATTTTACGAACCCGTGTGAAGCTATGGAGTTTGTGTCTGAAGACAGTGATGCAATAATTTTTCTTGATCTAAATATGCCAGAAATGAACGGCTGGGAGTTTCTGGAAATGTTACAAAGCAGGAATTGCAGGCACCGTATCATCATTCTTACTTCAAGCACCAGTAAGATCGATGTAGATAAGGCTAAAGATTATCCGGCAGTAATTAAATACATGGTGAAGCCTATGAATAAGCAGAAGTTTTCCGAACTTTCGGGACTTTTAAAAGCTTCTTGATTGCAACCAGATCCTCAGAAATTATTGGAATTAGCCTATGCACAAATGCATTTTGGCAAATATAAAGGTGTCTATCTTTCAGATATCCCCGAACCATATTATGTTTGGTTTAGACAAAAAGGATTTCCGCAGGGGAAACTTGGCGACCAGATGCAACAGGTTTACGAACTGAAAGTTAATAGTCTCGAGGGCCTTTTGAGACAAATTCGAATGCGCTATCCCCGCCCCAGAAAATAGGATCCTCTCCTGTTAAAAACCTCTTAAGATTAGAACTTCAAAGTAAGCGGTTTTTCTATTCTTCTTTGTAATTTAGCGCCCTGAATAACAACACAACAAACACGATTAGAAATGGCCGATACCAAGTATATATTCGTCACCGGCGGTGTATCTTCCTCTCTTGGAAAAGGAATTATTGCCGCGTCTCTGGCGAAATTATTACAGGCTAGGGGTTTTAAAGCAACTATTCAGAAACTGGATCCTTATATCAATGTAGATCCGGGAACTTTAAATCCTTACGAACACGGAGAATGTTATGTGACTGAAGATGGAGCTGAAACAGATCTTGATCTTGGTCATTACGAGCGTTTTCTTAATGTTAATACTTCCCAGGCAAATAATGTTACTACCGGAAGAATTTATCAAAGCGTCATTGAAAAAGAAAGACGTGGTGAATTTTTAGGAAAAACAGTACAGGTAGTTCCTCATATCACTAATGAGATCAAGGAAAGGATACAGATCCTCGGAAAGAATGGCGATTACGATATTGTTATTACTGAGATTGGAGGAACTGTAGGTGATATTGAATCTCTACCATACATTGAAGCTGTAAGACAGCTAAAATGGGAGCTTGGCGATGATAATGCTCTGGTAATTCACCTTACCCTGGTTCCATATCTTTCTGCTGCAGGAGAGTTGAAAACCAAACCAACTCAGCATAGTGTAAAAACTTTGATGGAAAGCGGTATCAAAGCCGATATTCTTGTTTGCAGAACCGAGCATGAACTATCAGATGATATCAGAAGAAAGCTTGCCATCTTCTGTAATGTTAGACAGGAAGCTGTGATACAAAGTATCGATGCAAGAACGATCTACGATGTTCCAAACATGATGCTCAAGGAAGGGCTGGATACAGTGACCATGAAAAAACTGGATCTCCCTACCGACTCTACTCCTAACCTGGATCGCTGGAATCAATTCTTGAAGCGACATAAGAATCCTAAGGCTGAAGTACATATTGGACTTATTGGAAAATATGTGGAACTTCAGGATTCTTACAAATCTATTCTGGAATCTTTTATTCATGCTGGAGCCGAGAACGAAGTTTCTGTGAAGGTAGAATACATTCATTCAGAATTTATAAATGATAGTACGATCCACAATAAAATAAGTCATCTTGACGGAGTTCTGGTTGCACCAGGATTTGGAGAACGTGGTATCGAAGGAAAGATCGACGCGGTAAGATATGCTCGTGAAAACAATTTACCATTTCTGGGAATCTGCCTTGGAATGCAAATGGCTGTCATCGAGTTTGCCAGAAACGTGCTTAAATTAAAAGGTGCTAATTCTTCTGAAATGGATCCTGAGACCAAACATCCGGTGATCGATCTTATGGCAGATCAAAAAGAAGTTACACACAAAGGTGGTACGATGAGACTTGGTGCGTGGGATTGTGAACTGAGTAAGAAGTCTGTAATTCATGACGCTTACGGGAAAGACATGATTTCAGAAAGACATCGTCATCGCTACGAATACAACAATCAATATAAGGAACAACTGGAAAATGCAGGAATGCTAAGTACCGGTATAAATCCAGAAACAAAACTGGTGGAAGTGATTGAACTCGCAGACCATCCATGGTTTGTTGGTGTTCAATATCACCCCGAATATAAGAGTACCGTGGCTAGTCCACACCCCCTGTTTGTCTCTTTTGTAAAAGCTGCATTAGAATATTCAGAAAAGAGACAAAGTGCCAAAATGGCGCAGAAATAGAAACTGGTCGTTTATTTGACTGGGTAGATTAAGCAATACTAAGTAATGGAAGAAAAGAAAATTGACGTCCAATCCATCATTGGATTTATTTTAATTGGTGGTATCCTTCTCTGGATGCTTTACAATAACACTCCAGACGAAACGGAGAGCGTAGATGAAGTTACTACGGAAGAAAACATCAATAGAGATCAGGAAACAACTCCTGAGTTCGAAGAAAACACAGCCACACCAGCAAGCGACTCGACCGCTCTTGTAGATGCTCAAAAACGTTTGGGTGCTTTTGGATATTCTGAAACACTGTCTTCTGCAAAAGGAGGTTCTACGACGATAGAAAACGACCTGCTGGAACTAAGAGTTTCTAATAAAGGTGGTTACATCGAAGAAGCAAGACTGAAGAATTTCAAGACCTTCGATTCGATTCCAGTATATCTTATCAAAGATGGGAATGCTTCCATGAACATGAGTTTAAACACTACTGATGGAAGAACTCTCAATACGCAAGATCTATATTTTGAACCGGAATTAACTGAAAACAATGGAAACCAGATCCTATCTATGAAACTTAAGGTTTCAGAAGATGAGTACCTGGAATACCGATACGCAATGAGACCGGGAGAGTATATGCTGGATTTCAGCGTACGTTCAGAAGGACTTACCGGCGTGTTAAATTCTTCAGCAACTCCTGTACTTGACTGGAAATTGAAAGGATACCGTCATGCAAAGAGTATTTCATATGAGAACAGGTACACTGACCTTATCTGGGAATATGATGGTGGTGATGATGACAGTTTAAGTGATGGTGATGACGATGATGAGGATATAAGTTATATCGCTTACAGACAACACTTTTTCTCCTCTATTTTACTAACAGACACACCATTTGCAACTGCAAGTTTCGAAGTAGAGAATCTTGTTGAGGATGAAGAGATCGACACCGTTTACACCAAGACTTTTGCTTCCAGCATTCCTTTGGAACTAAAGGCTGGTGAACTTAACTACAATATGAACTGGTATTATGGTCCTTCAGATTACAAGATTCTGAATGATTATGATAGAAACCTGGATGAAATTATTCCGCTAGGTTGGGGAATCTTTGGATGGATCAACAAATATCTATTCATTCCATTCTTTGCATTTTTAGGAGGCGTTCTTCCAAGTTACGGTCTGGCGATCATTGCTATGACCATTGTGGTTAGAATTGTCCTATCTCCAGTAACTTATAAATCTTATTTATCACAGGCTAAGATGAAGATCTTAAGACCAGAGATCAATGAGCTGAATGAGAAGTACAAGGATAATGCGATGAAAAAGCAGCAGGAAACCATGAAGCTGTATAGCAAAGCAGGCGCCAGTCCTATGAGTGGATGTTTGCCAGCGCTTATGCAGATACCGGTATTCTACGCCTTGTTCCAGTTCTTCCCGAGTGCATTTCAGCTTAGACAGAAGAGCTTCTTATGGGCAGATGACCTTTCCAGTTATGATGTTATCGCAGAACTTCCTTTCCATATCCCATTTTATGGAGATCATGTGAGTTTGTTCCCGATACTTGCTTCTGTAGCTATCTTTATCTATATGATGATGACTACCGGGCAAAGCATGCAGGCGAATCAACAGCCAGGAATGCCTAATATGAAATTCCTGATGTACCTGTCACCATTGTTTATGCTGGTATTCTTCAACAACTATGCGAGTGGACTTTCCTTGTATTACTTCACTTCGAACCTAATTACTATTGGAATCATGCTAGTGATCAAATATGTGATCGTAGACGAAGATAAGATTCATGCGAAGATCCAGGAAAACAAGAAAAAACCTAAGAAACAGAATAAGTTCACTCGAAAGTTCCAGCAAATGATGGAGCAGGCTGAAGAGCAACAAAAGAAACAAAAGGGTAAATAATTTCTTCTGAAATATATTTAATGAAAAAGCCTCCGCAAATGCGGAGGCTTTTTTTCTTTGTTCTGAGCTTCTGTTATAACGTAGGTAAAATAACAGTGTCAATTGCATGAATTACTCCATTTGTAGCCTGAACATCTGTAGCGATAATGGTTGAAGTTCTTCCGTTTACATCGGTTATAGTTGCAGTATCGCCAAGATTTATAGTAAAATCCTCACCCTGAAGCGAAGTTACTACTATACCATCTTCAAGTTCATCTGAAGTTACATTCATATCTATTAGAACATGATAGCTAAGCACCGTGGCCAGCGTATCAGCATCAAGATCTCCAAGTTCCTCAAGTTCAAGTTCAGCCAAAAGATCTCCGAAAGCTGTATTTGTAGGGGCAAAAACAGTAAAAGGTGCTGGAGAATCAGCTGCTTGTAGAGTGGAAACGAAAGTATATGAATCTTCTCTGGTCAATGCAGCAACCAAAGTGTCAAAAGTAGGATCTGCAAGTGCAAAAGTTACCACATTAGGTAATCCAATTACATCGCTTACAGCGTGTATCACACCATTATCCACTTCAACATCTGCTGTTTCAACAGTACTCACCCCATTAATAACCACACCATTTTCAGTATTGATATACATACTTAAATTCTCACCATCAGGTCCGGCTGTAGACATACTTTCTATATATCCGGTAGAAAGATCTGAAGACATGACCTCTCCCATTTGTACATGGTTTAAAAGAACCTGGGTAAGAACATCTGTTGGCACATCTTCCAGAGCATCGAATCCATTTTCATCAAGGAAAGCGGCAAATGCATCATTATCTGGAGCAAATACAGTATAAACATCATCTCCAGTAAAAGTAGAGGTCAATCCAGTAGACTCTAAAGCGGCTAAAAGTGAAGAGTAATTTTCATTAGCAACCACAAAATCTGCTATGGTATTTGATTCTACCACATCGTCTGTTGGGTCGGGAGTTTCCATGACATCGTCTGAAGTCATGAAGTCATCGTCTTCGTCACATGCTGTAAAACCAAAGCAGATTACCAGCAATAGAATACTAATTTTTGAGTTTTTGAGAATTGATTTCATATCATTTGAATTTTAGTTAAAATTTTTGATCACTTAAAGCTACTACTGAATTTTTAATGATTCTGTTTAATCTTTGTTAAATTTCATTAAACAGCTTAGTTTCTGATGCTCAAATATTTACAGATTACATCAACCAATGAAATCGACAAAACTTTGATTATATTTGAGAAACCTAAATACCTATTTATGAAGAAGATTTTAATATTATTACTATTCACAGGAATCCTTGCTTCCTGTAGTGATGACGACGATGCAGGAGTGGATAATGACGGATCGATTCTGGGAACCTGGTTTCTTGTCGAAGCTAATAATGTACCTGGGTTTTCAATTAATGAATGTTCCAGCCAGTCATATCTTAGTTTCATGGACGATAACACTGCTGACTCAGAATTTTTCACAAATGCTGGTGGCGAATGTGAATCTGAAACTTCTACAGGAGACTGGAGCAGTTCTTCCAATTCACAATACACTTTTACAGTTCCCGGTTTTGGAGAACTTACTGGTAATGTATCATTTGATGGTGATCGTTTTACGTTTACCCCAAATGACCTTCCTACTTCATCGCTTACTTTTGAAAAATAATTTTCACCAAAGTTTTATTGAAAAGGGTAGCTTTCGCTACCCTTTTTTATTTCGTAATTTTGCGGCTTCTTATCCGACTCTTATGTAAGTCAAAGAAAAGTTACGATACCTATGAAAAAAGTAGTGGTTGGTTTATCCGGAGGTGTAGATTCCAGTGTTTCAGCATACCTGTTGAAAGAACAGGGATATGAAGTGATTGGTCTTTTTATGAAGAACTGGCATGATGATACGGTGACCATCTCAGATGAATGCCCGTGGCTGGATGATAGCAATGATGCGATGCTGGTGGCAGAAAAACTAGGTATCCCATTTCAAACCGTAGACCTTAGCGGACAATACAAGGAACGTATCGTTGACTATATGTTTAACGAATACGAAAAAGGTAGAACTCCTAATCCCGATGTACTTTGTAATCGCGAAATTAAGTTCGATGTGTTTATGAAGATCGCCCTGTCTCTGGGTGCTGACTACGTCGCTACTGGGCATTACTGCCGTAAATCTGAATTTGAAAAGGATGGAGAAACCATTTACCAGCTTATGTCTGGAATGGATTCTAATAAAGATCAGTCTTATTTTCTATGTCAGTTAACCCAGGATCAGCTTTCCAAAACCCTCTTCCCTATTGGAGAACTTCAGAAATCTGAAGTGAGAAAGATCGCTTCAGAGCAGGATCTGGTAACTGCTGATAAAAAAGATTCTCAGGGACTTTGTTTTATTGGTAAAGTAAGACTTCCAGACTTTCTTCAGCAGAAATTAAAACCGAAAGAAGGAGTTATCGTGGAGGTTTCTTCCGAAGATGATATTTACAACGAGGAAGAATTGAGCTTTTCGTCTAAAAATGAGGAATTGCAGTTTCTATCTAAAAAATACAATTATCGCAAAGATCAGGGCAAGGTTGTAGGAAATCATCAAGGTGCACATTATTTCACAAAAGGACAAAGAAAAGGTCTGGCTGTTGGTGGTACTCCGGAACCTTTATTCGTGATCGATACCGATGTAAACGAAAATGTCATCTATACGGGACAGGGCAAGAACCATCCCGGGATTTACAGGCAGGCTTTGTTCATTTCAAATGATGAAGTGCACTGGGTTCGCAAAGACCTGGCTATAGGAAATGGAAAAGAGATGAAAGTTAAAGCTCGTATTCGATACCGCCAGCCGTTGCAGGAAGCAGTTTTACATCAAACTGAAAATGGCATGTATGTGGTTTTTGAAACACCACAGGCTTCGATCACTGAAGGTCAGTTTGTAGCCTGGTATAGTAAAGATGAACTGCTGGGTTCTGGGGTAATTTCGTAACTTACTTGCCTGCCGGCAGTTTGCTATGAAAAAAATATTCCTACTTATCTTTTTTATTTCCAGTTGTGCTTTCGCACAGGAACACGCTTTGGTTTATTTTACAGACAAACCTAATGCAGTTGAAGCACTCGAAACTCCCGAAAATCTTTTTTCTGAAAGAGCTTACGAGCGCAAATTATTGAGAGGTACGACTATTGACTTTCTTGATGTTCCGGTTCATGAAGCTTTTATTAGCGATCTTAAAACAAGATCTGGTTTCGAAATTAAGGCTAAATCCAAATGGTTTAATTGCGTTTACGTAATAGGTGAACGAAATTCAATTGAGGTTTTAGAAAGTCTGGATCATGTTGCCAATGTCCAGTTCCTCGAAGAACTTTCTAACAGGAGTCAAAGCATTCCGCAGAAAAGCAACGAGAATAAGCTTGAAACAGAAATAGATTTTAATTATGCTTCAACCTCTAACCAGGTTAGAATGCTTAATCTTCAGAATTTACATAAGCAGGATTTAACAGGAAATGAAATGATCATCGCCGTGATGGACTCTGGTTTTCCAAATGTAAATTCTCTGGTATCGTTTCAGAATTTAAGGAATAAGAACAATTTACTGGGAGGTTATGATTTCACGAATCGCTCAGAGGATTATTCCGCAAGCACACTGGATAACCATGGTACACTGGTACTTTCTACCATGGCTGCTTTTAGAGAGAATTTTTATGTAGGCACTGCGCCAGATGCTGCTTATTATCTTTTTGTTACCGAAGTTGCTGCTAATGAGACTCCAGTTGAGGAAGCCTATTGGGTTGCGGCCGCCGAGCGAGCTGATAGTCTGGGTGTTGATATCATCAATACTTCACTTGGATATACTTTATACGATAACCCGGCCTATAGTTATACTCCGGATGATATGGATGGGCAAACAAGTTTTATTTCCAGAGGAGCTAATATGGCTATGCAAAAAGGAATGCTGGTGGTCACTTCAGCGGGAAATCGTGGAGACGAAAATTATTTTAATATTATTAGCGCTCCTGCAGATGCTAATGTGCTTGCCATTGGTGGAGTTGATCCTACAGAGAACTATGCACCATTTAGTTCTGTTGGGCCCACCGCAGACGGGAGAATTAAACCAGATGTGGTCGCTCAGGCTATTGAGGTCGCAGCAATCAACGAAGATGATAGGCTCGTTGGGGTAAATGGCACATCATTCTCCAGCCCGATCATGGCAGGAGCCATTGCATGCTTCTGGCAATTAAACCCGGAATGGACTAATTTCGAGGTGATGCAATTGGTTAGAGATCTTGGGCATCTTAGCAATTCTACCAATAATTTTCTTGGTTATGGTATTCCAGACTTTTCAACTCCCGCAAATCCCATAGCTACTAATGCTTCGGAATTAGTTTTATATCAAAACCCGGTAGAAGATTTTCTGAAATTTGCCGGACCAGCAGCCAATTATAATATCCGGATTTTCAATACCGCAGGGAAAATGGTCTTGAACGAACGCAGCGTTTCCTCAGAAATTAATCTTTCCGGCTTTTCTCGTGGTATTTATATTGCTATGTTTGAATCTGAAAACACGACTGAAAAATTTCTTATCATCAAAAAGTAATGAGTTTTAAGCAAAATAGAATCACTGAACTTTTCAATATTGAATATCCTTTAATACAGGCGGGAATGATCTGGGCAAGCGGCTGGAAATTAGCCAGCGCAGTCTCTAATGCCGGTGGACTTGGAATTATTGGGGCAGGCTCCATGTATCCCGAAATCCTGAAGGAGCATATTCAAAAATGCAAAAAAGCTACCGATCAACCTTTTGCGGTAAACGTGCCAATGCTCTATCCCGATATTGACAAGGTCATGGATATTATCATTGATGAGGGTGTAAAGATCGTATTTACTTCTGCCGGGAATCCCAAGACCTGGACCTCTCACTTACAAAGTCATGGGATTAAAGTGGTACATGTAGTAAGCAGTGTGAAATTTGCTGTAAAATCTCAGGAAGCTGGCGTAGATGCTATTGTTGCCGAAGGATTTGAAGCAGGTGGTCATAATGGCCGTGATGAAACTACCACTTTTACATTGATTCCTATGGTTCGTGAAAAGATCGATATTCCGCTGATAGCAGCTGGAGGAATTGGCAATGGCAAAGGAATGTTTGCCGCGATGGTGCTTGGAGCTGATGCCGTACAGGTTGGAAGCAGGTTCGTAGCAACTCCTGAAGCAAGTTCTCACCAGAATTTCAAGGAAATGGTAGTAAAAGCGAAAGAAGGCGACACTGTACTCACCCTGAAAGAACTTGCACCCGTCAGATTACTGAAGAATAAGTTTTTTGAAGATGTTCAGGAACTTTATACTAAATCTCCAAGCAAAGAAGATCTTACTACATTACTCGGCAGAGCCAGAGCAAAGAAAGGGATGTATGAAGGCGATCTGGAAGAAGGTGAACTTGAAATAGGTCAGATTTCCGGATTGATCAACGAGATCAAACCTGCCGCAGAAATTGTAAAGGAAATGATTACTGAATTTGAAGAAACTAAAGTTGCTTCACAACAATTTTAAAGCGCGAAATCTTCGTATTCAGCTAATTTAGAAGCCACAAATTTTCTCCAAAGGACTTCTGCTTCTTTGTTTTCACTATGTGAAGTCTCTTCATCAAAACGATTCTGCATTGCGACTCTTTCAGCCTCAGTAATGTTATAAAGTTTCTTAAGATCATGTCGTATCCTTCTGCCTATTTCATATTCAGCAAGTCGTTTTCTTAGCTTGCGGGCATGTAATTCGGTTATATCAAAATGCAGTTGTTCATGAGCGAGTAAATATGCTGGATTATTCACATCCTTTACCCAGCTTAGATCTGGATAGAAATTACTTTTCACTTCATGGGTAAGCTCGGGCTTTCCTGTGCTCGTACTATAGTTCCAGGAATAGCTCATCCCGGAATTCGTATTTGCTGAAAAATCTATACTATGATCTGGTGAAGCCTCAAAATTTTGCCAGCTAAGACGATCTATATCAGCCCATTCAATTTTTCTGTTTTCCTGAGCACACCCAATATGGGAAATTCCGAAGAAAAATAAGACGAGAAATACTTTTTTCAAGAATACGTAAAAGTTACTGGCTTTTCTATATCTGTATGCAAACTATGATAGACCGGGCAGGTAAGTGCAGCGTTCTCAAGGATCTTCCTTTCCTTCTCCTCAAAGCTTCCTTTGATAGATATATTGATCTCAATTTTCGAGATCCTTCGTGGCTTATCGGTCATCACCTTGGTAACCTCAGCGGTTGTACCCTCAATTTCCATTTGATGATCAGTGGCTTTAATACCCATGATCGTCAGCATGCAGGAAGCAAGTGCCGTTGCCACAGTATCTGTTGGGGAAAAAGCTTCTCCTTTCCCATGATTGTCCACAGGAGCATCGGTGATCATTTTCGATCCACTTTGCAAATGTTCAGCTTCTGTTCTTAAATTTCCGAGGTATGTAACTTTAGAGGTCATTTGCTTCAGTTATAGTTAGATCTTCATTCAGGTTTAAAATATAGATCGCATCATTAGTATATCCACCTTCAGGCTTCATCAAATAATGAAATTTGCTCTCGTAATATTCTGTATAACCTGGGTATTTTTCAAAGCTTTCGTATAGATCTTTCGCAGAAGCGAGTCTGAGCAAGATATCCATTGTTAGATCATAACCACGAACGGCATACTGGTTAGGCTGTACTTTGAACTTTTTTGAATATTCCTTTACGAACTCATCATCCTGCTGGTTATCAAATTCTTTATCTACTGAAGGATAATGAAGTTTCAGTTTCCCCAGATGATTGTTGGAGATCACATCACTTTCGTATCCATTATTCTTATTGGTAGTAAGCAGCGTGATCTTATTATTTCTTGTCAACCTGTTCAAAGCAGCAGCAACACTACTTATAAGGTTCATATTTTCAGACTCAAGGATCACCCAGTTTTCTCCTGAAGACATCACTTCCGCCAGTTTTGCTTCGGAAACAAAATTATCTGAAGGGTTTAGTGTTCTCGCCGAAGGTACCGCACTCATCAATTCATTTTTGATGGCGTAAGATTTTGAGTCGGCAATAACGATAACATTTTTTCCACCCGCATTTCTAGCGATATAGTCAACCATCTTTGATCTTAGGAATTCCTCGCTTGGTCGGGACTGGAATAAGTTTCCGTAGCCTTTCATGCTACGATTACTTAGTGGATTGATCACAGGAATGTTCCTGTTCTCCAACGCTCCAGCCACAGTTTCTGTAACATCCTGAATAAGCGGACCTATAACAGCATCTACATTATCAAAGTTATTGGTTCTAAGAATGTTTGAAGCTTCTCCAGTACTTCTTCTGGTGTCATACACCTTAAGTTTTGTAGAAATCCCCATACTTTTCGCTTTCTCCACCGCCATTAGAACACCACTGTGGAAATCAAGAGAAATTCGTATCACTCTTTCATTAAGAATAGCATTACGATAGGTAGGAATTGAATCGGCATCAACCTTATCCAGATGAAACGGCAACATTAAAGCGATCTCCTTAGTATCACGATTATCGATAAAAGATTTTAGATCTACTTTAGACTGTGAACCTGCTTCCATACCAGTATACTGGTCATTCTCCTCATCTTCAGAATTTCCATCCTTTTTTGGAACCTTAAGCACCATTCCAAATTTCAATCCTTCACTTAATGCAGGATTCAATTTGATCAAAGAATCCTGAGATACTTCAAATTTTTTAGATAATCTGTAAAGAGTTTCCTGTGGTTTCACTTCATAAAATCGAAAACGATCATCTGTTATGATCACTGGTTCCTCATCCAGGACAGCAGTGCCAACACGAATCATCATTCCAGGCTGTAATATTTCTACTTTAGGATTCATCTCGTCCAGCTCCTTCAGTGTCATGCCATACTTTCTTGCAATTCCATATTTGGTTTCCTGCGGAAGTACAATATGCTCTCTGGTCATGAAGTTTTGCGAACTACTGGAAGCTTTAGAATTCACAGGTTTCTCTGCTGTAACTTTCTCTGACTGATTTGTTGATTCCGGTTGAGGAGTATTTGTTACCACCACATTTTCCGCAGGGATATTTCCAACAGGAATTTGAATGGTTTCTCCTATCTGAAGCTCCTTGGAATATAACTGCTTATTATACCTTTTAATATTATCGATACTAAGTCCGTATTCCTTGGAAAGACTATAAAGCGTCTCCTTTTTCTTTACCTGGTGTTCTTTAAAAGATACAGATGTAGCTGAAGTTTCTGTATTTGTAGACACTTCAGTATTATTTTCAGAAATTGGAATGACGAGTTTTTCATCGATCCCTATTCCGTTCTTTGCTTCCGGGTTGTATTTATAGATGTCCTCCTCATCAATACTGTAAGACTGGGAGATACTAAACACAGTTTCACCTTTTTTCACTGTATGATATTTGTAAGACTGCGCGTTTGCAGACATACTTATCACCTGGAAAAGGAAACATAACACAAATAGGTACTTCATTCTTTTATCTTTTTTGAGATCTTATTCCCACTCTATAGTTGCCGGTGGTTTGGAGCTAATATCATAGACTACTCTATTAACGCCCTTCACCCGGTTGATTATTGTATTCGAAGTCTTTTGCAAGAACTCGTAAGGTAAATTCACCCAGTCTGCAGTCATACCATCTGTGGATTCCACTGCTCTCAATGCTACAACCTGCTCATAAGTCCTTTCATCACCCATAACTCCTACCGACTGTATAGGTAGTAAGATCGCTCCGGCCTGCCATACTTTATCATATAACATCCAGTCTCTTAATCCCTGTATAAAGATATGATCTACTTCTTGAAGTATTCGCACTTTTTCTGCCGTTATATCACCAAGAATTCTAATCGCCAGTCCCGGACCTGGAAATGGATGTCTTCCCAGTAATACTTTATCGATCCCAAGTTCCTTTCCTACTCTTCTTACTTCATCTTTGAATAGCATTCTTAGCGGCTCTACCACTTTCAGCTTCATGAAATCGGGTAATCCTCCCACATTGTGGTGCGACTTGATCGTTACTGAAGGTCCATTAACTGAAACTGACTCGATCACATCTGGATAGATAGTTCCCTGAGCCAGGTAAACAACGTCCTTGATCTCGTGAGCTTCATCATCGAAAACTTCAATAAAAGTGTTTCCGATCGCTTTTCTCTTTTCTTCAGGATCTGAAAGACCTTTCAACGCATCCAGAAATCGTGCCGAAGCATCCACTCCCTTTACATTAAGCCCCATGTCCTTGTACTGGTCCAGTACACTTTCAAATTCGTTCTTTCGTAGAAGACCATTATTAACGAAAATACAATACAGGTTTTCGCCAATAGCCTGATGTAATAAAACAGCAGCAACCGTAGAATCCACGCCTCCACTAAGCCCCAGAACTACCTTGTCATCTCCGATCTTTTCCTGTAATTCTGAAACTGTTAGATCAACAAAGGCTCCAGGCGTCCAGCTTTGCTCCGTACCCGCAATCTTTACAAGAAAGTTCTCCAGTAATTGTTTTCCATCTGTTGAATGATAAACTTCTGGATGAAACTGGATCGCGTAGGTCTCTTCACCTTCAATTCTGTAAGCTGCATTCAGCACATCTGAAGTACTTGCCAATCTTACCGCATTTTCAGGAAGGTTTATAATAGAATCACTGTGACTCATCCAAACCTGTGAATTCTCTTTAATATCTTCAAACAACAATTCTGCATCCTTAATCACCGAAAGATTCGCTCTTCCAAATTCCCTTGTATCTGAAGGTTCAACTTTTCCACCGAAAAAGTGGGCAAGATACTGAGCACCATAGCAAACTGCCAGCATAGGCAATTTACCTCTAATCTGTGATAGATCTGGATGCGGAGCATCTTCGGCTCTTACAGAAAATGGACTTCCTGAAAGGATAACCGCTTTAAAACCTGATAAATCTTCTGGAATTTTCGAGTATGGATAGATCTCGCAATAAATGTTCAGTTCCCTAACACGCCTTGCGATAAGCTGCGTATACTGCGAACCAAAGTCTAGGATGAGTACGTTGTTTTGCATGCGCAAAAATAGGAATTTAGGTAAAAAAGGAGGCCATGGAAGATGGAAAATTTCTATATTTAAAATGCATTAAGACTTTGTCAAATATGAAATATTTAAGTGCTATAATTTTTGCCATTGCGATCATGGTTGCAGCCTATTTTCTGGGTGATGCTTACGTTTCAAGAGCGAATCCCGATGGTGTCATTTCGGTGACCGGCTCGGGTAGTGAGAACTTTGTTTCAGATCTAATTGTGTGGGAAGGAAGATTCAGTAGAAATTCTCCGAATCTGGAAGCGGCTTATAATCAACTTGATCAGGATAAAAATATTGTCAGATCCTATCTCATAGGGAAGGGCATCAAAGATGAGAACATTGTCTTTAATTCGGTTCAAACTAATGAACAGCAAGAAAATCAGTATCAAAATGGTAATTATGTAGGTAGCATTTTCAAGGGTTACGAACTAACCCAACCTGTGAAAATTGAAAGCAGTAATGTAGAGCTCATCGAAAATGTGTCACGTGAGATCACAGAATTGCTGAATAAAGGTGTCCAGTTTAACTCCTCTCCTCCCAGGTATTACTATACCAAAATAGCAGATCTCAAAATTGAAATGATCTCTAAAGCTACGGAGGATGCCAGACTACGTGCAGAGAAAATCGCATCGAACAGCGGGGAAGATCTTGGCGATCTTAAAAGTGCTAATATGGGCGTGTTTCAGATCACAGGTCAGAATAGCGGTGAGGATTTTAGCTGGAGTGGCGCATATAACACGGCAGATAAAAACAAAACCGCATCGATAACAATGCGGCTTGAATATGAAATAGATTAAGTATTAGTCTAAAGTAGCTAGTATCTGTTCAATATCATCTTCAGTAGTATCCGGATTAATAAAGCAGAATCTCACCACGCTTTCATCCTTCCACAGAGATGGGGTGACCAAGGCAAATCCTGAATTGTGATTTTTGTAGGTCCAGTCACGGTAATCTTCCGCAGACCATCCTTTTCTTTTAAATAAAACTACAGATAAACTTGCCGGTCGTACCAGTTCAAGCAAATCATTCTGTTCCACTTTGGAAGCGGCAATATTTGCAAGTTCTATCCCTCGTTCGATGGCTTCTTTATACTTGTTAGTTCCATGCATCGCCAGTGAAAACCATAATGGCATCCCACGCAATCTACGGGTTAGCTGGATCTGGTAATCTGCAGGATTAAAACCCTGGGCTCCCTCGTCCTTAAATATTTCTAGATAAGCTCCTTTTTGAGAATGTGCTTTTTTCGCAAGTTCTAGGTTCTTGTAGATCACCGCGCCACAATCGTAAGGTGAAAACAGCCATTTATGAGGATCTATAGTGATACTGTCTGCCTGCTCGATACCGTTAAACAAATGTCTAACCGAGTCTGCAGCCAGCGCTCCACCTCCATACGCACAATCTACATGCAGCCAGATATTTTCTTTGGCACAAACATTTGCCACTCCTTCCAGATCATCTATGATTCCGGCATTGGTTGTTCCACCCGTTGCTACCACCGCAAAAAGTCTGTTTCTATCCTGTTCGCTTAAATTTTCTAATTCCTTCTGAAGTGCAGTTCCCGATAAAAATTCTTCATCTGAATTGACCAGGTGAACATCTGCATCCATAACTTTCGCCATGGATTTTATTGAAGAATGTGCACCTGTTGAAGTGATCAAAAGTGCTCTCTCTCTGGCGTGAGCTGGCTTTTGTTCTCGCCACTCTTCTCTTGCCGTAACTAATGCCGAAAGATTTGCAGCTGTACCACCACTTGTAAATACACCAAAAGCAGTTTCCGGTAGACCGGTTAAACTTACCAGCCATTTCATCGCCTGGTTTTCACAAAATATCCCTCCGGCTCCTTCCATCCAGTAAGAACCATGAATACTCGAAGCTGAAGTTACCAGGTCAAACATGATCGCAGCCCTGGTTGGTGCAGCAGGCACAAATGCCAGGTGCCTTGGGTGATCTATAGGTACCGTTGCTTTAACCAGTACGTTCTTAAATAACTGGAATGCACTTTCCCCTCCAATACCTTCAGGAGTTATAGTTTCTCCTACAAGTCTCAAAAGTTCTTCTTCCTTCTTTGGCGCACCAAGTTCCGGCGTCACATTAGATATACGATCAATGGCGTACTTCATCACGTCCAACGTCATTTCAACCAGATCCATATCTATGGTATGCATTCTATTCTTTTCCAAAAGTGATAATTTTAAAGTTTGCGTCTAAAGGATCTAATTCTGTTAAAAGGCGCTCGATAAGCTCCTGACCGTATTCATCGTAATATTCAGAGAAATTTGTTTGCCGCTCCTGCAGACTTCTGTTTGGGAATAAATCATTCTGTAAAGCGGCGATTCGCTCTACTTCATCCTTTAGTTTTCTTTTCTGTGCTTGCAGGAGTCGGTTTTCAAGATTATCCAGACCTTTAAGCTGCTTTACTTCCTGCGCTTTTACTGCACCAATAAAAGATTTATCGGTTTTCTCAGCCAGCTCATACATCTGCTGAAATTGCTGAATCAAATGCTCTTTCTGTTCTGAAAAATCAATATTGATATTACTGATCTTCCGAACCTTTCGATTGATCAATTCATGTTGTTTCAGAAATAATTCCTTCAGTGAAATATCGAGTTTTCTGCGTTTGGCATCCTGTTTAGCAGTTTGCAGTAATGCTGAATTCCGAAGCAACAACATTGGAAAAACCACGTTTTCGGCTTCAAAATAATTGTTGAGCTGCAACCAGTAAGCAAGTTCTCCACCTCCACCTATATAACAAAGATTTGGAAGCAGCACTTCCTGGTAAAGCGGTCGCATCATGACATTTGGACTAAATCGTTCCGGGTGTGCATCTACTTCTGCAAGTATTTCTTCCTTGCTCCAGCTTATCTCTGTTTCATGAACATAATACCGAGAATCTTTTTTAACGATACGTTCCCGAATCTCATCATTGACATAAAATAAGTTGATATCTCGCGGATTCACCTGTACTTTATAATCAAGTTCTGCCAAAGAATCTATGGCTACTTGCGAAGCTTTTGAGGAAGACTCATTTAATAATTCATTCTTTATATGGCTGGAAAAATGTTTCTTTAATCGGGAATCTCCAGCTGCGATGATGACAAGACCTTCTTTGCCGAATAGTCTGTTCGCCAGATAGCGCGTGGCATCGGTTAAGTTATCATGCTCCAGGTAAGCTTTCTGAAACATTTCCTTCAATTCTTCGGCATTAGTTCCTCCACCAATCTCGGCAGAAAAAAGCTTAAAAACTTCCTCAAGCCCTTCCGTGGAAAGTTTACCAACAGCAGTCGCTCCTGCCCGCTTTTCGGCATTATTCCATTTGAATTTTTTTCCGTGGAGATTAAAGAAATTGATCTCTTCAAAATCATGATCCTCTGTAGCCATCCAGTATACTGGCACAAAATCATTCTCTTTATGTTCTTCTTTTAACTTCCTGGTAAGATTGATCGTGGAAACTATCTTATAAAGAAAATAAAGCGGACCCGTAAATAGATTAAGCTGATGACCAGTGACCACTGTAAATGTCTTTTCTGAAGATAAGAGATCGATGTTGCCAGACGTAGTCTCAGAAACTTTAAGATCTGAATACTGCTCTTTTAGAACTTCTACCAGATCCTTACGAATGGAATTGTTGTAAGACCTGGATTTCTCATCGATCTGAGCCCTGAAATTTTCAATTTTAGGGAAACGATGATACAAATGTCCAAGACTTTCCTTTTCTGAAAGATAATCCAGGATTAATGGAGTAAAATAATTGGTATCGGGATAAGCTATATGATCTGTAGACATCAACCTGTTTATAATTGCTGTAAAGATAAAACCTTTTAGGAAGGAAACTAAATCGAGACCAGCCGCATATTTATTCTTTACAATTAACTTAACATCTATAAAATTCATAAATTCCGGTTATCAATCAAAAACCAGTAGGTCATGATCTTAAAACGACTAATTTTCGCTCTATTAATCACATTCTCATTTGCATCCTGTTCAAGTGATGATGACGCTCCAACGTTAGATCGCAGAAGCATTGAAGATCTCGAAGCAGACTTTCAAGCCTTGAACCTGCAACCAGGGATCAATGATGTTACACTTGAAAATCTTAACGGGAGTTCCTGGAATTTTAGAGTGATCCTCCCGGAAAGTGCTTCCTCTTCTGAAAGACCTCTTGTGCTAACTCTTCATGGTGCAGCTAGCGGAAATGCAAATGCTCATAAAAACACTGCCTGTTATGCCGAGCCTGGATTCGCAGCTTTGGATCCAATTATTGTAAGTCCTAATGGAGGAACGCAGCTTTGGAACAGCGCTTTCAACCAGGATCTCGTTATCGGGTTAATGTATCTCACTCAGAAATATTTGAATGTTGACAGAGATAAAACCGTGGTAACCGGTTACAGTAATGGTGGAAATGGTAGCTGGTTCTATGCTGAAGTTTATCCGGAAATCTTTACTGCATCCATCCCAATGGCTAGCAGTTACAGTACTTTTAGCTCTAACGGAAGTGTTAGAACCATAGAAACCCCACTCTATGTTATTCACGGGGAAAACGACGAATTATTCCCACTTGCTGAAACTCAGGAATGGGTCGCTGCGACAAAAGATGCCGGTACCAATGTCACTCTGGAAGTAGCTCCTGGTTTAACGCATTATGAGTCTTGTAATTATGCTCCATATTTGCAAAATGCTGCGAGTTGGCTACAGGATGAAGTTTGGGACTAAATCGCGACTTTTTTTTACTTAATTTTGGATGCATTCACTTTTGAAAATCTAAAATTTTGAAAATCAGATTCTTTTTATTCTTTCTCATTGTAATTACTACAACAATAACTGGACAGGAGGTTCAAAGTCCGTCGCAGTTTCTTGGTTACGAATTGGGCTCTCAATTTAGCAGGCATGCAGATGTCGTGAACTATTTTGAGCATGTAGCTAAAAGTTCTGATCTGGTTAATTACCAGCAGTACGGTCTTACCAACGAACGTCGGCCACTTACTTATGCCATTATTTCTTCGGAAGAAAATATACGAGATGTGGAGTCCATTAAGCAGAAGCATTTTGCGAGTGCCGGGCTTACCGATTCCGATGAAACTTCTGAAAAGGCGATCGTATGGCTAAGCTATAATGTGCACGGTAATGAAGCCTCCAGTACCGAGGCTGCAATGAAAACTCTATATGAACTGGTTACCGGAAGGCAAGAGCTTCTGGAAAATACGTTGGTAATTATTGACCCTTGTGTAAATCCAGATGGTCGCGACCGTTATGCAAACTGGTACAACCAGGTAAAAGCAACTCCTTATAATACAAGTCAGTTTTCTGCCGAGCATGATGAGCCATGGCCGGGTGGAAGACCTAATCATTATCTTTTTGATCTAAATCGTGACTGGGCCTGGGCAACGCAGGTAGAAACGAGACAACGTTTAAAAATTTATAACCAATGGATGCCACATATCCATGTAGATTTCCACGAACAGGATATCAACGACCCTTATTATTTCGCTCCTGCTGCTGAACCGTTTCATGAGATCATTACCGACTTTCAGCGTGATTTCCAGACAAGAATTGGAAAAAATCATGCGAAATATTTTGATGATAATGGCTGGTTATATTTTACAGGTGAGCAATTTGATTTACTATATCCAAGTTACGGAGATACGTATCCAACCTATATGGGCGCTATCGGGATGACCTACGAACAGGCTGGTCATGGTCGTGCTGGTTTAGGAGTGCAAACCAACGAAGGTTATATTCTAACTTTAAAAGATCGCATAGAACATCATTTTACAACTGGAATTTCCACGGTGGAAATGGCTTCTGAAAATGCTGCTGAACTAGTTTCAGAATTCACAGATTTCTTCGCCGGAAGTGATTCAGAATTCAAAACCTATGCAATGAATGGCGAAAAGGATAAGATCAAAGCTTTAACTGATCTGCTTGACAGGCATGAGATCAACTATAGTTTTGCCAATTCAGGAAACGTTAAAGGTTATTCTTATCAAGATTCAAAAAGTGGAAATCTTGAGGCTTCTAAAGAAACTTTATTGGTATCTGCGAATCAGCCAAAATCGAAAATGATCAAAGTGCTTTTCGAACCTAAAGCCAAACTTGTAGATTCTCTTACATACGATATTACCGCCTGGAGTCTGCCGTATGCCTACGGTCTGGAGACAGTTGCCAGTTCCAAAATCATCAATGGCAATTCAAATAATCCTGAAAGCTTTGAGCAAAATTCAACGAACGCTGACGCAACAGCATTTTTGTCTAAGTGGAATAGCATGGAGGATGCCAGATTTCTGGCAGAACTCATTAGAAATGACATCAAAGTCCGTTTTAGTGAAAAACAATTTCGAAATTCCGGCGAAGATTTTAATGCCGGTAGCCTGATCATTTCTAAAAGTGATAATTCAGCAATTGAAAATTTCCAGCAGAAAGTGGTGGAGATCGCCAATAACATGCAGCGAAAACTCGAAGCTACTAATACCGGGTTTTCAGATAAGGGACCCGATTTTGGATCTGGGAATATAAAGATCATTAATAAGCAAAAAATCGGACTCCTAAGAGGTGAGCAGGTTTCTTCGCTCAATTTTGGAGAGATATGGTACTTTTTCGAACAGGATTTGAAGTATCCGGTAATTCCATTAGAAACGGGTAATCTTTCTGCCGGTGTATTGGATGAGCTAAATGTTCTTATTATGCCTTCAGGGAATTATTCCAGTTTTCTTGATGAGGATACTTTAAAAATGCTTGAGAACTGGGTTCGTGGCGGTGGAAAGCTTATCGCGATCGGGGATGCTGTTTCTGCATTTACAGACAAAGAAAGCTTTGGGATTAAAGCAAAAGATTCTAAGAAAGATTCAATAAAAACTGCCGACAAGCTTGTTCCTTATTCACAGCGTGAAAGAGAATATGTAAAAAATATGATCACCGGTAGTATCGTAAAAACTTCGGTAGATGCAAGTCACCCATTGGCATTTGGATATGACGATACTTATTTCAGCTTAAAACTTAGCGGTGATAGTTATGAGCTTCTGGATTCAGGCTATAACGTGGTTTATATTCAGCAACCTGAGATCGTTTCTGGATTTGCCGGTAGCGAAGCTCAGAAAAAGCTTGAAAACTCCCTTATTTTCGGTGAAGAAAATATAGGTAGAGGTAGTATTATTTATATGGTGGACAACCCGCTATTCAGAGCTTTCTGGGAGAACGGAAAGTTATTTTTTACAAATGCATTATTCCTAACAAATAATAGAGGATATGATTACTAATATGAAAATGAGACAATTATTATCTGCTTTATGCTTTTTTCTGATAGCGAATGCCATTGCATTTTCCCAGGAAGGAACGAATCAGTTTTCGGTAGATTTTGAAACTTTCACCCTTGAAAATGGACTAAAAGTGATACTTCACGAAGACAAATCTGACCCTGTCGTGGCAGTAGCACTTACCGCTCACGTGGGTAGCGCCCGGGAAAAAGAAGGTAGAACAGGGTTTGCACACTTATTTGAACATCTCCTGTTTCTGGAATCTGAAAACCTTGGTAAAGGTGGACTGGATAAGCTCTCTGCCAGAATCGGTGGTAGCGGTGCCAATGGCTCTACAAGTCGTGATCGCACCAATTATTTCCAGACCGTACCAAAAGATGCTTTGGAAAAAATGATCTGGGCAGAAGCAGATAAGCTAGGATACTTTATCAATACGGTTACAGAACCGGTGCTTGCCAAGGAAAAGCAAGTAGTTAAAAATGAAAAGCGACAGGGAGTGGATAACCGGCCTTACGGACATACTTTCTATGTGATCGACAAAAACCTGTATCCTAAAGATCATCCCTACAACTGGCAGGTGATTGGAAGTCTGGATGATCTGCAAAACGCCACTTTGCAGGATGTAAAAGATTTTTATAATAAATGGTATACTCCTAACAATGTAACCCTGACGATCGCAGGTGATTTTAATAAAGACCAGGCCAAGGAATGGGTGCACAAATATTTTGATGAGATCCCGCGTGGAGAGAAGATCGAAGAACAGGAAAAGCAGCTTGTTAGTCTTGATAACACTAGAAAAGTCTACCACGAAGACAATTTCGCGAAGCTGCCTGAGCTTACTCTCGCCTGGCCTTCAGTATACTCTTACCATCCTGATAGCTTTGCATTGGAGATATTGACCAGCTACCTTGCCGATGGTAAAAATGCTCCTTTATACAAGAAGATTGTGGAAGATGCCAAACTTTCTGGTAATGTGAGCATGTTCAATTACACTTCTGAACTTTCGGGACAGTTAATGCTTCAGATTAGGGCTTATGATGGAAAAGACCTTGACTCTGTTCAGTCTGTAATCGAGGAAGGACTTGCCGAATTCGATAAAAATGGCATTCAGCAGAAAGACCTTAAGAGAATTAAAGCCGGTTTAGAGACAAATTTCTATAACTCCATTTCAAGTGTTCTTGGTAAAGGTTTTCAATTAGCACAGTACGATATTTTTGCAAATGATCCCAATTTCATCAACAAAGAGATCGAAAAATTACTGGCGGTTTCTTCGGAAGATGTTATGAGAGTCTTCAGAAAATATATAAAAGATCAGCATTATGTTGCCACCAGTTTTGTTCCAAAAGATCAATTGGATCTTGCTCTGGAAAATTCAGAAAAAGCTGAAGTAGTAGAAGAAAAGATCGTGGAAGGTGCTGAAGAAGATTTCGATGCAAAACAAGCTGTAGATTATCCAAAAACAGCCTCTAGCTTTGATCGAACAATCGAACCTCCGTATTCAGCAAAACCTGAACTGGAAATTCCGGAGATCTGGAAAACGACAATGCCAAGCGGACTCCAAGTAATGGGTATTACTAATAAAGAAGTGCCACTCGTACAATTTAGTCTTGAAATTAAAAGCGGACAGTTACTGGAAAATAAAGATAAAGCAGGAGTAGCAAATCTACTGGCAAACTTGATGAATCGTGGTACCGCTAAAAAAACTCCGGCAGAGCTGGAGGAAGCAATTGAACTTTTGGGAGCTCGTATTTATGTAAGTTCTTCGGAAGAAAAAATTAGTATCTCTGGAAATACGCTTGCTAAGAATTATGCCGAGACTATGAAACTTGTGGATGAGATGCTGCTTCAACCGCGTTGGGATGAGTCAGAATTTGAACTTATAAAGCAACAAACTCTAAGTAGGATCACGCAGCAGGAAGGAGATCCTAATAATATCGCTTCTAACGAATTCCGAAAACTGGTGTATGGTGAAAACAGTATTCTTTCCATGAATGAAATGGGAACCACAGAAAGTGTAGAGAATATTACGCTGAACGATCTTAAAGCTTATTATTCTGAAAATCTTTCACCTCTTAACGCTACCTATCTCGTTGTAGGTGATCTAGATCTCGAAAAGGCGAAGAATTCACTAAAAGCAATTTCAGCTTCCTGGCCTCCGAAAACTGTAGATTTCCTGGAGATCCCAGAATTCGAAGCACCGGAAAAATCTCAGATCTATTTTTATGATGTTCCGGGTGCGAAACAATCTGTTCTAACATTCGGTGCTCCGGCACTGAGCGCTAGTGATAAAGATTTCTATGCAGCAGAGGTAATGAATTACAGACTTGGCGGTGGAAGTTTCGCATCCAGGCTTACACAGGAACTTAGAGAAGGAAAAGGCTATACGTATGGAATTCGTTCCAGGTTCGAAGATAGATCCTACATTGGACCATTCCTTATTTCCAGTGGTGTCCGGTCCAACATAACCTATGAAGCAACTGAATTGGTTCGGGACATTCTTAAAAATTATGCCGATACTTTTACTCAGGATGATCTTGAGGTCACCAAAAGTTTTATGACAAAAAGCAGTACACGGAAATTTGAAACTCTGGGTGCAAAATTAAACATGCTTAAAGAAATTAGCGATTATGGTTACAGCGACGACTATGTTGCAGAACAACAGCAGCAGGTAGAGGAAATGACGGTGATGGATATACAGGAGTTGGCGAAGAAATATGTTGACCCTGAAAAAATGTATTTCCTTTTTGTTGGTGATGCTGAAACTCAGTTAGAGAAATTGAAGGATCTTGGATATGGTGATCCAGTATTGCTTAACGAGAACGAATAGTAAAAAGTAACAATATAGTTTTAAAAAAGGCAGGAACGAAAGTTCCTGTTTTTTTGTGGGAAATTTTCAGGATTTTAGAATAACAGAACGTTAAATTATTTATAGCAAAACATCTGCCGGTTGTCTCTTTTTCTTATCTGCTTTCAGATGGAAGAGATAGTTAAGTATCAAGTCCTCTGCTTCTTTACTCCGAAAATGATCATTAATTGTCTGATTCAGTTTTATTTTCACAGCGAAGAAAACCGGCTACATATTATCAAATCTTGTTCTTAGTTTAGCTATATCTTCTTCAGAATAACCCTTAAGCGAAGCCATCGTGCCTTGCGCATTTTGAGACTTGATGATAAAATTCTCCTGAGTTACTGTGACGTTAACAAGGCTACTTAACTTAAAAGAATAAAATTTTCCGAAGTTTTGCTGGTAATTCAAGACAGTATCGTTCCACTCTATAAACTCTCCCTTTTTGTGTCCATATCGGTAGTTTTGATAAAAATAGAGCAGCCCAATAATGAGATATCCAAAACTCATAAAATAATTGAAAGTACCGTCTTCCTCTACTATTATTTGAGAGACTAGGTAAAAAATGCTCATTAAAGTCCAGAAAACACCAAATAATAAGAACTGGTTTCTTCTAAAAAAATTGAGCTTCCTGCTTATACGCTGCATCAGGCGGAGTGTTTGAGGTTTGCAAACTCGGGATACGAGGATCTTAATTTCGCTATATCGGATTGTGAAAATTCTCTAATCTCGAAATAAACACCATCCGCAGGGCCAGATTTGATGAGCAGGTTTTCTTCGCTAATTATGAAGTCATCCACCGCTGTCCAGGGATATGATTTCTTTCCATTGATTTGATCCTGAAGCACGATCTTCTTACTGTTCCACTTGATAAATTCCTTTCTATTCTCTCTTCGGAAATAACCAACTACAACGGCTATAATTCCTAATGGTAAATAAGAAAGATAAAATGAATCACCTATACTGAAGTATGCTGCGATACCCATAAGGACATAGAAACCGCCAAGAAAATATGGCATATTCCCTCTAAGAAAATGGGGAGTTTTCTCTATTTTATTCAAATCTAGGTTTTTAAATTAGACTGTGCGAATCTTAAGTTCTTTACGAACAGGCTTCTTGGTTTCTACGTTGATAGGCTTACCGTAAAGATCAAAGTCGGCAGCATCTGTAATTTCAACTTCGTAAAAATCACCGGTCTTTAGATAAACTGTCGTGGCATCGATCAAAACCTCATTGTCAACATCTGGTGAATCTGCTTCGGTCCTACCAATAAAGTAATTACCTTCTTTTCTGTCTATGATGACATTATAAATCTTCCCGATCTTTTGCTGATTAAGTTCCCAGGAAATCTGAGACTGTATTTCCATGATTTCATTTGCACGTTCCTGCTTCACTTCCTGTGGAACATCGTCTACAAGGTTAAATGCATGAGTGTTCTCTTCATGAGAATAAGTGAAACATCCAAGCCTTTCAAAACGCATTTCCTTCACCCATTCTTTCAATTCCTGGAAGTTCGCTTCAGTTTCACCAGGATAACCAACAATAAGTGTAGTTCTAATCGCCATTTCTGGAACAGTTGCTCTGAACTTCTTAAGCAAATTAGTAGTTTTCTCATGAGTGGTTCCTCGTCGCATGGACTTCAGAAGTTCATCATTAATATGTTGTAGTGGAATATCAAGATAATTACAAACCTTAGGTTCTCTGTTCATTACATCCAGAACGTCCATTGGGAATCCCGTAGGAAAAGCGTAATGCAAACGAATCCACTCAATACCTTCGACCTTTACCAGATTTTCCAGCAATTCCGCCAGATTTCTCTTTTTATATAGATCCAGACCATAATAGGTAAGATCCTGAGCGATCAAAATAAGTTCTTTGACTCCGTTCGCAGCAAGTTTCTCTGCCTCTATCACCAGGTTTTCGATTGGAGTCGACTTATGTCCACCACGCATTAATGGAATAGCACAAAATGAACATGGCCTATCACAACCTTCAGCAATCTTAAGGTATGCGTAATTTTTTGGCGTAGTTGTTAGACGCTCACCAATAAGTTCATGCTTATAATCGGCTTCCAGAGCTGAAAGCAGTCCTGGCAGTTCAGTAGTCCCAAAATATTGATCCACGTCTGGAATTTCTTTCTGAAGATCAGGTTTGTAACGCTCACTTAAACAACCGGTTACAAACACTTTATCTACAGAACCTTCCTGCTTTTTCTCTACGAATTCCAGAATTGTATTAACCGACTGTTCCTTCGCGTTATCAATAAAACCACAGGTATTTATCACTACGATATTACCTTCGCCTTCATGAACCACATCTTTATCATTCGCCTGAAGCTGCCCCATCAAAACTTCTGAATCGTAAACATTCTTGCTACAACCCAGAGTTACTACATTAATCCTGTTCTTTTTAAGCGATTTCGTCCTCATAATATATTGCTTTCTAAATGCTTAAGAATTCTGAATCCAAAAATCTAAGCGGGTGCAAAGATAAGGTGTAAAATTTATACACCTAATTTTAAGCTGAATAAACTAATTGGTATTAATTCAGGCTTCAATAGGTCGCGATTGACGACCTAAACTTTCTGCTAAAATTCAAAGTAGAAACTATTGATGAATGCTTTGGTTATGAAAAGCGTTCCTGCAGCTGAAGCATCCACTCTACTTCATAATACCGAACGATACTTATCAAGATAACTCCGGCGATCACATATGCCCAGTGATATTTATTATATTTTACCATATAACCGCCAACCAGTCCAAAAACTAAATATGGCAGAGAAAGTATTAAATTCGGGATTACCCATGCACCCTGAAACATCGAAATGACTTTCATCACCACGAAGAAGATGCTGTAAAAAAATATGATTTTGGAAATCAGGACCAGGTATCTGTCTGTTTTTTCACTCATTATAATCCTTTGGTGTTTTTCTACGTTTGGAAGTCTTTTCAAATGCGTATGCAAATTCCAGCAATTGCTTTTCAGAAAAAGGTTCACTTATAAAAGTTAATCCCATGGGCTGATTCTCTGAAGTATAACCCATAGGAACCGTAATCGCAGGATATTTAGCTACCGCGGCATATCCAGCATGATAATTATTGATAGAGATGATCGCATCCAGATCATGCTCTTTCATCGGTTTACTTAGAAATCGTGTACCGTTGGTTTTTAAAGTATCCTTGATCGCTGCAAATTCCTCCGTACTCGCTGAATCCTTTAAGATTCCCAGAAATAAAGCCTGCCCGTAAGGAGCTCTTTTTACTGAATCCATAGCATTATAATCCACAACATCCTGAACATTTTGGAAATTAACTTCTCCACCATATTTCTGAAAATACTCTGGAAGGTCATTTTGCATATCCAGGTTCAGTAACCTTAAGAAATTTGGAAGATCGATCTCTTCCGCTTCATATTCTATAATAGTCGCGCCGGCTTTTTCAAGATCAGCCACTGCTCTCATATATAGAGTATCTGACTTTAAACTTTTGATCACTCCGAATCGTTTTCCTTTAAGAGTGGAATTTTTTAGATCCTTATAGAGATTAGTAGGTTGTTTTGCTGCGGAAGAAGCAGGGTCTTTTGAATCGACTCCGGTCATAGCAGAAAGTAAGATCGCATTATCGATCACAGATCGGGTCATAGGACCAGGAGTGTCTAAAGTACTTGAAATTGGTACAATTCCGCCACGGCTTAACAAGCCAATAGTCGGCTTCATTCCTACGATCGAATTAGAACTTGATGGTGATAAGATAGAACCGGATGTTTCAGATCCTACAGCTACGGGAGCTAGATTCGCGGCTACAGCTACTCCACTTCCAGAACTTGATCCGCCGGTATCATGAATCTTTCTACCATAAGGATTCAAGGTTTGTCCTCCAACTGCCGAATACCCGCTTGGACATTCACCACAGAAGAAATATGCCCATTCACTTAGATTAGCTTTGCCAAGAATAAGAGCACCATTCTTTTTAAGTCGATCTACAATAAAAGCATCACCGGTTTGATTGCCTTTCAAAGCTTCAGCACCGGCTGTAGTTGGCATAGCCTTCGTATTGATATTATCCTTCAGTAGTACCGGAATGCCGTAAATAGGATGATTGTTGGATGAGTTCTTTAGTTGCTCATCTTTTTTTCTTGCTTCAGAAACAAGATCAGGATTTAGGGAGATCACAGAATTTAGAGAAAGCTCGTTTTCGCGGTCATATTCTCTTATTCTGGTTAAGTAAAACAAAGATAGTTCTTCGTAAGTAAGTTTTCCAGAGGCGATAGATTCCTGAATTTCCGGGATAGACTTTTCGAAAACCAATGCTTTTACTTCCTCATAAACTTCGGAAGTAAATTCATCTAAATCTTTTTCAAATGGCACCCATAAACTGTCTGCTGTAATATATTCTGAATCCAGAACTTTAAATTCCCTCTCTTCCGAAGAAACCGAAGTAGAATCTTCATCAGTTTGAACTTCACTTGAATTTTCAGGATCATTTTTACAGGAAGTCAGCAGAGTTCCCAGCACAAAAAGAAAAAATAATTGTTTCATTATTTAAAGAATGAGTCTACGAATTCATATTTATTGAAAACCTGTAAATCCTCCACTCTTTCTCCTACTCCAATATATTTTACAGGAATTTGAAATTGATCACTAATCCCAATCACCACACCACCTTTTGCCGTACCGTCCAATTTGGTAACAGCAAGCGAAGTTACCTCTGTGGCCGCAGTAAATTGTTTAGCCTGCTCAAAAGCGTTTTGCCCGGTTGAACCATCCAACACCAGCATCACTTCATGAGGTGCCTCTGGAATGGTTTTTTGCATTACTCTTTTAATCTTGGTAAGTTCCTTCATAAGATTCACCTTGTTGTGCAACCTTCCGGCAGTATCTATAAGCACCACATCTGCACCCAGCTTCACAGCGCTTTGTACGGTATCAAATGCAACAGAAGCGGGATCACTTCCCATTTTCTGCTTGATGATAGGCACATCTGTACGATCAGCCCAGATTTGTAACTGGTCAATGGCAGCCGCACGAAATGTATCTGCCGCTCCAAGAACTACCTTTTTACCTGAATTTTTGAATTGATTCGCAAGTTTCCCGATAGTGGTAGTTTTACCAACACCATTTACACCAACCACCATAATTACGTATGGCTTTTTTCCTTCAGGAAGGCTAATATCTGAACCCTCACCTTTATTGGTTTCAGAAAGTAATGCCGCGATCTCTTCTCTTAGAATTTTATTCAGCTCATCGGTACCAAGATATTTATCCCGGGCAACGCGTTCTTCAATTCTATTGATGATCTTAATCGTGGTAGCAACTCCCACATCGCTACTTACAAGTACGTTTTCCAGATCGTCCAAAACCTCTTCATCAACTTTGGTCTTTCCGGCAACTGCCTTGCTCATTTTATCAAAAAAACTGGCTTTGGATTTTTCCAGTCCTTTGTCAAGGTTTTCTTTTTTCTCTTTAGAAAATATCTTTTTAAATAAACTCATTTTATTCTGGCAGGTTAATATGTAAAAGAAGCCATTCAGCCCCTTTTTTACGGCAATAAAGATACATAAAAAGAAAAAGCCGTCCAGAATAAATCCAGGACGGCTTTTTATGATTATTTAAAATCGTTTGTGAACGATACTTACTTCTTCAAGAAGTCGTTAACGTCTTCCGGAGCCATGATTTGTTCTACAAATGTGTAGGCACCGGTTTTCTCAGATTTAACCATTTTTATTGCTTTGGTTAATCTTTTAGATCCTGTTTGAATAGATGCTACTGATTTCTTTGCCATGACTCAATTATTTAATTTCTTTATGAACCGTCATTTTCTTAAGAATAGGATTGAATTTCTTCAACTCCATTCTATCCGGTGTATTCTTCTTATTTTTTGTAGTAATATATCTTGAAGTACCTGGTTGTCCAGTTGCTTTATGCTCTGTACACTCTAGAATTACCTGAACTCTGTTACCTTTCTTTGCCATTGTGAAATATTTTTAGGTGCTGCTTAGGATTATTTCTGAAGAAATCCTTTTGCTTTAGCTTCCTTAATTACGGCAGAAATGCCTTTTTTATTGATATCTTTTAATGCAGATGTACACACTTTTAAAGTGATCCATCTATCTTCTTCAGGAAGGAAAAAACGTTTTTTAACCAGATTGGCGTTAAATTTACGTTTAGTCTTGTTCATGGCGTGAGAAACATTATTCCCAACCATTGCTTTTTTCCCGGTAAGTTCACAAACTCTTGACATTGCTCTATACTTTTCTCGTTATTTCAAAACAGGCTGCAAATTAACGATTTTTTTACCTAACAGACAACAAAATGAAAAAAAATATTTTACTCCGAAAATATCCTTCTCGAATTGCCGTTAAGTACCGCCATTAAGCCTGAGCGGATGCAAAAATACATTTTTTTAATGATAATGATCAAAGGATCAAATGCCAATTTTTAAAAAAGTTTAAGATATTAGATTGAGTCTCAATCTGTAGACTGAAGTTTTAGTAATTGTTCCAGTAAGATCTGTAAGCTTTTGTTCACTGTTTTACCTATCACCTTCTCCCGGTGATTGCTAAACATAAATTCAAATGCCAGTGTTTCCCCGGGAGTTGCCAGTCCAATAAAAACAGTACCGACTTCTGCTTCGCTATCACCTTTTTCAGGTCCGGCATTACCGGTAGTAGACACCGCAATATCTGTATTAAACTTTTTACGAGCGCCTTCTGCCATAGCTTTGGCAACTTCAGCACTTACTACAGACTTCTCTTCTATTAGCTTTTCCGGAACATCGAGCAGATCAATTTTAGATTGGGTTGCATAACATACCACGCTTCCTTTGAAAGTCTTTGATGAACCTGGAGCTTCTGTAAACCTGGAAGCCAGTCGACCTCCTGTACAACTTTCCGCAGTAGAAAGCGTCCATTTATTTTTTTCAAGTAGCCTGGCAATGACCATTTCTACTGGATCATCATCTTCAAAACCATACATGATTTCCCCAATGAGCTTTCGCAACTCAATGAGCTGTTCATCAATGGCATCTTCCAGCTCCTTGTGATCTGTCCCTCGTGCACTGAGTCTGAGTCTTACCCTGCCAAGATTAGGCAAATAAGCAAGCTTAATATGAGAGGGTAATTGATCCTCCCAGGCTTCTATACGCTCGGCAATCGCGCTTTCTCCAAGGCCCAGAGTAATAACGGTTTTATGAAGAATAACCGGTCTGGAAAATTCACTCATTATTCGTGGGATGATCTCGTGCTCCATGAGTCCGCGCATTTCATAAGGAACGCCCGGCATAGACACAAAGACCTGATCACCTCTTTTAAACCACATTCCAGCAGCGGTTCCATATTCGTTATGCAATGCAACTGCCTTGGATGGCAACATCGCCTGCTCCCGGTTAAGATCTGAAATTGGCGTGTCTATATATTTTGCAAAAAGCTCTTCAATATGATGGAGAACCTTTTCATTTTTTACAAGTGTATCATCAAAGAATTCGCAAAGACATTTCTTGGTAATATCATCTTTGGTCGGGCCTAACCCACCAGTTATGATGATGATATCTGCCCGGGAAGCAGCCTCCTCCAAGGTTTGCAATATATGCTCACGATCATCCTGAATAGAAGTGATCTGGTGAACGCTTACCCCAATTTTATTCAGTTGCTTGGAAATATAAACCGAGTTTGTATCCACGATCTGTCCAATAAGGATCTCATCACCAATGGTTACGATTTCAGCTTTCATCCTAGATTATAATCTCTTTTTAAAGCTTCTGAAGCAACATCCACTTTTCTAGTAATAATATCTGAAGCTTGCGGCACCTCATCCTTTCTTTGACCATGCTTAGACCAGGCCTCAATGACCTTAATCTGCTCCATCAGGTTTAGACCAAACATCTGAAGGTTCGGTTTCATTTTATGAGCATACTGATAAGCTAGTGAAGGATTATCATTATCAATGGCTTCATTCATCGCAGCAACGTCTGGCGGAATTTCCTCAAGGAACGTCTGGACTACTATTAATAAAAATTCTTCATCGCCGCCAGCCATTTCCTTAACGTCGTCAAGATTGTAATTACTCATTCAAAACTATTTTACTTTGATAGAAAACATTTGTTGATCTTCCAGGTAACCCATTAATCTGTCGTCTGTAGCGACTTTTCCTACTCCGGCAGGTGTTCCCGTAAAGATGATATCACCAATTTTGAGGGTGAAATACGACGAAATATAAGCAATTAATTCATCAATTTTCCAAAGCATATGTGCGGTTGAGGAAGATTGTACTACCTCTCCATTTTTTTCAAGCCTGAAATTGAGTTCATCTACCGCAGGTAGTTCCTTTTTTTGCAACCATTTGTCTGAAATCACAGCAGCACCATCGAATGCTTTGGATTTCTCCCAGGGCAGTCCTTTTTCTTTAAGCCTGTTCTGAAGATCCCTGGCCGTAAAGTCAATTCCCAGTCCTATTTCATCATAATATTTATGTGCAAATTTCTTCTGAATATGCTTCCCTATTTTTTTGATCTTCACTAAAACCTCTACTTCGTAATGAATATCATTGGAAAAATCTGGGATAAAAAATGGTTGTTTTTTCAATAATATCGAAGTATCGGGCTTTTGAAATAATACAGGCTCCTCTGGCTTCTCATTTTTCAATTCTGAAATATGATCTGTATAATTTCTACCTACACAAATAATTTTCATACTAATTGGTGATTATAAGGTTCATTGCCGGTACCGGCATTTTCATTTTTTTCCATTCTCCTCTACTTAGGTAGTAAACCGGATCTTTTGATTCCACAGCTTTGAATGTAGGACCGTACTTTTTTAAATCCTTATACTTACCATTTTCAAGAAGCAACTTAGTGGTTCTTATATAGTTCTGATCAATCTGCAAGCCTTCCACCCCTATAAGAAACCCATTCTCAGGAATAAGAATTCTTTCATCCTCTAGATCTACACGAACCTTTGACCCAGGTCTCCCTGTAAGAGTAATATTATCGATGAGATCATAACCTGGTTCTGCATCCTCGGTAAGACTCATGATCCGGATACGGAAAATATAATCATGCTTAACACTACCAATACCATTAAAAAGAAAGATTTCTGCGGATTTGAGGTAAGCAGCTTCATCTTTTAGTTCTGAAGGCTTAGCAAAATAGCGCAAGAACATTCGAGCTCCTTCATCGTCGCCTGAATTTGAAATTCCTAACCTATCTTTAGATTTTGAGGCTTTTATTTTAATGGTTTTATCCTGTAAAGGAGCCTGGACAACTACTTCGTTTAGCTGTTCCTTATTTCGGGAAAGAAAGATAGTATCCAACTGTTTCTTGACATAGGTGATATCTTTTGAATCGTAACCCACATACCCAAACCGAAGATTCTGACCTGCATTAGGTTCCTTAAGCTGAAAATATCCATTTTCATTGCTAGTGGTCCCCTGACTGGTATTCAATACATAGATATTGACAAACGACAAAGGTTCTTTGGTAACAGAATCGGCCACTACTCCATCCATCATCTCACTTTGAGCATTTGAAGAAATAGCTATAATTAAAAATGCAATGAACATATAATACCTCATCATACTAATCGGTGATTTTGATTCTAAATTCTGGCATTACATATTTCCCTTCCCTGTCATTATAGGTGATGTCCCAGGTTCTAATATCAACCCAGCCTCCGGGTTCGAAAAAATAAATTTTGAAGTTGGATTCTTCAGGAGCGAAAACTCCTTTATAGACTGGTCCATAACGCTTATTTCTATAATCTTCAGCTACAAGTTCATTATTGATATAGTAATCCTTTACTTCGAAATACTCATTCTCCTTGATGAATAAATGCTCAAGACCTATATAAAAACCTCCCTCGGGAATCTGAATTTTCTGGTCAAGCAATTCGACATCAACCTTATTTTTACCTACTGGTTTGGTGACAACGATGTCCTGGGTGATATCTTTCCCGGGAAGTCCGTTTTCGTCTACATTATACAAATGAATCCGAAATTTCGGACTTAAACCTTTTTGCTCTTCCGTAGCATAAAAATAAACGGTGATCTCTTTTAGAAAAGCAGCTGCCTCAAACTTATCAGGTTTTGGGTAATAACGCGCTATGGTGGAAGGATAAAGCGCGGCATTCATATTTCCGATCCCCACAGTTTCGTAGCGCCATTCCGGCCGATAAGTAAAAGATCTATTATCCTGAACAGGTGTGATCATCACCTCTCCCAGACCTTCGGTAAGTGCATTCATGGGTACCAATCTCTGCTTTTCCAGATCAGAGATTTTTAGCAATTCCCTCTCGTAACCAACATGGGTAAAAATGAGTATTTCACTTTTCAGGCTGTCTGCAACATTAAAAGCAAACATGCCCTGTTCATCTGTGCTGGTTCCAAGCTTATAATCCTGAAACATGATATGAGCGTAAGGCAAGGCCTTATTAGTGGCTCTGTCGATTACTCTCCCGGTTATTCGGGAATTTTGAGCTACGCTAAAAGTGGTAGTAAAGAAAAGGATTAAGAGAAAAACGGAAGTTTTCAATCAGGATAATTTGGTGTTTAGCTTTCTCAATTTAATGGCTGTGAGTACTTTCTTAGTATAAAGTGGAAAATCTGCATTCTGCATCCAGCCAAAATATCCAGGTTCATCTTCAAGCACCTGCTCTACCAGCTTTCCGCGATACTTCCCGAAAGAAAACACTTCTCTTCCTTTCTTATCAAAACTTATGAATCCGGCGAAATCTGCAAATTTCTTTCGAGAGCTGAAATCTGCCAGCCATTTCATATCATTTTCCAGATCGTTGTATCTGTCCAATTGGGATTTTAATACTTCATAGGTTGCTTCAGTATCTGCTTCTGCACCATGTGCACCTTCAAGTTCTTTTCCGCAGTAAAACTGGTAAGCTGCAGATAAAGTACGCTGTTCTTTTTTATGAAAAATCGTTTGAACGTCTACAGCAACGACATTCTTCATTTCGAAATCAATTCCCGCACGGAGCAATTCCTCGGCCAGTAATGGAATATCGAATCTATTGGAGTTATAGCCGGCAAGATCACAGCCTTTGATAAGATCATGAACTTTCGTTGCCAATTGCTGGAAGGTTGGCTCATTAGCAACTTTCTCATTATCGATGCCATGAATCGCGATAACTTCTTTAGGAATCTCACACTCAGGATTAACCAGCCAGGTATAGCTTTCTTTATTACCGTTTGGGTAGACTTTGAGCACTGCCATTTCCACAATACGGTCTTTGGAAATATTGGTTCCCGTAGTTTCAAGGTCAAAAAAGCAAATAGGTCTGGTAAGTTTAAGCTCCATGCGAAATGATTTATTTGTAGCAAATATACTATAATTATGAGCCGTTAATAAAATAAGCAAGAGGTTTCCAGACGCAAAAAGGCTTTAGAAAGGCATTGGATTAGAACGAAATCGAGCAGTTGGTTTTTGAAAATACCTTTTTTATATTTGAACCCTTACAAGTCTTAAAAAGTTTTGAAGTACATCTCCTATATAAGCCAGCAATCGCATATACTTAAAGATGCAGATATGGAAGCACTACTCAGCAGTAGCAGAAAAAATAACGCCACGAGTGATATTACTGGATTACTAATTTCATATCAGGGACTTTTCATCCAGTATATAGAAGGAGAGCCTTCAACAGTAGACAATCTCTTTCAAAGAATTAAAAAGGACCCGAGACACCATTCAATTGTTGAAATTTCTACCGATTCGCTAAAGTGCCGCCAATTTAAAAACTGGTCTATGGCGTTCCGCAAACTTGATAATAAAAAAGCGGAAGCAATCTTAGGTCACAAAGACCTGGACAAAAATGCTATTTTGGAAGGAGAAAAAATGGAAGGCAAACATCCTGCTTTAGAATTGCTCGATTCTTTTTTAAATAATCTTCAGTAAAATAAAAAGCTGCGAAGTTAATCTTCACAGCTTTCTAAGTTTACTATAAAAATGGAATTTTAGATCTCGCGATCCTTGTCAAATCCTTCCAGGTACTGAGCCACACGCTGTACGAACTGTCCACCAAGGGCGCCGTTCACCACACGGTGATCATAACTGTGAGAAAGGATCATCTTATATCGTATTCCAATAAAATCACCATCAGGAGTTTCAATCACCGCTGGCATTTTTCGAATTGCTCCAAGAGCAAGAATTCCTACTTGTGGCTGATTGATGATGGGAGTTCCCATAATACTTCCAAAAGTACCCACGTTGGTTACCGTATAAGTACCACCCTGAATATCGTCCGGTTTCAATTTATTTTGTCTTGCGCGATTAGCCAGGTCATTTACTGCCTTCGCCATCCCAACAAGATTAAGCCTGTCTGCATTTTTGATCACTGGAACGATCAAATTACCATCTGGAAGTGCCGCAGCCATTCCAAGGTTAATATTTTTCTTCTTGATAATTTTAGAAGCATCTTCGTTTACAGAAATATTCACCATTGGGAAATCGCGAATCGCTTTTGCCACAGCTTCCATAAAGATTGGAGTGAAAGTTAATTTCTCTCCTTCTTTCTTCTGAAATTCATTTTTATGCTTATTTCTCCAGTTCCAGATATTTGTAACATCTACTTCAATAAATGACTGTACATGTGCAGATTTCTGAACGCTATCCACCATATGATGAGCGATCATTTTACCCATTCTGCTCATCTCGATGATCTCATCTTCCCCGCTAACTACAGGTTCTGGCTGACTGGAAACTTTCTTCTCCAGACCTTTAGATTCGACAGCTTTTGGGGCTGACTCCGCCGCTGCAGTATTTCCGCCTTTTTTCCTGTTCTCTACGTATTCTAAAATATCATTTTTGGTAACCCGCGAATCTTTCCCGGTTCCATTAATAGAATCAAGTTCAGAAAGTGAAATACCTTCTTCCTTCGCGATATTCTTTACTAGCGGAGAATAGAATTTATCAGAATCTGAATAATCTTCGCTAGTTTCTGCGGAAGCAGTTTCTTTGGCAGTTTCAACCGATTTAGAAACTACTGCTGCTTCAGCCGGAGCTGCTTCTTCCTCTTGTTCTTCTGAAGAAGAATCCTCATCACCATCGGTTTCAATAATAGCGATCACCTGACCTACTTTTACCACATCATCTGCCTCGAAAAGTTTTTCCACAAGGGTCCCGTCAACTTCTGAAGGGACTTCACTATCGACTTTGTCTGTAGCGATCTCAAGTACCGGCTCATCCATTTCAATAGTATCTCCAACTTCCTTAAGCCAGCTTGTTATGGTTGCTTCTGCAACACTTTCACCCATTTTAGGTAACTTCAATTCAAATTTTGCCATATCGTTAAATCAGATGCGATTTTTATTATTCAGGTTGCGAATTTAATCAAATTAACACTTATTAAGTATTAAAAAATCAATAAAATTGGATTACACTGATATTCTTTCAAACAAGTGTCATGGTTAAACTCCCGCTAAAATTACGATTTCAACTACGCAATTGAAAAAGTTTCGGATAATTTTAGCTTCTTAAAATTATTAGTTTCTACGCCAGTTCTAGCTTTTCAGGCTATTTTCAAAAGGAATTCTATTCGTAATACTTCTTCCTAAGGTCACCTCATCTGCATATTCCAGTTCATCTCCTACAGAAATTCCTCTGGCGATCGTAGAAGTTTTTATTCCGGTTCCTTCCAGTTGTTTGAAAATATAGAAATTCGTTGTATCACCTTCCAGCGTGCTGCTCAAAGCAAATATAATCTCCTCGATCTTCCCTTCTCTAACCTTTTCAATCAAAGCTTTGATCGTTAACTGCGAAGGTCCGATTCCATCCATAGGACTTATCTTTCCTCCGAGTACATGATAATGCCCTCGATACTGCCCGGTATTTTCAATAGCCATCACGTCGCGAATATCTTCGACCACACATACTATTTCTGAAACGCGGTTAGGATTTGCACAGATCTCACAAAGCTCGGTATCGCTAATGTTGAAGCAATTATTACAAAGCTTAATATTCTCGCGTAGATCGAGCAGGGATTTTGACAGCCTGGAGGTCTGCTCTTCCGGTTGCTTTAATAAATGAAGTACCAGTCTTAGCGCTGTTCGCTTTCCAATTCCCGGCAATTGAGACATTTCGTCTACTGCCTGCTCCAGTAATTTTGATGAAAAATCCATACGCGAATTTATGATTTTTTTGCTGCATGAAATTAGCTTCAGCTTAATTTGTAAATTGCCCGCTTTAAAGAAAAATTATGCAACCATACCAGGTACTTATTCTAATCGCCGCCTATTTTGCAGTACTTATTCTTATCTCCTACTTCACGGGAAGAGGAGGCAGTAATGCTGAATTTTTTAAAGCGAATAAACAGGCTCCCTGGTATCTGGTAGCTTTCGGAATGATTGGTGCCTCGCTGAGTGGGATCACCTTTATCTCCATCCCCGGCACCGTTGAAACCGACTCTTTTAGTTACTTCCAGGTCGTACTTGGATACACAGTTGGATACGCGGTGATCGGTCAGGTTTTGCTTCCACTCTATTATAAGCTTAATCTTACCTCCATATATACCTATTTAGATACCCGATTTGGGAATGCTTCCTATAAAACAGGAGCTTCTTTTTTCCTGTTAAGCCGGGTTGTTGGTGCAAGTTTCAGGCTATTCCTGGTGGCAAATGTGCTACAACTTATTGTATTTGATGCGTTAGGTGTTCCATACTACATCACGGTTTCTATCACCATCCTGCTTATCTGGCTGTATACCTTTAAAAGCGGGATTAAGACCATCGTCTGGACAGATACCCTGCAAACATTCTTTATGCTGCTTGCGTTGGGGATCACCATCTATTTTATTTCTGAAGATCTTGGCTTCTCTGTAGCAAATCTCATGAATTATTTAGCTGAAAGTGAACATTCCCAGATCTTTTTCTTCGATGATTGGAAAAGCAAAGATCACTTTGTAAAACAGTTCCTTTCCGGGGCTTTCATCGCTATCGTCATGACTGGTCTAGATCAGGATATGATGCAGAAAAATCTTACCTGCAGAAGTCTGAAAGATGCGCAGAAAAATATGCTCTGGTTTACCATCGTTCTCGTTTTCGTAAACTTCTTATTTCTGGCTTTAGGAGTTCTCCTAACCGATTACGCCGATCTTAATGGTATTACCGAAACGAAAGACGAATTATTTCCAGCTATTGCCGCCAGCGGTAATCTAGGTTTTGCCGTAGCAGTTTTCTTTATCCTGGGACTTATCGCTGCGGCCTATTCCAGTGCTGACAGCGCTCTTACAAGTTTGACAACATCCTTTAGTATCGATATCCTGGATATTGAAAAAAAATATGATGAGAAAAAACAGATCAGGATCAGAAAGCAAATTCATATTGCAATCTCCATATTATTAATCCTGGTGATGCTTGTGTTTAAATATGCGATCGCAGATAAAAGTGTGATCAACAAATTGTTTCAGTTTGCTGGGTACACTTATGGGCCGTTGCTTGGTTTGTATGCCTTTGGACTTTTTACGAAGTGGCAGGTAAAAGATAAACTAGTGCCGCTAATTGCCATTCTTGCTCCGGTTCTTTCCTACATCATCAGCGTAAACAGTCTTACCTGGCTTGGATTCGAATTTGGATTCTTTATCCTGATTCTGAATGGTTTTCTAACTTTCTTAGGATTAATATTGCTGAGAAGAAAGTAAGACCAGCGTACAGGCATTTTCGAAGTAGATATTATTCTTCCGAAGCAAAGTGTAAAGCTCAGGGTTTTCAGTTCCGGGGTTGAAGATCACTCTTTTTGGATTCAGTGAAATGATGTAATCGTAATACTGTTCCTGCCTTTTCGCATTAAGATAAAGGGTAACGGTATCTATATCTTCAAATTCTTCCATTTCTGTATGGATCTTTACCCCGTCTACTGTTCCTTCTCTAAGACCAATTGCCACAGTCGGTTGTTTGAATCTCACAAGTTTGTTAATGGCAAGATGGGAATATCTATTGGGTTTTAAGGAAGCACCCATAACCAGTGTTTTCTTCTTCATAATGGTAAAGTAAATAAATTTTACTGTAACAATCTCTAGATAGACTAGTCTTTAAGTTGAGGACCGGCCCTTTGTGGTATCATCGATTTAATTATGATGGTTAGTGTTAATGACCATGATATCACAAACCTGCGTTGATCTTCTTGATGAGCGCAGGTTATTATTAAAAAATTGTAACAAGTCAATTTTTTGATCGTCTTATAGGTAAGATCATCACATTTTGCAATCCATGGCTTCATCTATTATGCATTGCAAGGTAATATGTTATAATTAATCATCTAATCAATCAAAAAATGAAACAGTTCATTCTATGCTTATTTTTAAGCTTTTTATCAATTGCAAATGCTAAAACCGATCCCAATGGAAATGTTTCCGGAACCATCATGGATGCTGAACTCCAGGAAGCGATCCCTTATGCCACGATTATCATCAATAATCCTGAAGGTGAACTTGTTACCGGTATCACTTCAGCTGAAGACGGCAGCTTTATTGTAGAAAACCTGAAGTCTGGGAATTACGAATTGAAGGTCCAATTTATAGGCTATAAGACCTTCCGTAGAGAAATTGTAATCGAACAGCGAAGAACCAATATCGAAATCGGGATTCTTTACCTGCAACCTGATGTAGCCATGCTCGATGAAACTCTTGTGGTTGCTGAAAGGACTACCATCGAACAGCGTGTGGATCGCAAAGTCATTAATATCGGGAAAGATCTTATGACAACCGGGGCCAGTGCTTCAGAAATTATGGTAAATATACCATCTGTGAATGTAGATCAGGATGGAAATATATCTCTTCGTGGGAATTCCAATGTACGAATTCTGGTGGACGGTAAGCCTACCAACATGGATCCTGCACAACTTCTAAAGCAAATCCCCTCGACCTCCATTAAAAGTATAGAGCTTATTACCAATCCTTCAGCAAAATACAATCCGGAAGGAATGAGCGGGATCATTAATATCGTGCTGCATAAAAATGCGAGTGATGGTTTTAATGGAAATCTAAACACCGGTCTTACCTACGGTGAAAACCTGAGATTTAATGGTTCGCTCGACATGAATTATCGTAAGGGCAAATTCAATTTCTTCGGAAACCTGGGAAGCAATTTTGGAGATCGCGAAAACGGCGGAACTATATTTCTTCCCGAATCTCAAAGTCTTCAGGAGTTTGAAGTTGAAAACCGAAATAATTCCTATTTATACAAAATTGGCGTTGACTTCTATCTCGATGACAATAATACCTTCAGTATATATACGAATCAGAACCTTTACGATGGCGGACCCCTTGGCGCTTTGAGTTTTACAGATTTCAACGAGGCCTCAAGAAACTTTCGCCAGTTTCTGGATGTAAATTACGATAACAGCAACGCCAGCTATAACTTTCTCTTTGATCACGAATTTGAAAAAGATGGTCATGAAATTCAATTCGAGGCAGATTTCAATGATTATAACGGAGATGAAGTTGCAGATATTGATTTCGCTGAAAATGATCTTCAGTTAATTCCTTACATCGATCGGGTATTTGAAGACCGTAAAAATTTTATTTCCAATATCGACTATACCAATCCATTAAATGATGTTTCGCGACTGGAACTTGGTGCAGAAGCCAGGTTACTAAAAACTGAAAACGATTACAACACTACCAATCCGCAGTTTACAAATGCCGACTATATCTATGATCGTGATATCCTGAGTTTATATTCGACTTTCGGACAGAATTTTGAAAAATGGAGTTACCAGGTTGGTGCCAGGCTGGAGAGCTACCAGGTGACAGCAGATTTTCAGGGTGAACGTGTTTATGAAGATGACTATCTTACGGTCTACCCTACAGGTTTTCTAAACTTTACTCCAGACGATAAGAATACCTACAATTTAAGTTATAGCAGGAGAGTCGACAGACCAGGTTTCAGCCAGATCAATCCAATTCGGGAAGTGTCGTCTCCAAGACTTATCGTTGCCGGGAATCCTGAGCTAGATCCACAATTCACCAATTCATTCGAGTTTAATTATACTCGAAAATTTGAACGCAAGGGAAGCCTTAGCGCAGGTGTTTTCTTCCGAAGAACCGTAGATGAAATTAACCAGATTTTTACAGAGCTGGATAATGAACCTGGTTCGCTGTTTCTAACTTTTCAGAATTCTGGTGATGCAGATATGTATGGTTTAGAATTTTCAAGCAACTACAAATTTACAAAATGGTGGAGTACCAACTCCGGTTTTGAGCTTTATGAACAAACCTTTAGCGGACTGGTAGGTACTGAATTTACTGAAATAGACAATACTGCCTTTACTTTTAGAACCAGCCATAATTTTAAAGCCACAGAGGCTCTTTCCTTCTCTGCTTTTGGTTTTTACCGAAGCAAAATGAAATCACTTCAATACGACATTGACCATATGTATTTTATGAACCTTGGAGCCCGTTACAGCTTCCTCGATGATAACCGTGCTTCTGTAAGTCTCAATTTCAATGATGTTTTCGACACTCAGGAATTCAATATCCTGGCTGGCAGACCTTTTGATCAGGTTGGTCGATTTAAAGGAGAAACTCAAACCGTATACCTGGGAGTCTCTTATAGATTTGGCGGTGGAAAGAACCGTAGCCTCCAGCGTAAGGATCGAGATAAGGATAATGACGGTGGCGGAATGTTTTAAATTTGTTTTAGCCAACAAAAAAGCCTGAAGGATTTCTTCAGGCTTTTTCTATATGTTCGAGTTGTACTAGGCTTTTACCGCATACATTTTCTCTCTTTGTTCTTTAATAGTTTTGTCGTTCATATATTCATCAAAACTTAGATACCTGTCAATAACTCCGCCAGGAGTCAATTCGATCACACGGTTTGCAAGTGTTTGAGCAAATTCATGATCATGTGTTGTAAACATCACCGTACCTTTAAAGTTCTTAAGCGAGTTATTAAAAGCAGTAATCGATTCCAGGTCAAGGTGGTTGGTAGGTTCATCAAGCATAAGAACATTGGCTCTTATCATCATCATTCTACTCAACATACATCTCACTTTTTCTCCTCCAGAAAGAACTTTGCAGGTTTTCAGGGCTTCTTCACCACTAAACAACATCTTTCCAAGGAATCCACGTATGTAAACCTCTTCACGTTCTTCTTCTGTTTTCACCCATTGTCTCAACCAGTCTACCAATGTAAGATCTGACTCAAAATACTCTGAATTATCTGCTGGCAAATAACTTTGAGAAGTGGTCACACCCCACTGGAATTTACCTGAAACTGCATCCTGTTTCCCGTTGATGATCTCATAAAATGCTGAAGTAGCTCTGGAGTCCTTAGAGTAAACCACTACTTTATCTCCTTTCGCAAGGTTGATATTAATATTCTTGAAAAGAGTTTCTCCTTCTAGACTAGCTTCTAAACCTTCAATATTCAAAATTTGATCTCCAGCTTCACGCTCTCTCTCGAAAATGATAGCAGGATATCTTCTACTGGAAGGTTTGATCTCATCAATATTCAGCTTATCGATCATTTTCTTTCTGGAAGTTGCCTGCTTACTCTTCGCCACGTTGGCAGAAAATCGCTGAATAAACTCCTGAAGTTCCTTTTTCTTTTCTTCAGATTTTTTATTCTGCTGTGCTCTCTGTCTAGCAGCAAGTTGAGAAGACTCATACCAGAATGTATAGTTTCCTGAAAAGTGATTGATTTTTCCGAAGTCAATATCAGAAATATGCGTACAAACCGAATCAAGGAAGTGACGGTCGTGAGAAACCACGATCACCGTATTATCATAGTTGGCAAGAAAATTTTCCAACCATGTGATCGTTTCATAATCCAGGTCGTTAGTCGGCTCATCCATGATCAGCACATCAGGACTTCCAAAAAGTGCCTGAGCTAAAAGTACACGTACCTTTTGTGTACCATCAAGATCTTTCATTTGTGCATAATGCATCTCTGTCTTGATCCCAAGATTCGAAAGCATAGAAGCCGCATTACTTTCAGCGTTCCATCCATCCATTTCTTCAAAAGAAACCTGTAATTCACCAATTCTATCTGCATTTTCATCAGAATAATCGGCATATAAAGCATCCATTTCAGTTTTCACTGCAAATAGAGGCTTATTACCACGCATTACTGTTTCCAGCACCGGGTAATCATCATATACGTTGTGATTTTGTTCCAGAACCGACATTCTCTTTCCTGGTTCCAAATGAACATGACCAGAAGTAGGCTCAGATTTACCAGATAATATCTTTAAAAATGTAGATTTACCGGCACCGTTGGCACCAATGATTCCGTAGCAGTTTCCCTGGGTGAATGTAGTATTCACCTCGTCAAACAAAACTCTTTTTCCAAACTGTACAGAAAGGTTTGATACTGAAAGCATAAACTATAAAAATTAATTTTTTGCAAAAGTAGCTATTATGATGCTTACTAAGAAAGATTAACGTTTTAAAAATACGTTTTAACGCACACTTAACACCGCTCCGCAGGTGCACCGAATATATTTGTTAAAAAATGAAGTTACCGAAAAGCTTCATACCAATACCCAGAATGAAATACTGTTATTTTCTTTCACTTTGCTGCGCGCTCATTTTCAGTGGATGTACAAACGATTCCAATGAGAATGGTACAATTTACCTAGGAGGCCAGATCAATAATCCTGAAACAGACTTTGTAGTGATCTCAAAAGAGAACGAGATCATAGATACCTTATTCCTGGATGCAAAGAACCAGTTTGGCAAGAACTATCCAAAACTGGAAGCTGGAATTTATACTTTTAACCACCCGCCTGAAAGCCAGATCATGTATATGGAGCCTGGCGATAGTGTTCTAATTTACCTGAATACACTTTCCTTCGATGAGTCTTTGAATTTTAGCGGCGCAGGTTCAGAAAAAAGTAATTTTCTGCTGGATATGTTCCTGAAAAATGAGCAAAATAATGACCTTATTCTTACTTATTATAAGATAGCACCTTCAGAATTTGCTCGAATCACAGATTCTATAAGACAACAACGAATCGATAAGCTGAATACTCTTTCTGAAGACAGGGAGTTTTCCGAAGATTTTTTAGAGATCGCTCACGCGAGTATAGATTATGAATATTTTGATCTAAGAGAACGATATACGTTTCTTATAAATAAGTACCGGAAAGACTTTAGAGATCAGATTCCAGAAGATTTCAATAATTACCGCAACGAAATTGATTTCAATAATCGTGAACTACAGGATTATTACGTGTACACAAATTTTATTGATGACTACCTGAGATCTAAAGCGATCGAATACTGTACCAGAACGCATAACGAACACAAGGATTGTTATAATATCAATTCTTATAAAAATATTGAAAGAAGAATAGTTTTAATTGATTCTCTGTCTAACATAGAATCCCTGAAAAATGAATTTCTAGACAGACTGGCTACCCTCGCGATCGTTAATGCTGAAAAAGTTAGCAGAATAGATTCCATATTACAGTTATTAAAGGATATCGAATACACGCATATAGACGAAGCTCGTGACCTTGCTGAAATTCAAAAAGTTTATTTAAATGGTCAATCTCTTGCTGATCTTTGGGCTATGAACACTTCAGGTAAAGAGTTGAAATATGGAGAAATCATTAATAGACCAACAGTCACCTATGCATGGTCTCTTTATGCTCCGGCTCATCACCGCTGGCAACACAATATTATTAGTTCATTAAGAGAGAAATACCCACAAGTGGATTTTATAGGTGTCAATGTGGACGTGAATGAACGGGAGGAATGGCTTAGGACGCTGGAGACCTTTGGCTACGATAAATCGTTTGAATATCAAATAGCCAGGAGACAGATTCCCAAAGATTCCTATCGCAGATATTTAAATAAATTGTTCTTTGTAAATAAAAACGCTATTATCGTTAAAGGCGATATTCAGTTCGGCAATTCCGATTTTGAGGAAGAATTAGAAAAATTTATTGCCCAATAAAAAAAGGCCACCTCACGGCAGCCTTTAATAATATTCAGTTTAGTCAATTACTTATTTCCCTTGTTATAGTCTGCAAGGAATTTTTCAAGACCAATGTCGGTCAAAGGATGCTTTAATAAGCCTTCAATAGAAGAAATAGGTCCAGTCATAACATCTGCTCCAATTTTCGCACATTCCAGTACATGCATGGTGTGTCTTACTGAAGCTGCCAGGATCTGAGTTTCAAATCCATAATTATCATATATAAGTCTGATATCTGCAATAAGATTCAAACCATCTGTTGAGATATCATCAAGCCTTCCAATAAATGGAGAAACATAAGTAGCTCCAGCTTTTGCAGCTAAAAGCGCCTGCCCTGCTGAAAATACCAGCGTACAATTTGTCTTAATTCCCTGGTCACTAAAGTATTTTAATGCTTTTACACCTTCTTTAATCATTGGGATCTTCACCACTATCTGGTCGTGTAGTTTTGCCAACTCCTCACCTTCCTTGATCATTCCATCAAGATCGGTTGAAATAACTTCTGCACTAACATCTCCATCTACTAGCTCACAGATCTCTTTGTAATGCTCGATAATATTGTCCTTCCCGGTAATACCTTCCTTCGCCATTAGCGATGGATTGGTTGTTACACCATCCAGCACACCTAAAGCCTGTGCTTCTTTGATTTGATCCAGATTCGCTGTATCAATAAAAAATTTCATAGTTGTATAGAATTAATTGTGTTGTTTAATTTTAAAAGCTCCTCAAAATTACAATTTATAATGCTTCATAAGCATCTTCTCGTAAAGTTTGTCTGGCAGTAATGCCTTTAGCTTGATAGACACTTTTTGCAACATTTCGCCTACCCGATAGTGCACTTTTGGCTCTGGATCCTTAATAATCTTGAGGATAGCCTTTGCCATTAGTTGCGGATCCTGCCCTGCACTAACATGTTGATTCATAAGATCAAGTGTTTCACCATATACTTTCTTATAAGGTGAAGTTGGTAAAACGGGGGCATGATATCTTCCAGAAGCGATATTAGTAGCAAAATCTCCAGGCGCTACATTGGTCATTGTAATTCCGAACTGAGCAATTTCCATTCGGTAAGCCTCAGCAGTGATTTCAAGAGCACCTTTAGTTGCAGAGTATATTCCACGATATGGCAATCCCATATAACCAGCAATACTGGTAACATTAATAATAAGACCAGATTTGCGATCACGCATATAAGGCAGTACATTTTTGATCATTCTAAGCGGACCGTAGTAATTGGTCTCAAAAGCCTTCTTGATCTCATCTTCCGGAGTCTCTTCCAAAGGTCCGGTAATACCGACTCCTGCATTATTGATCAGAATATCCAGCCTGCCTTCTCTGGCGATAATATCTTCAACAGCCAGCTTAATAGTATCTTCCCTGGTTACATCTAATTGTAAAAATGTAAAGCTTTCATCCGTAGATTTCTGAGGCGAACGTGAGGTTCCATAAACTTTGAAATTTTGCCGACTAAGATAATTTGCGATTGACTTACCAATTCCTGAGGAAGCGCCGGTGATAAGTACGATTTTTTCTGAAGAATTCCCCTTTTTCATACCGCACAAATATGCAATAAATTTTAGGACTTTGTAGAAACAAAAAATGGCAAGCGACCCACATCACACCGCTACGACCGCCTACCCTTGCTGCGTTCCCGCCCTGGGGGATTCAGCAGGAGCTGGTTGTGTGGGACTTGCCGGTGCAAATATACAATCTTTGTAACTTTTCGCAAGCTTTTTTTATCCTGAATTGGTTAATTTAGCTCAGTATTCAAGCCTATTTTGACATGAAAAAATTTAACTTCCTGTTACTCTTTATTTTAAGCATATTTATTTTTTCCTGCGGAAGCAATAATGGAAATAAAAAATCTGATTTTTCTCTGAATATTTCTGAAAAGAAGAAGGAATTCAGCCAGAACGAAACTCTAAAAGCGAGTATTACAGGCAAGGAAAATAAAAGTTTTGATTCGGTCGCTTATTTTATAGGTACAAAGCGTCTTGCAACTGGCAACACTTCAGATCTGGAAATTGAACTAAATTCAGTTTTACTGGGAAACCAAGAACTTATTGCTGTGGTGTATTATGATTCGACAAAAGACACTCTTCAGAAGTCCATAAAAATAATGAGCGCAAACGCTCCGAAAGTTTACACCTACGAGATCGTTAATACGTATCCACATCAAACTGACGCGTACACGCAGGGACTTGAATTTCATAATGATACTCTTTACGAAAGCGTTGGACAGTACGGCAAATCAAAATTGCGCAAAACCGAATTGGAAACTGGTGAAGTGTATAAAGAGATAAGCCTGGAAGATGAATATTTCGCTGAAGGAATTACAATTTTGGACGACCGTTTACTGTTATTAACCTGGAAGGAAGGTCAGGGATTTATCTATGATCCAAACACCTTCGAAAGACAAGGCACATTTGCGTACAATTCCAGTAAGGAAGGATGGGGTTTATGTAACAATGAGGAAAAAATATTTAAAAGTGATGGGTCTGAGAAAATCTGGATCCTTGATCCTGAAACCCTGGCCGAAAAAAGTTATATCCAGCCAACTACCAATACTGCTATTAAGTCAAAATTCAATGAGCTGGAATGGGTGGATGGACTTATCTACGCAAACACATATCAATTTCCCAGTGTTGCAATGATCAATCCTGAAAATGGAGCCATTGAAGGTATTATTGACTTTAAAGGACTACAGGATAAACTGGGCAATAAAGATTCTTTAGATCCAAATAACGATGTTCTTAACGGGATCGCTTACAATGCTGCTACCGGAAAATTTTATGTAACCGGTAAAAAATGGGATACGTTGTTTGAAGTAAAAATCATGGAGAAATAATGTCTGTAAACTCCGAAATATATCAAAAATACATTACTGTTTCAGAAGATGATCTAGACGATCAGAAGCATGTCAACAACGTGCGTTATGTGCAATGGATTCAGGATGTAGCACAAGAACACTGGGAGTCCCGCGCTTCCGAAGAGCAGAAAGCAGGGCTAGCATGGGTTGTGGTAAGACATGAGATCGATTATAAGATGGAAGCTCTTCTCAATGATGAAATCCTGCTGGAAACAAGAATTATTGACACTACACATGTAACTTCCATACGGGAAGTAGTGATCAAAAATAATGATTCCGGAAAACTACTGGCGAAAGCCGAAACCACATGGTGCCTGCTAGATCAAAAAACCAAGAAACCACAGCGCATTTCTGATGAGCTCAAGCAGATATTCCAGTAAACACTGAGAAAAGGTTAATTTTCTTGTCATTTGACTTTATTCCTTCTTAAACTTTGTTTAATCTTTTCTATTTATAGATAAACATCTCTATATTGTTGAAAAATAATATCATGGAGATCGTCAAAATAATATTACAGGTAATCGTTGGACTTGGAATTCTCAATGTCTGGTTGCTTCGATTTAATAGTAAAACCAGTTACAGAGGTGGTAATGCCGGGAATATGAAGGAAGAATTTCAAGCTTATGGCTTGCCGGAGGTAATGGTATACATCGTAGGTTTTATTAAAGTTGCACTGGCCATTGCCCTACTTGCCGGAATCTGGCTGGAATACCTGGTGGATCCTGCTGCAATCGGACTCGCTTTAATGATGCTTGGTGCAATCATAATGCACCTTAAGATAAGCGATCCTTTCAGTAAAAATATACCCGCGATCATTGTTCTTCTCATGTGCATTGCTATATATTTTCTATAAAATTAAAAAAGCCATTCTCTCGAATGGCTTTGATTTTATCTGAATCTAAAAGGTCTTACATTTTAAATAATGGAAGATCTTTCATCATTGTATTTACTTCGCTTTTAACTTTAGCCAATTCTTCATCACTCTCAGTATTAGTGATGACTCTATCGATAAACTCAACGATCTTTAGCATATCCTGCTCTACAAGACCACGTGTGGTCACTGCAGGAGTTCCAATTCTAATTCCTGAAGTTACGAAAGGTGATTTGTCATCGAAAGGCACCATGTTCTTATTTACGGTAATATCTGCTTTACTAAGCGCCTCTTCTGCTTCCTTACCACTTACACCTTTATTTCTAAGATCGATAAGCATCATATGATTATCTGTCCCTCCTGAAATTACCTGGTAATCCTTATCCACAAAAGCTTTAGCCAGCTCTTTTGCATTTTTCTTTACCTGTACCGTATAATGAAGAAATTCATCTGTAAGAGCCTCTCCAAAAGCGATCGCTTTCGCAGCAATAATATGCTCTAAAGGTCCACCCTGATTTCCTGGAAAGATCCCGGAATTCAGTAAAGCCGACATTTTCTTTAGATTTCCGTTTTTAAGTTTCTCTCCAAAAGGATTGTCGAAATCTTTCCCCATCATGATAATACCTCCACGAGGCCCACGAAGAGTCTTATGCGTAGTAGAAGTCACAATATGACAATGCTCTATAGGATCTGAGATCAAACCTTTGGCGATTAATCCAGCCGGGTGCGCGATATCTGCAAGTAGAATTGCATCAACACTATCAGCTATTTCCCTGAATCTTTTATAATCTATTTCACGGCTGTATGCAGATGCTCCTGCAATGATCATTTTCGGCTTCTCCTTCTTTGCAATTTCAGCAACTGCATCATAATCGATCAATCCGGTTTCCTTATCAACCCCGTAAAATACAGGATCATATAATTTTCCGGAGAAGTTCACTGGAGAACCATGCGTTAAATGCCCACCATGTGAAAGATCAAAACCAAGAAACTTATCTCCAGGTTTTAGACAGGCATGGAAAACTGCAGTATTTGCCTGTGAACCGGAATGCGGTTGCACGTTGGCATATTCAGCATTGAACAATTCTTTTAATCTGTCGATAGCAAGTTGCTCTACCTGATCTACGATCTCACAGCCACCATAATATCTCTTTCCCGGATAGCCTTCAGCATACTTATTTGTAAGCACAGATCCTGCTGCTTCCAGCACGGCGTCACTTACAAAATTTTCACTCGCAATTAGTTCCAAACCATTCAACTGGCGATCCTTTTCCTTCGCAATTAAATCAAATATCTGGGTGTCTTTTTGCATCACAAATTTTTAAGTTAAATATTCGGTAAAAGTAAGAAATACATTCGGTTAATTACAGGAAAATAATATATTTGAGACAACTAGATTTTAACAAAAAACCAACATTTTTTATGTCAATTACCGCTAATGATCCAAATAGAAAAACCTGGTTGGATATTCCTGGCGATACCGATTTCCCTATTCAAAATATTCCGTTTGGAGTGTTCCTTACTCGTGATGATATCATCACCATTGGAACCAGAATTGGTGATTACGCTATAGACCTTGGTGCTCTGCATCAACTGGGATATTTTGAAGGTATACCGTTGACAGACGATATATTCCTGCAGGATACTCTAAATGATTTTATTTCTGACGGAAAGAAAACCTGGAGACTGGTTAGAAACCGAATTGCTGATATTTTCGACGCTGAGAATGCTAAGCTGAAGGATAACCAGGACCACAGAAATACTGTTCTATTCACACTGGATGAAATTGAAATGCAAATGCCTGTACAGGTAGGTGATTATACCGATTTCTACAGCTCTAAAGAACATGCGACCAATATTGGTACTATGTTCCGCGATCCAGACAATGCATTGCTTCCAAACTGGTTGCATATTCCCGTTGGATACCATGGAAGAAGTTCTTCTATTATTCCTTCGGAAATTCCTGTACACAGACCACAGGGACAAACAAAACCAGCAGATTCAGACGAACCTGTATTCGGACCATCTCAACGTGTGGATTTCGAATTGGAAATGGCTTTTATCACAACAGATGCGAATCACCTTGGAGAACCAATTCCTGTTGATGAAGCTGAAGAATACATCTTTGGAATGGTCTTGTTTAACGACTGGAGCGCCAGAGACATCCAGAAGTGGGAATACGTTCCTTTAGGACCGTTTCTAGCTAAGAACTTTGCATCTTCCATCTCACCGTGGATCGTTACGATGGACGCATTAGAGCCATTTAGAACGGCGAGTCCGGAACCTGAAAAAGAATTATTACCATATCTTAAATACTCCGGAGACAAGAGTTTTGATATTAATCTGGAAGTTTCCCTGCAACCTGAAGGTGGCGAGGAGAATTCCTTATCAAAATCGAACTTTAAGTATCTATACTGGAATATGAGTCAGCAACTGGCGCATCACACAGTAAATGGATGCCCTGTAAATTCCGGTGACATGATGGCTTCCGGAACTATTTCTGGAGCTTCTGAAGATTCTTTCGGCTCTATGCTGGAACTTTCCTGGAGTGGTAGTAAACCAATCAAATTAAAAGACGGTTCAGAACGTAAATTTGTAGAAGATCATGATACAGTGATCATGCGAGGATATTGCCAGAACGAAACCTCCAGAATTGGATTTGGCGAAGTTCGCAGTAAACTATTGCCGGTTTACGAACCAAAGAAAAAATAAGATCAAATCTTATATCATAAGAAAAGCCCGAAGATAAATCTTCGGGCTTTTTATTTTCAAAGTAACTCGATATTAAGCCAGTTCTTTTAATTTGTCTACTGATATTGCCTGGTGAGAAGAATGATGTACAACTTCCCCGTTCTTTAACACCACCATTTGCGGACTCTCATGTCTAACAGAAAATTTATCTGCGATTCCATTGGAAATATCCCGGTGAGCTTTTAAGTCAAGAAAATAAAGATCCACAGAGTCATTTAATTGCTGCTCATAGTCTGCTTCGAAGTTCTTTAATACCATCCTGCTAATCCCACAAGTTGTAGAATGCTTGAAAATAGCAACAGTTTTATCTTCAGATAGTTTTTCTAACTCATCCAATTGAGAAATTTCAGTAAGAGCGTTCCAGGGCACATTGCTTTCTTTCTTTTCAGAAGTGCCCTTTTCTCCACCAAATACTTTATCGAATAATCCCATAATCTTCTTTTTTACAAAAGTAAATCTATCTAATTTTAATAAAATCAAATTCAGGTTAATTTTGTTTAAGTAAAACTGCCTTTTTGTCGCTTATAATTACACTAAAACTGCCTTAATGTCGGTTTTTGAATTTGGTATATTGATTGACCTACTCTGAAAAACATTTAAGATGAACTTCAATAATTTTACTATAAAATCACAAGAGGCTATCCAGCAAGCTCAGCAGCTTGCTCAGGAAATGGGCCACCAACAGATAGAAAATGAGCACATTTTCAAAGCTATCACTATGGTCGACGAAAATGTAACTCCTTTTTTACTAAAAAAACTAAATATTAATATTTCTCTCTTCGGGCAGATACTGGATAAGAGTCTGGAGAGCTTTCCGAAGGTAAGTGGCGGAGACATCATGCTATCCAGGGATGCGGGAAAGACTGTAAATGAAGCTACCAGCATTGCTAAGAAAATGGAAGATGAATTTGTTTCTATCGAGCATTTGATCCTCGGGATCTTTAAATCTTCCAGTAAAGTTGCTCAAATGCTGAAAGATCAGGGAGCAACCGAGAAAGGTTTAAAAGCTGCAATTGCTGAACTAAGACAGGGCGACAAAGTAACTTCTCAAAGTGCTGAAGAAACCTATCAATCTTTAGATAAGTACGCAAGAAACCTTAACAAATTTGCTGAAGAAGGAAAGCTGGATCCTGTGATTGGTCGGGACGAAGAAATTCGTAGAATTCTACAGATCCTATCTCGAAGAACCAAGAACAATCCTATGCTGGTTGGGGAACCAGGAACTGGAAAAACAGCGATTGCAGAAGGACTGGCGCATAGAATTGTAGATGGAGATGTCCCAGAAAACCTTAAAAACAAACTCATTTACTCCCTTGATATGGGAGCTCTAATTGCTGGTGCAAAATACAAGGGCGAATTTGAGGAACGACTTAAAGCGGTTATCAAGGAAGTAACTTCCAGCGATGGTAACATTGTATTATTCATTGATGAAATTCATACGCTCGTTGGTGCCGGTGGTGGCCAGGGTGCCATGGATGCTGCCAATATTCTTAAACCGGCACTCGCTCGAGGTGAGTTAAGAGCAATTGGTGCTACTACCCTTGATGAATACCAGAAATATTTCGAGAAAGATAAAGCGCTGGAACGAAGATTTCAAAAGGTATACGTAGAGGAGCCAGACATTGAAAGTGCGATCTCTATATTACGTGGGATCAAGGAAAAATACGAGACACACCATAAGGTTCGAATTAAGGATGAAGCGATCATCGCTGCAGTGGAATTATCTCAGCGATATATCACGAACAGGTTCCTTCCAGATAAAGCTATCGACCTGATGGATGAAGCTGCTTCTAAATTACGTATGGAGATTAACTCCAAACCGGAAGAACTTGATGTGCTGGATAGAAAGATCATGCAGTTGGAGATCGAGATCGAGGCAATTAAGCGTGAAAAAGATGAAGTGAAACTCAAAACGCTCCGAGCAGATCTCGCCAATCTTAAAGAGGAAAGAAATGATCTTCACGCCAGGTGGATGAGCGAGAAAGATGTAGTGGATAATATTCAAACACTAAAATCTGATATCGAAAACTTCAAGCTGGAAGCTGAAAAAGCTGAGCGCGAAGGTGATTATGGTAAAGTAGCTGAGATTCGCTACGGAAAGATCAAGGAAGCTCAGGAGAAGCTCGAAAAACTACAACAGAACGTTGCTGAGAATCAAAGTGAAAAATCATTGATCCAGGAAGAAGTAACCAATGAAGATATCGCGGAAGTAGTTGCCAAGTGGACCGGGATTCCAGTCACTAAAATGCTTCAAAGCGATCGTGAGAAATTACTCAAATTAGAAGATGATCTGCACAAACGTGTTGTTGGACAGGATGAAGCAATTATCGCTGTGAGTGATGCAGTTCGCCGTAGTCGTGCCGGACTTCAGGATCAAAACAGACCAATTGGATCATTCCTTTTCCTGGGAACCACCGGAGTCGGTAAAACAGAGCTAGCCAAGGCACTTGCTGAATATCTGTTCGACGATGAATCTGCGATGACCAGGATCGACATGAGTGAATACCAGGAAAGACATTCCGTTAGCAGATTAGTTGGGGCACCTCCGGGATATGTAGGATATGATGAAGGTGGACAACTTACTGAAGCAGTGCGAAGAAAACCATATTCTGTAGTCTTACTTGATGAGATCGAAAAAGCTCATCCCGATACTTTCAATATTCTGCTTCAGGTTCTGGATGAAGGTAGACTTACAGATAACAAAGGTCGTGTTGCAGATTTCAAGAATACCATTATAGTGATGACTTCCAATATGGGAAGCCAGATCATTCAGGAGAGATTTGAGGCAATCAAGGATGTAGATGCAGCGATGGAATCTGCGAAAGTGGATGTGCTCGGACTGCTGAAGCAAACGGTTAGACCGGAATTCCTGAACAGAATTGATGACATTGTCATGTTTAGTCCGCTTACTAGAAAAGACATCAGGCAAATTGTAGGCTTGCAATTGAAGGGCGTTAAGAAAATGCTCGCAAAACAGCAGATAGTGCTGGATGCTACAGATGAAGCACTTGATTATCTAGCTGCGAAAGGTTTTGATCCACAATTTGGCGCCAGACCGGTGAAAAGAGTAGTGCAAAAAGAGGTACTTAATAAACTCTCCAAGGAAATCTTGTCCGGCAATATTAGCACAGACAGTATCATTCTTCTGGATGAATTCAATGAAGAACTGGTATTTAGAAATCAGGAAGAACTTTCAGAAAATTAATCATAAAAAAAGGCGGTATTTCTACCGCCTTTTTTTTCTTCAACTACTCAATCTACCACTTATCAATTTCATTTTTCAATTCTTCTTTCGACTTTCCAGTCTTTTCCTGCATACGACCTAACATCTCATCAAATTTTCCTTCAGCATGAGTGGTATCATCATCGGTTAGATCTCCATACTTTTGTTTGAATTGTCCTTTGATCTGTTTCCATTTTCCTTCTCTTTGATCTTCATTCATAACTATTGATTTTGGTTAATAGTTAAATGTATTCATAGCATAGGCCTTAGCGTCCCAAGGAAGTCCTATTTTTGTCTTAAGGATTTGTTATTTTTGATTTCTTCAAAACTCACTATGAAACTTCGATTACTTTCTCTCTTTTCAATTTTAATTTTTAGCAGCTGCGCCGTTACCTCCAGAATAGAGGATGGTCAGGTAAGTCTTAATTATCTGGATGAATTCGTAATCGATGAAAACCTGGAATTTGAAGACACTAAGATTGGTGGACTCTCGGGAATAGACTACGCAAACGGAAAATTTTACCTGGTCAGCGATCAGGCATCCAATCCAAGAATTTACCAGGCAGAGATCAAAATAGCCGACTCCAGATTTAATAATGTCGAGATTACTGATCTTATAAAGATTAGCAGACCAGAAAAATATTCGAAAGTAGTATTGGATCTAGAAGGCTTGCGTTACGATTCAAATACAAATGGCTTTCTTGTAGTTAGCGAAGGTTTGATCTCAGATGGACGAGATCCCGGAATTTATGAAACAGATGATAAAGGAAAAATACTCAGATCTTATAGTATTCCACTACATTTTCAATCTAATAATGATCAAAAACCGAGAAACAACGGAGTATTTGAGGGCATCACTAAGAGTATTAATGGATCTGGAATTTGGGTTGCTACAGAATTACCATTAGAAAAAGACTCTTCCAAACCAAAGATCTTTCCTTCACGGTCTCACTCAAGGATCACCAAATTTGATATTGAAACTGGAAATCCAGTTTCGCAATTTGTCTATCCACTTGATGGAATCGCTAAGCTGCCAATTAATTATTTTGCCCTGAACGGAATCACGGAGATCCTTGAATATGCTGAAGATCGATTTCTAGTGATGGAACGCTCCTACTCTGCCGGTTACGGTTCCCATGGGAACACGGTAAAGATCTTTGATGTAGATGCAAGCAAAGCTACCAATATCCTAAATGAGAATTCGCTTCGAAAGGCGAAGTATCAAACGGCAAAAAAGAAGCTAATTTTCAACTTTAAGTCTGTCGACGATCAGCTAACCGATGGCATTGTTGATAATATCGAAGGAATGTGCTTTGGGCCGGAACTGGAAAACGGAAACCGCAGCTTGATCCTGATGGCCGACAATAATTTTAATTCTTTTGTTAGGCAGTTAAATCAATTTATTCTCATGGAAATAAATATTTCAGAGTAATTTACGATCCAAAAAATCTTTATCATGTCTACAATTCTCAAAATAGTACTTCCGTTCATTCTTCTTTTTGGAATCTCTTCCGAAGAAAATAGTCAAAACAATATTGTTCAGGAGACAACTACTTATTACTTCATAAGACATGCTGAAAAAGATCGCAGTAATAAGACTGAAAAAGACCCGAACCTAACCGCTGAAGGCTTAAAAAGGGCACAAAGCTGGGCTGAAGTCTTAAAGGATATACCGCTGGATATGGTTTTAAGTACAAATTATAAACGCACCCTGCAAACGGGTGCTCCAACTGCAGGTAGTAAGCAATTGTCTATTGAAAACTATAATGCCGGAAATGGATATGACGATGAATTCAGGAAAAGAACGCATGGAAAGCGCGTTTTGGTGGTAGGACATAGTAACACGACGCCGCAATTTGTCAATGAGATTCTTGGCGAGGAAAAATATGCGAATATTGATGATGCCGAGAACGGAGCACTTTTCATCGTCCAGATACTTCCAAATAATGAAATTCTGGACCAGGTACTTTATATTAATTAATGCTGTCCAGTTTTACCCGAACATTTTTTGTCTCTATAATAGACAGGAGATTCAGTTCGCGTTCCTGGTAAAGACTATCCAGTTTGGTTAGCTCAACTTCTTTATCTTTATATTCATAATTCTCGTAATCTACAAAGCTAATTCCTTCGATGACCCTGTGGTTAAAAGCTTTTCTGAATCTTACGCCACCATCATTCACTTCAAAATTATAGGCGAGATAGTCTACTTCAAAATTTTGAGTATCGATCCAGTAAAGGTATTCGTCCTCATGATCTGTTCCTCCCCCATTTTCAGAAAAAGTAACTTTGATCTCATAATATTCCCTTCCCGCGATGGTATCCTTCCCTATCAATTGCCTATTGGCGGCTTCAGCCATGAGTCCGTACGGTAAATGTACAAAATAGTTGACTGAGTTAATAGAATTACCGATTGGCAGCACTAAAGAATCCTGGAGGACAACGTTACTATCATTGATCGAACGATTCAGCCCCTCATTATCCAGAACATCTACCACTCTATTTCCTGAGGTATCGGTCATGATTCGCGTGTAGCTAAATTTGCCGCCTTTTCTATAGCTCTTATATTCTCTACCACGAAAAGTATAGTCAATCTCCGCCATTTCGTATAATTTGCCACCAGATCTCTCTATCGCATTCTGAATGATCTCATCTGCGGTAAGTGTATTTTCTTTTTCTGCACAGCTAATTATAAGTAGAGAAATTAAGGCTGGAAGCAAACGTTTCATAATAGAATTTTGAGTTCGCAAAAATAATAAACTTTGATCAGCTTCCTCAGCGCTAATTTTAAAATTGCTTTAGTATGTTTTTAGCTTAAAGCTTGTATTTTTGTGACCTATGAAGAATTCTGTAAGCATCAAGAATCGAAAAGCGAAGTTCAATTATGAATTTCTGGACAAGTATACCGCCGGGATCAAACTTGCGGGTACCGAGATCAAAGCAATTCGTGAAGGAAAAGCAAACATCGCCGAGAGTTTTTGTGAATTCAGTAATCACGAGTTATTTGTGATCAATATGCATGTGGAGGAATATTCTCATGCTACTCATTTTAATCATAACCCTAAAAGTGAACGTAAACTTTTATTACAGAAGAGAGAGTTACGTAAACTGGAAAAAGAAGTGACCAATTCAGGATTGACCATAATTCCTCTAAAAATGTTCATTAACGATCGCGGTTTGGCAAAGCTGCAGATCGCCCTGGCAAAGGGTAAAAAGCTTTATGATAAGCGCGATACGATCAAAGATCGTGATAATAAACGACGTCTGGATAGAATTCAGAAGGACTACAAATAATTTCCTGCAACTTTTTGCGTTTATTTAGCATCTGAAAACTACCTCATGCTAAAACAACTACTTGGACTCTGCCTTTTTCTGGCATTTTCCACACTTTCTGCTCAAATTACCGGTGAAATTTCTTCGGAAGATGATGAGCCTCTACCTTATGTAAATATCTATACAGAATCTGTTAATATTGGAACTACTTCCAACAATGAAGGTCTCTATGAACTTAAATTGAAGGAAACTGGTGAATACGTGATCGTATTCCAGTTTCTTGGATTTAAAACCCAGAAGAAGAAGGTCAATATCACTCAGTTTCCCTACGAACTTAATATCCAGATGATCTCAGAAAGTACCAGCCTGGATGAAGTTACTATACAAAATGATGAGAATCCAGCCAACAGGATCATGCGGCTGGCGATCGAAAATAGAAAGCAAAACTCGAACCGACTGGAAAGTTTTACGGCCGATTTTTATTCCCGGGGGTTATGGAGAATTGAAAATGCTCCTGAGAAAATTATGGGCCAGGAAATTGGTGATCTTGGCGGCGGACTCGATTCCACCAGAAGCGGAATCGTTTACTTAAGTGAAACTATTTCCAAGATCTCCTTCCAGAAGCCAGATGATTTTAAGGAAAATATCATTGCTTCTAAGGTTTCTGGAGATGATAATGGTTTTAGCCTCAACTCGGCACAGGAAGCTTATTATTCCTTTTACGAGAATACCATTAATTTGAACAGCGAAATGGTATCTCCGCTGGCAGATTATGGATTTAACTATTATCGCTACAAGCTGGCCGGTACTTTTTTCGATGATCGTGGTAATCTCATCAATAAGATCGAGGTGACTCCAAAGCGTAAGCAGGACCGAGTATTTTCAGGTTTTGTCTATATCGTGGAAGACCTGTGGCAAATTTATGGGATCGAACTAACCACTACCGGTACTGCCATACAGGTTGCACCAATCGAAGAAATAGTATTTAAGCAGAATTTTAAATATTCTGAAGAAAATAAGCTCTTCATCCAGATCTCCCAAAGTGTGGACTTCAGTTTCAAGATCTTTGGATTTGGTGGGAATGGAAGATTTACCGCAGTCTACAGCGATTATGATTTTGACCCGGGTTTTTCTAAAAATAGCTTCGGAAAAGAGATTTTAAGCTATTCACAGAATGCAAACGAAAAGGATTCGGTTTTCTGGGAGAAAGTAAGGCCTGTTCCTCTTACTTCAGAAGAAATTAATGATTATGTAAAAAAAGATAGCATCCAGGAATTTCGTAGTACCAAAAAATATCAGGATTCCGTAGATACCGAAAGAAATCAGTTTGGAATAACCGATGTGCTTTTTGGATATAGTTATAGAAATAGCTGGAAGAACAGATCTTTTAGTATTAGTGCTCCAGTATCAGGCATTGGTTTTAATACGGTACAGGGCTGGAATACTGATATTACCGTGAATTACACACAACGTACCGGCGAGGATCAGGAGAATTACTGGAGAGTCTTTACAGATATAGATTATGGGCTAAGTGAAGACCGATTGCGCTTAAATGGTGGTTTTGAGAAAAAGTTCAACAATTACAGTAAGGACTTTTTAAGACTTTCCGGAGGTGTGGAAAGCGCGCAGATCAATGCAAACGAACCTATTTCCCCGTTACTGAATAGCATCACTACTATATTTTTCGAAAGAAACTATATGAAGCTTTTTGAGAGAAGCTTTGCTAAAGCGGCATACGGCAGGGATATCTTTCCAGGTTTAAGAATCTTTGGCGAACTGGGATGGGAAGACAGAACGGCTCTATCAAATTCTACAGATCATGTCATCATCGACTGGGAAGATCGGGAATACACTTCCAACAATCCGCTACAGCCAAACAGCTTTGGAACCAGTTTATTTGAGGATCATCATCTTTTTAAATCCAGGCTGGATTTTGGAATACGCTTTGGTCAGAAATATATGAGCTATCCTAATGGCAGATATAACGTCTATGAGACCAAGTATCCAAAATTGAATATTTCATGGGAAAGCGGATTTGGAGCAAGTGAGGAGCAGTTCAATTATAATCAATTTAAGGCAAGAGTAGAACAAAGTGTAAAAATTGGCAATAAAGGAACTTTCCAATATATGGCCAACGGCGGACTATTTAGTAATGCGGAAGGAATTAGCCTGGTAGATTACCAGCATTTTAATGCGAACCAGACGCGAATTGGTTTCGGCAGTTACGTGGGAGCGTTTAACCTGATGCCTTATTATAATTTTAGCACTAATGAGAATTATGCTGAATTTCATGCAGAACATGATTTCCAGGGCTGGTTCTTGGGCAAAATTCCGCTTATCAATAAATTGAATTATAATCTTATTCTGGGCGCACATCGCTTAACGACAGACAACAGAGCTCCTTATTCTGAATATTCCATAGGTCTCGATAATATAGGCTTCGGAAAATACCGTTTTTTAAGACTGGACTATGTAGTTTCAGATTTTAACGGTCAGCGAGATGGCGCTTTTATCTTTGGTTTGAAGTTCTAAACTGAAGTATTTGTAATCTCAAACTTCAGAAGTATTTCTAAACAAAAAAGGCTGAAATCAATGATTTCAGCCTTTTTATAAATTCAGAAGAAATTATTCCTCTTCGTCTGTATTTTTTTCAGCTTTATCTTCTTTCGCAAAGCTGGTCATTCCATTCTCTACTAGAAGATTATACCACTGGATGATCTTTTTCATATCACTAGCGTATACACGATCTTCATCATAATCAGGAAGAATTTCAGAAAAGAATGCTTCCATTTCATTTTTGGAAACCTTGTGACTTATTGTCTTTTCTCCATTCTCTTTTTCACTAATCTTTTGAAAAACCTCACCTAACGGAATCTCTTCTGTGTAGGTATAGATTGCGATCTCGCTTAGAATACTTACGTTGTGACGCATGTTTACGGCAATTTTCTTCCCGTCTAACATAGATTTAGCAACAAAGCCGCCTCTTGTTTGCGCGGTAAGCTCATAAAGTCCCGGTTTTCCCGAAATAGCAAGAATTTTATCTAATCCCATAGTCTTTTTAAATTTAGGTTGGCAAATATCAAGTCCCAGACTTAATTATCAAAGCCTTTAGCGGGCTTTTTTCGCATTCGGAAAACGCATTTTATAATCTACGTTGATCTTTCCCTTCGAGATATTGCCTAATTTACTCTTAATCAATCTTTTCTTTAAACTTGAAAGCTTATCTGTGAACAACACACCTTCAATATGATCATACTCATGTTGAATGACCCTTGCAGCTAAGCCGCTATATTGCTCGACATGCTTTTCCCAGTTTTCATCGTAATATTCGATGGTAATATCTGGTTGACGAAAAACGTCTTCCCGAACATCTGGAATACTAAGGCAACCTTCACTAAAGGCCCATTCTTCACCGCTTTCTTCTGTGATCTCCGGGTTAATAAAAACTTTACGAAGATCTTTAAGTTCCTCTTTTTCAGCGTCACTTAAGTCATCATCTTCAGCGAAAGGAGCTGGATCGATCATAAAGATTCGAACAGGAAGACCTACTTGGGGAGCTGCCAGTCCAACACCATAAGCATTGTACATGGTATCCCACATATTATCGATCAAGGCATCCAGTTTTGGATAATCCTTGTCAATATTTTTAGCTTTTTTCTTTAAAACAGGATCCCCGTAAGCTACAATTGGTAATATCATTTTTTATATTTTTCGACTTTTCTATTTTAAAGCCGTCATTGTTCTACTTATAAAGCCAGGTTTGAAGAATGATCGTGGCACTAATTTCATCCACCAGTGCTTTATCCCTGCGCTTTTTCTTTTTCAGTCCGCTATCAATCATGGTTTGCACCGCCATCTTGCTGGTAAACCTTTCGTCAACCCGCTCCAATGGCATCTCCGGAAACTTTTCAGAAAACTTCTTCAGGAACTCCTGGATATGAACTTCACTTTCAGAAGGCATATCATTCATTCGCTTTGGTTCCCCTACTAAAACTCTTTCTACATTTTCGTCCTGAAAATAGGTGTTTAGAAAATTCAGCAGCTCAGGTGTTTCTACCGTTTTAAGACCAGATGCGATCATTTTCAATTCATCTGTAACGGCGACTCCCGTTCGTTTAGTACCATAATCAAGCGCTAAAATTCTGCCCATCTTCAAAATTTAGGCAAAGGTAAGGTTTATATTGGTTTGTCCATAAATATTGACTGATAGCTGTTATATTTGAAAAAAAATAGAAAATGGACCAGTTGAAAGCTACAATTGAAAAGGCATGGGAAAACCGTGACCTTCTAAAAGATACTGAAACTACAGATGCTATCCGAAAGGTGATCGACCTTCTAGACAAGGGAGAGCTTAGAACTGCTGAACCGTTAACAGATGGCTGGCAGGTGAATGAATGGGTTAAGAAAGCTGTAGTACTTTACTTCCCAATCCAGAAGATGGAAACTCTGGAAGCCGGTATTTTCGAGTATCACGATAAGATGCCTTTGAAAAAAGGATATAAAGAAAAAGGAATTAGAGTTGTACCAAACGCTGTAGCGAGGCACGGTGCTTATATTTCATCTGGCGTTATTCTAATGCCAAGCTATGTAAATATTGGTTCTTATGTAGATGAAGGTACTATGGTAGATACCTGGGCGACCGTTGGAAGTTGTGCTCAAATTGGTAAAAATGTTCATTTAAGTGGTGGAGTTGGTATTGGCGGAGTTTTGGAACCGCTTCAGGCAGCACCAGTAATTATCGAGGATAATGCATTCCTTGGATCCCGAAGCATTGTGGTAGAAGGAATTCGTGTAGAGAAAGAAGCTGTACTAGGTGCAAATGTGGTTCTTACTGCATCTACCAAGATTATTGACGTAACCGGCGATGAACCAAAAGAATTCAAAGGCTATGTTCCAGCAAGATCGGTAGTGATCCCAGGAAGTTATACCAAAAAATTCCCTGCAGGTGAATACCAGGTTCCTTGTGCACTTATTATTGGGAAACGAAAGGAATCCACAAATAAAAAAACATCATTGAATGATGCCCTTCGTGAGTATAACGTGGCAGTTTAGTAATAGGTTTGAAGATACTTGTAATACAAATGAAAATGATTGGGGACGTACTTACGTCCTCAATCTTATTTGAAGCCCTTCGGAAAGAGTATCCGGCCGCTCAGCTGGATTATCTAATTTACAAGCATACCACGCCCGTTGTAGAGAACAATCCTTTCATAAACAACATAATTCCCTTTGGTAGGTATCAGAGTTATTCTGGGCTTGCTAGAATTATCAGAAGTGAAAAGTATAATGTAGTTATAGACGTTCTCTCCAATTTCAAAACATCTATTTTGACAGGAATATCTGGTGCTGCAGTCAGAATTTCCTACGATAAAGTTTATACCAGGCGGGTCTCCACACATGTTTTCAGCAGGAAAATGGAGGCTAAAACTAATGCAGGAGAAGCAATAGAAAAGAGACTAAGATTGCTTTCTCCACTTTTGGATGATATTCCGCTAGAGATCAAACCGAAAATTTACCTCAAAAATTATGAGATAGAAAAAGCAGCTGAGACTTTAACTTCGCAAATTTCTGGTTCGAAAAAGATTATTATGGTTGGAGTTTTAGGCAGTAATAGAGAAAAAACCTATCCTCTTCCCTACTTGGCTAAGTTACTCGATCATATTGTAGAGATCACAGATGCTGATATACTATTCAACTATATACCAATTCAGCAAAGCTACATCGACTTGTTCTACGATCTTTGTAAAACAAGAACGCAAAAGAATATTTATTTAAATATATACCGACAAAATTTAAGAGAATTTTTATCCTTAACTTATCATTGTGATGCATTAATTGGTAACGAAGGTGGCGCAATAAATATGGCAAAAGCTTTGAATATTCCAACATTTGCTATATATACTCCTATGATAAATAAATCAAATTGGAATATATACGAAGACGGCAAACAAAATGTCTCCGTCCACATTGAGGACTATTATCCATATATCATAAAACCTAAATCCAAAATTGATAAGCGAACCAATGAAGCGCTATATAATCAACTAGTACCAAAATTGATTTTTCCAAAATTAACTAAGTTTTTAAAAAATCTCTAAAAATGAATTACAGGTTTCTTATATATATTAGTTACAGCTATGCATTTCCAATAGGAGAGCCTTTAGAACAAGAAATTCGCAAAATTGGATATACTGTTAAATGGTTTGCCGACGAACCAAGTACATATGCAAAATTTAGCGATGATAAAACGGTTCTTAAAAATATCCAAGATGTAATTTCTTATAACCCTCATATAATTCTTTGTATTACAAATAGTGTTGCAGATTTTTTATCAGGTTTAAAGGTTCAGGTATTTCATGGAATAGCACCGTCGAAGCGTAACTTTAAGAAGGGGCACTTTAGAATTCGCGGGTTTTTCGACCTTTATTGTACCCAAGGCCCGTCAACAACCAAACCTTTTCAGGATCTACAGATTGAACACAAACATTTTGAAGTAATAGAAACTGGATGGCCTAAATTAGATCCACTATTTCCTTTACAAAAAGCATCTAATCAAATACCTACAATACTAATATCATCTACTTTCAGTAAGAAGTTAAGTCTGGCATATAGAGATGATGTTATTGAAGAAATAAAACGTTTATCTGAACTAGGCAAATGGATTTTCAAGGTAGTTCTCCATCCAAAAATCCCTGCGGAACGTGTTGATAAGTTCAAGCAAATTGAAAGTATGAATCTCACTTACTACGACACGACAGATTTAATACCGCTTTTCAGAGAAAGTGATATTTTGTTTGCAGATTCCACCTCAGTTGTGACAGAGTTTTTACTTCAGGAAAAGCCTGTTGTAACATTTAGAAATTCCCAACCTGGACAGCACTTAATAAATATACAAGAGGTTGATGAGATTGAAAATGCTATAGAACGTGCGATGAAACCTGAAATTTATTTGATTGAAAATATACGAAAATTTAATCTCAGAATGCATCCATATAGGGACGGGAAATCCAGCGAAAGACTAATTGAGGCTTCCATAAAATTCCTGCATGCTGACAAAAATTATTTAAAACCTAAGCCGTTAAATTTTATTCGAAAACTAAAAGTGCGTAATAATCTAGGCGTCTACCCCTTAAGAACTTACCGGCAACCTCCAACATTGTAAATTTGGGTAAGTTATTTGTATTAATTAATTCCTGAAATCCGTAAATTCTATAAATGGAAAATCGTCTTTACACTATATAAGCAATTCTAAAGATTTAATTATGGACATTACAGCGACTTATTACTAATACGTTACAACCTTTGAGAGCCCAAGAACTTTATTCGTACATAGAGAATACCTTCGAGAGTGAATTCTGAAAATAGCTAACAACTTATATTTTTAGATTTACAATAAATTGTTTCAGCTTAAAGAGTAAAAAATTGAATTAAATAATATGACAGAACCCTTAAAAAATATAGAAGTTGATGCAGTCATCACCTGGGTCGATGGGAACGATGAAAATTGGCAAAAAAAAATAAATGCATATTCTGAAAATAAAATAAATTTCGCTTCCAAAAAACACCTTAAAAGATACAATTCTATAGGAGAAATTGAAATAGCCATCAAATCTATAATCAAATTCGCTCCATTTATTAGGAATATTTTTCTGGTAACTGACGATCAAACTCCCGAATCCTTTAATTCACTAAAATTATCAGCTCAAAAAAAAGATATCAATTTAGAAATAGTTGATCATACTATTATCTTTTCCGGATATGAAGAGTATCTACCAACCTTCAATTCATGTTCCATAATAAGTATGTTATTTAAAATACCCAACTTATCTGAGCATTTTATAATTTTTAATGATGATACTTTTTTAATGAAAAAGGTCTCTGTAGATGATTTTTTTATTGGTGGAGAACCAATAATAAGAGGTGAGTGGCAAGCTTTCAACGAAGATAAAAATTTACGAAAATTCTATCGGAAAGTGCTTGGATTGATGGGCAAGAAAATTGAAAAAGATAAAATTAGTTTCAAGCAGTTACAGCAGAATAGCGCCAAATTAGCTGGTATGGATAAATACGTGAGACGTTTCCACACCCCGGTAAGTGTGAGAAAATCAACCCTTACGAATTTTTTTAGCACAAACTCCTTACTCAGAAAAAATGTGCGACACAGGTTTAGAAATCAAGAACAATTTTTATTGTCTTCCCTATCTGAACATCTGGAAATTAAGAATAAAACTTATCACTACCGAAATTATTCGCAACTAACCTACTTTCGCTCCTACAAAAATTTAACCTCGACTAAATTAAAGTTGAAATGGTTTGAAAGAAACCAGAAGAAACTTTTCCTCACTTTTCAGACTCTGGATATGGCAAATGATAGAATATTAGAGTATATATTAAGTTGGATTGAAATACAATTTGGAGAACATTGAGATCTCTCAATTTCAGAAAATTAAAACTGTTTTTAGGTTTAAAATAATAGATACTTTGAAGTTCTGAGCATTCCTGCTAAATGCTAAATAGTAGCCTCAAGTACTATATAGTTCTACCCTCTTTGTATACCACTCTAAGAATTTGTGATCCTGGAGATTGCGTATTTGGAAAGAAGCTATATTCTATGATATTTTACTTTCTCATTATTCTTTTCATCTTCTTTTTTCTTTGAAACTTCTGCTGAAATTTACGCGTATAATACCACATTTTTTCAAAGACCTCATCTTCCGTTTTACCTATCAAACCTGCGTATTCATTCGCCATAATTTCAACCATTGCCTTCTTGGGAGTTAATCTGGAAAAATTCTGCATTCTAGCTTCAAACGATAAATTCTTGAAATTCATTCGGTTTAAATCAACGAGAAAAAAATGGTAATTATTAATATCCCTTTTTATAAGTGTATTCCCCGGAGAATGATCTAAAAACTGAATATCTTTTTCGTGAAGTTCAAATGTAAATCTTGTAAAAGCTCTAAGAATAATTTCATGATCGGGAAAATCAGGTTCTGTAATTAATTCGCGATAGGTTAGATCTGCATCTAAGTGTTCACTTAGATAGTAGCTACCACCAAAAAGAATACCTGAATTTTCTTCACAATAAGCTATTGGACTTGGAGTTCCCACACCTTTTTCTTTCAAAATTGTTGCGAAACTGAAAGAACGTTCAGCCTTAGATTTTCTTAGATATTTATAAGCAATTTTATTAATAAGATTGGGCACCTTAAATGATTTAACGTTTATGGTACCCTGTTCTAATTCAAAAGTTTTAATTGTATTCCTTCCTTTGTCGAATAAAGTTTTTCCTTCCTCATCAAATTCCCTAATGAGTAATTCAATTTGCTCTCTAGGAATTAAACTTTCAGGATTTACGGTAAATTTCATGCTGCAAATTTAAATCTTTACATATTTCTACAATATATAGCAAACCAAATTATTTTGATGCGTAGAAATTAGTCTCTTATAAATATAGCATTTTGGATATTCAAGCGAGGGAACTTGAATGCTAAGAAATTAATTAACTTCGACCAAAATATTTAGAATGTTAAATAGTTTAATTAAATCTTTTCAAAGAAAGCAATCCAGGAGAGAATCACTGAAACGAATTCAAAATGCAAATCAAACTAATATGGGCGTTGTTAATTTGCACCGCGTAAATCCTCAAAATGTAGGTGATTTTTATTGTGCTCCCCATCATTACTTTGAAAGCCTGCAAAATTCGGAGTTAGATATCTTCGGCCATCGAGAAACTGATAAGAGTAAACTAGATCATTTCGTAAATTCCATAAGCCGTAATTCGCTTATTATTGGCGGTGGCGGTTTACTCAACAGAGGTAGCTTTGAAAAGCAAATGAAGGTATTCGAACAACTTGCCTCAAATGATAAGAAAGTAGTGATGTGGGGAGTAGGACATAATTCGAAAAACTCTAAGAACTATAGAAAAATATACCAATACAATCTTGATATTTCGAAGTTTGGACTAGCTGGAACTAGAGACTTTTCAGCACCTGGTGAATATGTGCCTTGTGTTAGTTGTATGCATCCAATATTTAATGAAAGTTTTAGTTCAAAAAATGAACTGGGAATAATATTTCACACTGACAGCTTAAAGAGTCCGAGTCTAATTGAAAAGTTTTCTAGCATTCCAAATATTCCTAACAATGCAAGCCTTGAAGAAGTAATTAGCTTAATTGGTTCCTGTGAGAATATAATTACTAACAGTTATCATGGTATGTATTGGGGCATGCTTTTAAAAAAGAAAGTTTCGGTAGTTCCAAACTCTTCTAAATTCTTCGATTTTAAATATCAGCCAAATTTTACAACCTTTGAAGATTCGCTCACTGACTATAAGAAGGCACAATCTTACGATGGTATTTTAGAAGAGTGTAAATCTATTAATCAAATTTTTTACCATAAAGTTTCAGAGTACCTGGAATTACAATAAGGATTGCAAATGAAAATCTTACATCTGGCTTTAACTAAAAAATGGGGTGGAGGCGCGAACCAAATTCAAAATCTCTGTAAAGAACTTATTAACATTGATGATTTTGAGCTACACTTATTAACAATAGCTGATGGAGAATTTCATAAAAGAATTTCCGATAAAAACATCCATCTTCATGTTACCCCTATGGCTTTCAAAGCAGATCTGAGAGCCGCCATTAAATTAATAAGAGTCTGTTTAAAATATAAAATAGATTTAATCCATATACATGGCCCGACTGCACTAACTATAGCGGTGCTAGCTTATCATCTCAAAAAACTTCCACCCTTCATATTTAGTAAAAAGACAAGCTTCACTATTAGACAGAATAGAGGCACCTTATTTAAATATAATCACCCTAATTTAAAAAGAATTCTTTGTGTCTCAGAAAAAACAAAGGATATCAGCAAGCCAAGTATTCAGGATCATTCAAAATTAATAACTGTTTATCATGGAACGGATATTCACAGTAAATCTGGGCAACCTCCATTCAAATTAAGAGAGAAATTTAATATAGAGCCTGAGACAGTAATTGTAGGTATGATTGCAAATCACGTGAAACCAAAGGATCTTCACACCTGGGTTGCAGTGATCAATGAAATCGTAAATATTAAAAACAATACTAATTTTAGATTCGTCCAATTCGGAAGTTATTCTGAAATTACTAAGACACTAAAAAATAATATTCGAGAACTCAAATTGGAGAAGTATATAAACTTTCTGGGTTTTGTGCCGGAAGCTTCGAAATTTATTCCTCAATTCGATATTTCTTTGATGACCTCCCAAAGTGAAGGTATTCCGCAATTTATTTACGAAAGCTTCTATTACAAGGTTCCTGTGGTCGCTACGGAAGTTGGTGGAATTCCAGAAATTATTACGAACGGAGAAAATGGTTTTCTAAGTAGACCACATGACGGGGTGAGCCTGGCCAATAAATTAGTACTTTTGTCCCAGGACAGGTCGTTGCAGGAGAAGTTTACAAAAATCTCATACCAGCGACTTCTCGAAAGTTATACAACCGAAAGAATGGCGGCCAATACCTTGGCTCAATATAAAGAAGTGCTTTATGGAAAAAATGGAACAGGAAGTTAGAAATTGCATAGATGTCTTAAAAAAAGGAGGTATCATACTTTATCCAACCGATACAGTTTGGGGAATAGGTTGTGACGCGACGAATGCGAATGCCGTGGATAAGATATTTCAGCTTAAGAAAAGAGAAGAATCTAAAGCACTAATTTGCCTGGTTTCAAATTTCAAGATGCTGGAACAATATGTGGAAGATGTGCCGGAAACTGCCTACGATATTTTGAAGTATGCTAAGAAACCTACGACTATCATTTATGACAAGCCTGTACATATTGCAGAAAACCTGGTAAGCGATGATGAATCTCTTGGAATTCGTGTAGTAAGAGACACCTTTTGCTCAGACCTTATTAAAAAATTAAAACGTCCATTGGTATCTACCTCGGCGAATGTTAGCGGCCAGCCTACACCACAATCCTTTGATCAAATCACACCTCAAATTTTAAAAGGTGTAGACTATGTAGTAAATTTGCAGCGTTCAAAAAAATCGCTAAAACCATCAGCAATTATCAAGTTAAGTAACGATGGGCAGGTGAGTGTGATACGCAAATAAAGATGCCGAAATACCATAATTACAGCAAAGCTTTACATCATAAAATTTTTTCTGTTATTTCCCAGGCTGCAGATGAGCTTGGAGTCGACGCCTATGTGATTGGTGGATTTGTACGTGACCATATTCTTGAGCGCGGTGAACCTAAAGATATTGATATCGTAGCAGTTGGCAGCGGAATCGAACTTGCACAAAAGGTTTCAGATCTATTACCAAACAAGCCCAAGGTTCAGGTTTTTCAAAATTTTGGTACGGCCATGCTTCGAGCTAATGATATGGAGATCGAATTCGTGGGTGCGAGGAAAGAAAGTTATCGCAAGGATAGTCGCAAACCAATCGTAGAAAACGGAACCCTGGAAGATGATCAAAATCGGCGCGATTTTACCATCAACGCACTTGCTTTAAAACTGAATGCAAATGGTTTTGGAGACCTGCTCGATCCTTTTGATGGATATAAAGATCTTCAGGACAGGATCATTAGAACACCTTTAGATCCCGATATCACCTATTCAGATGATCCACTTCGAATGTATCGCGCCATTAGATTCGCTTCGCAGCTTAATTTTATGATCGAAGCAGAATCACTTTCAGCAATTAAAAGAAATAATAAAAGGATCAAGATCATTTCAAAAGAGCGCATCATGGATGAGCTTAATAAAATCCTTTTGAGTGCAAAACCTTCCAAAGGTTTATCTCTTTTATTCAAAGCTGGTCTTCTGGCAAAGATCTTACCTGAGCTAACCGCTTTACAGGGAATTGATGAAGTAGAAGGACAGACCCATAAAGATAATTTCTGGCATACTCTGGAAGTTGTAGACAATATTGCAAAGAATACCGATGATCTCTGGTTGCGCTGGGCTGCTTTGTTGCACGATATTGGAAAAGCTCCAACCAAGAAATTTCATAAGAAAATTGGATGGACCTTTCACGGCCACGAATTTGTGGGTGCGAAAATGGTCTTCAAATTATTTAAGCGGTTGCGACTTCCGTTAAATGAGAAAATGAAGTTCGTGCAGAAAATGGTTTTGATGAGTTCGAGACCTATTGCGGTAGCAGACGATCATGTGACCGATTCTGCCGTACGCCGACTTATCTTTGATGCCGGAGATCATATTGAAGACCTTATGACGCTCTGTGAGGCAGATATCACGACCAAAAATCCTAAACGCTTCAGAAAATATCATAATAACTTTCAACTGGTTCGGCAAAAGATCGAAGAAGTGGAAGAGCGCGATCATGTTAGGAATTTCCAGCCTCCTGTAAGTGGTGAAGAGATTATGAGCACTTTTGGAATCACTCCTAGCCGTGAAGTTGGTCAAATTAAGGATGCCATTAAAGAGGCGATTCTTGAAGGTGAAATTCCGAATGAGCACGACGCTGCCAGGGATTTTATGCTGAATATGGGTAACAAACTTGGATTGAGCGTTGCGGAAAAAAGTTAGGCTTTAAATAAATATTGCTATGTATAGAAATTGGGTCAAAATCTCGTTAATCCTGGTTTATCTTGTAATAGTTGCCGGCGCCGTGGTTAGAATGACTGGCTCAGGCATGGGCTGCCCAGACTGGCCAAAATGCTTTGGATACTACATTCCTCCTTCTGAAGTTTCAGAAATTAAATTCCAGCCGAACAGAGCTTATGAAGAAGGACAGGTGATCATTGTAGACGAAACCTTAAAGGTTGCTGCTTCAGATTTTACTTCGGCAGAAAATTATAATTCCAATAACTGGGAAAGTTATGAAAAGCATGACTACGCCATTTTCAACCCAACTCATACCTGGGTAGAATATATCAATCGGCTTGTAGGAGCTCTAGCAGGAATTGCTGTCCTGATTATGGCAATACTCTCCTTTAAAAAATTCAGAAAAAGTAAAAGAATTACGATCCTATCCTGGCTGAGCGTATTTATGATGGGATTCCAGGCATGGCTTGGAGCTACCGTGGTATATTCGGTGCTGGCTCCGGCCAAGATCACTATTCATATGGTAATGGCCCTGGTGATCGTGGCGGTCTTGCTATACCTATTGTATATAAGCCGGGAACACACTTCAGAAAAATTTAAAACCAGTACATTTCAAAATCTTCTAATTGCCGCCGTGATCCTAACGCTCATACAGGTGGTGATGGGTACACAGGTTCGACAATTTGTGGATGAGCAGGTTCGAAATTTCGGCTATAATACTGAAGAATTATGGCTGGCCGACCCGAATCTTACTTTTTATATTCACAGATCTTTCTCTATAATAGTGCTGCTTTTGAATGTATTCTTATGGTGGAAAAATCGCCAGAATAACTTATTCCAGTCCAGGGTGAATTGGGTAATTGTCTTTATTCTACTGGAAGTTGCAACTGGAGTCGCTATGTATAATTTCGACTTCCCCTTTCTATCGCAACCACTTCACCTGGTGATAGCCTCCCTCCTGTTTGGTGTTCAATTCTACCTGTTAATGGAGACTATTTATGCGCCTGAAAAGATTAAAAAAACGTAACTTTGCCCTCCAATTTTTTGAGATATGATATATAGATTTCGTGTAATTTTAGATGCTAAGGAAGATGTTTTCAGAGATATCGAAATGTTGCATGACAGCACATTGGAAGATCTTCATAATACTATCGTTCAGTCTTTTGGATTCGACGGAACCGAAATGGCTTCTTTTTACATAAGTGATGAGGAATGGAACCAGGGTGAAGAAATTCATCAGTTCGATATGAGTGGAAATGATACTTCTATCAAATTGATGAATGAGACAAAGCTTGATAGTATTCTTTCTGAAAAGGAAACGAAGCTTATCTACGTGTACGATTTTCTAAAAATGTGGACTTTCTTCGTGGAGCTTGCTCAAATTGCAGAAGCTGAAGAAGGAACAGATTATCCAAACCTGATGTATGTTCATGGACAGATTCCTGACGATGCTCCGGAAAAGGAATTTACAGGTGAAAATGAAGATGGCTCACCAGATGATGATGGTTTTGATGATAGCTACGGAACCGATGGTTACGATGATTTTGAATTCGATGAGAACTGGAATTAAGTAGCATTACTTCAGAAAGAAAACTAACTTTTAAAATAACTTCAGAAATATATGATCAATCTTTTTAATGCGCAGATAGAATCGCTATCTATCCACAGGGTTGGAAATAAGAATCGAGGTGAAAACATCTTTCTTTCCGCTTCTACCTTTAAACTTGATGATGAGATCAAACCTCTTATCAAGGAATATTTCCTGAAGCCTTTCCGCGAAAAAGAGGAATCATATTATCGTTTTCACCATGAAACCGATATCGAGTTCAACGAGCTGTACAATCTTTCTAATAAGATCTTTGACGATCCATATAACACCCACGAATATTCCAAGAAGATAGCGACCTTATTATATGAGCAATCTACTCATCCGCATATTAAAAGCGGTGAAGTTTATGTAGTTTACTTTGAAGGAATGCAACTGGATAACATCAAAGTTCCGGCAATTGGCATTTTTAAATCTGAATTAAAGCATGATTTCCTGCAGTTTGAACAAAGCCAGAGCAATTTGGAAATGGTCGTGCAGCAGGGTGTAAATTTGCAGAAATTGGATAAAGGCGCGATTATCTTCAATAGCAACCAGGCTGAAGGTTTTAAAATTCTTTCTGTTGATTCTAACCGCTATGACACGAAATACTGGTTGGAAAACTTTTTAGGAGTAGATGTGCTGGCAGATGAGAATTATTTCACTAAGAATTACCTCAACTTTGCCAAGAATTTTGCGAAGGACGTGGTATTGCCTGCGGAAGATAAAAAACAGGAAGTAATGTTCATGAACCGAAGTATGGATTACTTCGCTAAGAACGATGACTTCGAGGAGTCAAATTACATCAATTCTGTGATCGATAATCCAGATCTTATCCCTGAATTTCAGAATTATAAAACTGAAAAAGCTCCAAAATATAAAGTTGAAGATCTCACCAGTTTTCCCATCGCCAACAAAGCGGTGACAGATGCACGTAAGAAGATCAAAAACGTGATCACCTTAGATACGAACATCCAGATCAAGATGGATTTTGTTAGCGCAGAGTCGGCTGAAAAATTCGTGGAAAAAGGTTGGGACGAAGATAAGCAGATGTATTATTATCTCGTTTACTTCAACAAAGAGGAAAAGAAATAGCATAAAGACTTAGAAAAAGCGGTGAATTTTTCACCGCTTTTTTTTAATCCAGCATACGTTGAGTATTTACATTTTCATAATTTCTTCTCACGAAATCCAGCGCGGTTCGCAGGATCTGTCCCATGGTACTTGCCCTTTTAAACTTCATATCCTTAGAAAAGGCATATAGTTGATTTCTAAGCATTTTCACATTATCCTTAGTAGAAACGTGGTCATTGATCATACAGCGAATGAGCTCTTTATACCTGCTTTGGGTATTGATCATTCTCTTAGCCAGCAAGGAACGCTCTTCTTTTCTGTATTGTTCTATAGATGAGTTTTCAAGTTTATCTGAAACCAGTTGCACCATCTGGAAGTTCTCTTTAAAAAACTGGGGACGGTATACTTTTAAATTACCCTCGAAACACTGCTGATCAAAATCGATCGCCCGAATCTGATACTCCACATGGTCGAAATCATGAGTTGGGATCACCACGTAATTATAAGATCTCATATCTCCTAATAAACGCACGGTACAGCGTTCATTGAACTTTACGAACTGCTTGGCGATCTGGGTTTGTGCCCGAAGATCACATTTTGGTAAATGGTCTTCAATAAACACATCGCCGGGAATTCCTGCAATATGCTCCTCAATCAAAGTGTCTTTATATACCAGAAAATTGATCCTATGTGGAGAAAGTAAATGCTCAAATTCAAGTCCGTATAACCTGGAGGCATCAGCTTTTTTCACATAGAAATAGGTGAAACTATCATTGAGAATATTCCGGACTTTTATTCTGAAGGGTTTTGAATTTCCGAAGGTGCAATAGTCGATCGCATCGACATTTAGATAATTAAGAGAATCGTCACTACCATCGGAGTGTAGGATGGTATATACCTTTTTAAGACTGTTATCGATCTCTACACGTTCAAATTCGGGATAATAACAACGCACCCAGAACGTATCCTCATCATGCTGATCGTACACCACTATAGAACCTGAAAATCTGAGGAGATCATCATAAAAAACTGGAATCTTAGTATTACGGTTATATTTCTGAAGATAACGGTTAAAGCGTTCGTTCACGGGGAACGCCGGCTTCTTTTGTGACATCAGTTTTTCTTCCATAAAATCCCTCGTTTTGCTCAAAAATAAGCTTAATATGCTAAAACTTGTAACAAAAGTCTAACTTCGTCAACACATATCAAACAATTCATCAATCTTGGAAACAATACTAACACTAAACAATCTTACCAAAAAATTTGGCGGAATGACCGCCGTGGACAACCTGAGTTTCAGCATTGAAAAAGGGAACGTCTACGGTATACTTGGACCCAACGGAAGCGGTAAATCCACTACGCTTGGAATGGTTCTTAATGTCGTGAACAAAACTTCAGGCGATTTTCGCTGGTTCGATGGCAACACCTCTACACATAATGCTCTAAAAAAGGTGGGCGCCATTATCGAGCATCCTAACTTTTACCCTTATATGACCGCGGCACAAAATCTGGCCCTGGTTTGTAAGATTAAAGGCACAAACAAAGCAAAGGTTCAGGAGAAACTGGAGATCGTGGGTCTGCTCGACAGAAAGGATAGTAAGTTCAAAACTTTTTCGCTAGGAATGAAACAACGTCTGGCTATTGCTTCTGCTCTGCTTAACGATCCTGAAATCTTAATTCTGGATGAACCTACAAACGGACTCGATCCACAGGGAATTCACCAGATTAGGGAGATCATAAGAAAGATCGCCTCTGCTGGAACTACCATTTTACTGGCATCACATTTACTTGATGAAGTGGAAAAGGTTTGTTCTCATGTAGTTATCATTCGGAAAGGCGTAAAACTATATAGCGGTCCCGTTGACGAAATCGTTAGCAGCCACGGATTCTTTGAACTGAAAGCCGGCAACATGATAAGACTTCAGGAATTGCTTGAAAGGCATCCTAAAATTGGCAAAATCACTGATAAAGAAGGAATGCTTACTGCTTTCATCGACGAACCAATGGAAGCAGAAGAAATCAACCGCTATTTATTTGACCAGGGCTTGTCCTTATCATTTTTGATAAAGCGTAAAGAAAGCCTGGAAGAACAATTCCTTCAATTAACCAACCAAACCGCCGAAGCATAATGTTACGTTTACTTGAAATAGAATACAATAAATTACGATATAGCAGATCTGCCAGGATCCTGATCATCACATATTTTATACTCATCACATTTATTGCCCTTATCGCCTCTATTGAATTTAATATTGGCCAGATACAGTTTAGAGTTGCAGACCAGGGAATATTTAATTTTCCTTATATATGGCATTTTAATAGTTATATCGCTGCACTGCTAAAGATCTTTCTTGCGATCGTCATCGTTTCCATGATGTCGAACGAATACAGCAACCGTACGATCAAACAGAATCTTATTGATGGATTGAGTAAAAAGGAATTTATTCTTTCCAAATTTCTCACTGTACTGGTGTTTTCTGGAATATCTACGATCTTCCTTTTTATAGTAACTATTATCCTTGGCTACTCCTTTTCAGATTTTACTGAATTTTCTATAGTAGTTTCAGACCTGGAATATCTGCTGGCTTATTTTGTTAAGCTAACCGGATTCTTTGCATTCTGTATGTTTCTTGGAATACTGATCAAAAGATCTGCATTTGCACTAGGATTCCTGGTAGTCTGGGCCATTTTTGAAAGCATTCTTTATGGCGTTCTTAATTTCAAGGTCTTCAAAGGAACCGATATTGCCACCAATATTATGCAGTTTTTCCCTCTGGAGTCAATGAGTAATCTTGTTGTAGAACCATTCTCCAGGTTGAATGCGGTACAAGCAGCAGCCAACCAGATTGGTGGAGAATTAGATAAAGATTATGGCATCCACTGGTACCAGTTACTCATTGTGATCGCCTGGGTTTTCATATTTGTATACCTTTCATTATTTCTACTTAAGAAGCGTGATTTATAGACTTATTTTATAGCTTTACGTTAGTATGAAGTTGAAAGTGATCCTTGCCATATTCCTGCTGCCGACACTCATGTACGGCCAGCAGGAAGCAGCAAACTGGTATTTTGGCGTTGGCGCTGGGTTATCCTTTACTTCAGGCGAGGCTGTTCCGCTTACCAATGGAGTTCTAAACACTATCGAAGGTTCTGCAAGTATCTCAGACAGAAACGGAAATCTGCTTTTTTATACTGATGGTTCTACAGTTTACAATCGCAATCATCAGGTGATGTTGAATGGGAGTGATCTTAAAGGAAATGTTTCCAGTACGCAATCGGCGATCATTGTTCCGAAGCCTGCAAATCCCGGGTTCTATTATATTTTTACAGTGGATAAACCAGATTACTTTCGGGTCACTAACGATCCTATTGAAGGTGTTCATTTTTCTGAAGTAGACATGAGTCTTGACAATGGAAATGGTGGCCTTATAACAGGTACTAAGAATACTCATCTGGTTACCTACGATCCTTCAGATCCCGTGGAAAAAGAATTCAAAAGTTCTGAAAAGATTTCCGCAGTCATCGCGGGAGATTGTGTTTCGTACTGGGTGGTCACTCAGTTTACTAATAAATTCTACTCATTTAGAGTAAGTTCCGCAGGAGTAAATACGAGCGCAGTGATTTCCACTATCAATAATAATTTTCCTCCCAGGATCAACGAACAGGATCTAAACGTTACAGCTCCTGGCTATATGAAGATCTCTCCAGATGGAAATTATCTGGCTGCGGCTTATAGTGGAACCAGTATTGGGAGTCCGCGTTCCGGAGGTGCTAAGAAAACTGGAAAGGTATTTCTCTACGATTTCAATGATCTTAGTGGTAGAGTTTCCAACGAAAAATTGCTTCTGGCCAATGCCTATCCATACGGCGTGGAATTTTCTCCGGAATCCACAAAACTCTACGCAACTTCCAATAATTATAATACAGAAGATGTGTTACAAAATGGTGAATTATATCAATTTGATCTCCAAGCTACAGATATTGCTTCTTCAGCTACTTTGATAAATTCCTCCAGGAATGTTGCTGGAGCCTTACAGTTAGCACCTAATGGTAAGATATATCGCGCTGGTTACTCTACTGATGGTGGCTTCGTTAGATGGAACTTGATGTCTGTGATCAACGAACCGGAAGAAGACGCTGCAAACGTAAATTACCGACACAACAGTTTAGATATTTCTCCCAAAGTCGTTAGACTCGGTCTGCCCCCATTTGTACAGTCGCTTTTCAACAATAATTTTGAATATGAGAATATCTGCCTGGGACAGACTACAGAATTTACCGCAGGAGATGCCTCGAAATATGATTCTTTTATGTGGGAGTTTGGAGATGGTGCCACCTCAACTGCCTCAGCACCTATGCATGTTTACAGTGCAGCAGGAACTTACACGGTGAGTCTTACAGGGATCATCAATGGAATTCCTCAGGATCCGGTTTGCGAAGAAGTGACCATTTTTAAAATTCCCAATGTACCATCAGATTTTATTCTGAAACAATGTGATGTTCAGGATTCAGATCCAACCGATGGAATTGCAACTTTTAATCTTCAGCTTGCGAAGGAAGAGTTATCACAGGGTCAATCGGGTATTCAGCTTTTTTTCTACGGAAGTGAGGCAGATGCCATTGCCGATGTGAACAACGAACTTACCCTGGATAACATCTACCGGAACAATGCTCCTAATGAGAAGGTTTTTGTGAAAATTAGTGGCTTCGGAAGTGATTGTTATGATATAGAAAGCTTCAGACTTCAAACTACTGAAAGTGTAGATCTATCACTGGAAACAGCTACAGGCTGTGATCTGGGAGATGGTACGGCTGAATATAATCTGGGTACTATTGCTGAAAATGCAAGAAACGATCTTGGCTCAAATTCTGATGTTCAGCTGAGCTTTCATACTTCTGAAGATGATGCGATTCTTGGCACTAATGCGTTGCCTGATAATTATGTTACAAGCCCAAAAACCTTATATATTCGGGCAGATGCAGATAATATTTGCTATGGATTTGGAAGTATAGATTTGGAAATGACCGGTTTCCCGGCAGTTCAATCCTTGATGAGCCTGAATGGATGTGCAGCAGATTTCCCGGTAATTCTAGGTAATGACCTTGATCTTCCTAATCCTGAAGAATTCGATTACACATGGAGTACCGGCGAAACTGGTAGAACTATCGCCGTTAACGATTCTGGCAGCTATTCGTTAAGCCTTACATTAAAGGAATCTGGCTGCGGAAGATCAATCGAATTCAATGTCGAAAAATTTGAAGCTCCTGAAATTTCTGAAATAGAGATTTCCAATAACGGCAGCGAAAATGATCTCTTAATTTTTACCTATTCAACCGATGAAAATACGGTTTATGCCCTTGATAATATCAATGGACCCTATCAATCTAATCCGGAATTTCGAGGAGTTCCCGGAGGGCAACATACTGTTTATGTTAAGAACAGCATGGGATGTTCGACTGGCGAAATGCAGGTTTCTTTATATGGTCATCCGCCGTTTTTCACTCCAAACAATGATGGTTCGAATGATCTTTGGAGGCCCTACGATATTTCTGAACCCGGATTTAAATTTCAGAAAATTATAATTTTTGATCGGTATGGAAAGATCGTAGCCATGCTTCCCAGAGAAACTAAAGGTTGGGATGGCAACTTTAACGGCAGGCCGATGCCGGCAGATGATTACTGGTTTGAAGTAAGTCTCGAAAATGGTAAGGTTTTTAAAGGACATTTCTCCCTTATAAGAGAATAACATGAAATTATTAAGAATTTTAATTCTCTTTCTTACGTTCCCTACACTTTCCTGGGCTCAGAATCCTGTAAGCGATTGTAGTGGAGCGATTAAAATTTGTGGCGATGGCAGGATTTCCAGCAATGCAGATGGCATAGGCACCCAGGAACTCAATGGTACCAACAATTGTGCAAGCCAGGAGACTAACTCCCTCTGGCTGGAGATCGAAATCACCAAAGCGGGATCATTAGGCTTCAATTTAAAACCTACCAGCAGCGATATCAATGTAGATTACGATTTCTTTATTTTTGGTCCGAATACCAGCTGTAACAACCTTGGAAACGCAATTCGCTGTTCTACCACGAATCCTAATGCCGCCGGTTTAGGATCCAATTTCACCGGTTTAAACGCTAGGTCAACAGAAACAAGTGAAGGACCTGGGCCAGATGGTGATAGCTTTGTTGCAAATCTCGATGTACAGCCCGGCGAAACCTATTTTATCGTGATAGACAGACCTGTGGGAAACAGTCCGTTTGAACTGGAGTGGACAGGAACAGCTACTACCGGCGGCTTTCCTTTTCCAGATGGCCCTCAATACAATGAAGGCATGGACCTGGAAACCTGTAATGCGAACGGCAGCGCGATTTTCGATCTTAGCCAGAATACACCTGTAATCAATATCCAGAATAGCACTACTCTAACTTACCATGAGACCATTGCCGATGCTACTGATGGTATTAATGCTTTGAGCGATAGTTACACCAGTAATGTCCCAAGTAGATCAATTTTTGCCAGAATTGAAAATGATCTTACCGGTTGTTCAAAAATCACAGATTTCACCCTTACTATCAATGATGGACCTCTGGTTGCCCAAGATTTAGAATTTGAGCAATGCGATCTGGACAAGAATAATCTCGCTGACTACGAATTAAGTGATCTAAATAACGAAATTCTGAACGGTATCAATGGAGCTCACGATATCGCCTTTTTCACTTCGGAAAATGCCGCCCGGGAAAATTCCAACGCTATTTCAAGTTTGTATACTTCAGCAGGAGCAGAAAGCCTGTTTGCAAGAACTTCCGAAGCAGGAAATCCTGATTGCTTCAATATCACGAGAATCGAACTTATTCTAAATGAACCTCCCAATGTGGAAAGCTTTTCACTCGTTCAGCCTGTTATCAATTCAAATAGTAATACTGTAGAAATTAACTTCCCAAATGCAGAATCATATGAATATTCCATAGGCAACGAAAATGGTCCATTTCAAACAAGTACAATTTTCGAGAATGTAAACTCCGGTTTTCAGGATCTTTACATCCGTGATCTAAAGCAGTGTGCGATTATCAAAACACAAATTGCCATTATTGGGTATGATAACTTTTTTACTCCCAATCAGGATGGCATCAATGATTTCTGGCAGTTAGAAGGCATTAGCAGCGAAACAGCTGCCTCCAATAAGATTAGCATATTTGACCGCTACGGAAAATTAATATCAAAACTAACTGCGGCAGACAAAGGTTGGGACGGTACATTTGATGGTCAGCCTATGCCGGCAGATGACTACTGGTTTCGAGTCTTACTACAAACTGGTCAGGAATTTAAGGGTCATTTTTCACTTGTTAGGTAAATGCCAAAAACTTGAATAAAGCTCTGTAATTGTTTAATTTCGTCGGGCTAGGAAAAAGGAAGACTGCCACATGAAATTCGATATAAAATCTGATTATAAACCTACGGGAGATCAGCCCAATGCCATCAAACAACTTGTTAGCGGGATCAACAAAGACGAACAGTTCCAAACGTTGCTGGGAGTAACCGGTTCTGGTAAAACCTTTACGGTCGCTAATGTTATTGAGGATGTTCAAAAGCCAACGCTGGTGCTGGCACATAACAAAACTCTTGCCGCCCAGTTATATTCAGAATTCAAGCAGTTCTTCCCGGAGAATGCTGTGGAGTATTTCGTAAGTTATTATGATTATTACCAGCCGGAAGCATTTATCCCAACTTCCGGAACCTATATAGAAAAAGATCTTTCTATCAACGAGGAGATCGAAAAGTTGCGTTTAAGCACCACTTCTTCTCTCCTAAGCGGAAGACGTGATGTGATCGTGGTTGCTTCAGTTTCGTGTCTTTACGGGATTGGTAATCCTGTGGAATTCAAAAAGAACGTGGTTTCCATTGAACGTGATATGGAAATTAGCAGAACCAAATTTTTGCATAGCCTGGTGCAGTCGCTGTATTCCAGAACAGAAGCTGAATTTTCCCATGGAAATTTCAGAATAAAAGGTGATACGGTAGATGTGTTTCCGAGTTATGCCGACAATGCTTTCAGAATTCATTTTTTTGGAGATGAAATTGAGGAGATCGAAGCCTTTGATCCCGGAACTAATGATGTTATCGAGAAATACCAGAGATTAAATATTTATCCCGCGAATATGTTCGTGACTTCACCTGATGTTTTAAAAGGTGCGATCCATCAAATTCAGGATGACCTGGTAAAGCAGGTTGATTACTTCTCTGATATTGGTAAAACTCTCGAGGCAAAAAGACTGGATGAAAGAACGAATTTCGATCTTGAAATGATACGGGAATTGGGATACTGCTCGGGTATTGAGAATTACTCTCGTTACCTGGATGGCCGTCTTCCCGGGACCAGACCTTTCTGTTTGCTGGATTATTTCCCAGATGATTATTTGATGATTGTCGACGAAAGTCACGTGACCATTCCGCAGGTTCATGCCATGTATGGCGGTGACCGCTCTAGAAAAGAGACCTTGGTAGATTACGGATTCCGACTCCCAGCTGCGATGGACAACCGACCATTGAAATTTGAGGAATTTGAAGCCCTGCAAAACCAGGTCATCTATGTAAGCGCAACTCCAGCCGATTATGAACTTCAGAAAAGCGAAGGAGTTTATGTAGAACAGGTTATTAGACCAACTGGTTTGCTGGATCCAATTGTGGAAGTCCGCCCAAGTTTGAACCAAATCGATGATTTAATTGAAGAGATTCATGTTCGGGTAGAAAGAGATGAAAGAACGCTGGTTACTACGCTTACTAAAAGAATGGCGGAAGAGCTCGCGAAATACCTTACGCGTATCGATGTGCGCTGTCGTTATATACATTCCGATGTTGATACGCTAGAACGTGTAGAGATCATGCAGGATCTTCGACGCGGAATCTTTGATGTTCTTATAGGTGTGAACCTGCTGCGTGAAGGACTGGATTTGCCAGAAGTTTCTCTGGTTGCGATCATTGATGCTGATAAAGAAGGTTTTCTAAGAAGCAACCGTTCACTGACTCAGACCATTGGTAGAGCTGCGCGTCATGTGGATGGACGAGCTATTCTGTATGCAGATAAGATCACCGATAGTATGCAGAAGACAATTGACCAAACTGAATATCGTCGCCAGAAACAGATGGATTATAATACGAAACACAACATTACACCTACCAAGCTTAATAAGAAGTTTGACAGCGCTCTGGTAAAACAAAAACTGGATATTTATGGTGACGAGGAGCGCACCGACTTAAAAGCTGCGGAAGCTGAGGCCGAATATCTAACCAAACCACAGATGGAAAAGAAAGTTCGTGAGAAGCGAAAAGCTATGGAAACAGCCGCTAAAGAACTCGATTTTATGCAGGCTGCTAAGCTAAGAGATGAGATCAAAATACTCCAGGGGAAAATTAACGATAGCGACTAAAATAAATAGTTGCAATGTCGATAATTCGTCTATATTTGGACCACCCAATTCCTCCCTAGATCGACTTCTATGGCAAACTAAAATGTTTGTTCATGAAAAAAATTATATGCCTGTTTTTAATGGGTATGATGATGTCTCAACTCGAGGCACAGGTAGGAATTGGAACCTCAGAACCTAAAGCACAGTTGGATATTGTAGCCACTAGCACTGCAGATCCAGCAAGTATTGACGGTATTCTCATACCAAGAATAATGAAATTTCCAGTTGTTACACCTTCGGAAGATCAACATGGAATGCTGGTATTTTTAAGTAAGAGCGTTAGCGGTTTTCCCGATGGATTTTATTTCTGGAATGCTACGGAAAAGAAATGGAAAGCGATTGCTGCAGAAGCTAATACAGCAAACTTCTACAAAACCGGAACGACGGTTTCTCCCAATAATATTACAGATCCCATTTTTCGTGAAGCCAGCATGGGTATTGGTACAGACCAAATATCTTCAAGATTACAGGTTGCCATCGCTCCGGGGAAAGATACCGGACTCAAAAAAGGTCTTGAGGTAGATAACGCGAATTCAGCCACAGATAATCTTACCACTTACGGAATTCTTAGTGACAATCGAAGCGCAACCAATGGTAATAAATACGGAATCAAAAATAATGTTGGTGGTGTTGGTCTTGGGATTCATTACGGGATATTCAACGAAACCTATCAAAATACCGGCACGAATGATATCTACGGAATATACAATCGTGTAGGTAGAACTTTTGGTGCGAGAAGTAATAACTACGGAATCTATTCTGAAATTGGATCCATTCAGGGAGTTGGAAATATTTTCGGGATTTACAGTATTGCTACCGGAGATGCAAATAGCAATGTTTACGCCGGCTACTTTAACGGACGAATAGGAATAGGAACCAGCCCGGAAACGGAATATGTACTCCCTTTAAATCGTGGCACTGAAGGTCAGGTAATGTCTCTCAACGCAAACGGACAGGTAAGCTGGACCAATGCTGGCTTTGAAAATTACAGTTCTACAACCAGTGCCGTAGCCGACTATGCCATAGGAGATGAAATTGGAACCCTGAGAATCAATAACCAGGTTACTGGTTTGATCATGCCTGCGTCTGCTTCGAATAAAGGACGAATATTACGTCTTATAAACTGGCCTGGAAATTCTGAGAAGTTTTTCCAATTTGTAGGTGGAGATGATCTGTTCGATCCCAGAACTAATGCAAAAATTCTTAGCATCAAGTCTGGACAGATCTTTACAATTCAGAGTGCCGGGAACAGGTGGATACTTTTAAGTCAATAAAAAAAGCGCTCCGTAGAGCGCTCTTCAACCTTAACTAATCAAACTACCTTTGGTTACGAAATATCGATCAACCTTTTGGCCTGTACTTTTGCTTCTTCCTTTTTTGGAAGGGCTATTTCCAGAACACCATTCTTATAGGTTGCCGATATTTTACTGCTATCTACAGAATCTGGAAGGCTAAAAGCTCTTCTAAAATTACTGTAGCTAAATTCTCTTCTGGTAAATCTCCCCTGCTCTTCAGTTTTCTCAACCTCTTTTTTAGCTTCCGAAGAAATAGTTAGAACATCATTATCGAGTTCAATATTAAAATCTTCTTTTACTTTTCCCGGAGCAGCAACTTCAACAGAAAAATTGTCTTCTGTTTCCCTGATATTTACCGCCGGAATACTGGTTCCAATACTGTTTACATTCGTAGTACCTCCGAGCCAGTCATTTTTGAACATATCATCAATTACTGATGGTAACCAACCTGTTTCATTACGCTTAATAAGACTCATAATTTTATATTTTAGACTATTAATCATTTTAGATTTCACAGAAGGAATAGCAATTCCAATACCAACAGCAAATACATGTCTTTTTGTCGTTTTTATTCATATAAAACATGTCATAATGTCTATTATATCTAATTTCTACCAAAAATCTGACTACTAATTCATGTTTGCGTAATTTTAAGCTCAACTTCAATCATATGAAACAACTTTATAACCGTAGTCTTTCATTTTTCAATGTTCTGGAAAGTAAGATTGCGTTCTACCCTACATTGTTGGCATTCTTTGGTTTCAATTTCGCATTTTTCATGTTGTATCTGGAAAATCGCGGAATATCAAAATACCTTATAGAGAATGTCCCTCAACTTGTAATTGAAAATGGTGATACTGCCATGACCATCTTGAGTTCTCTGATTTCCGGACTTATTTCGATGATGGTTTTCAGCTTCTCCATGGTAATGTTACTACTCAGCAACGCCTCCAGCAATTTTACACCCAGATTGCTACCGGGATTGATTAGCGATAAACGGCATCAGATCATCCTCGGAATCTTCTTATTCACCATTCTATACTGCATATTCGTACTATTTGCCATTCAACCTACCGGAGATGAGTACCAGTTACCCGGAGTAGCTGTGTTGCTAGGAATTCTTCAAACTGTGATATGCTTTTATTCTTTCATCTATTTTATTCATAACATTTCGCAAAGTATTCAGATTAGCAATATCCTTCAGAATATCTATAAAGTGGCAAAAGACAGGCTACAGGAACTTGTAGACAAACAAAAATTTAAGGAAATTGAATTTCCGGAGACAGAGAACTGGACCAATTATCATAGTGAACAGAGCGGGTATCTTCAGAATATTTCATTCACCAATCTCGTGGATATATGCGTGGAACATGATGTAAAGATCCATATTTTACCCGTGAAAGGAATATTTGTTCTTAGCGGTATTCCCCTTATTAGAGTTAGCAAAAAGGTTGACGAGAAGATCGTAAAAATGATATTATCCAACTTCAATTTTTCGAGAGAAGAACTGGTGGCCGATAATTACACCCTTGCTTTCAAACAAATGACCGAGATCATTGTAAAAGCGATGTCTCCCGGAATTAATGATCCAGGTACTGCGATCAATGGTATCGATTATCTTACAGAACTCCTAGCCTTACGAATGCAAAAAAGAGATACTAGCTATATTTTTAGAGATGAAGAAGCTTACATGAAATTAAATACGATTGATTTTGAAGATCTTTTGTATAATATCATGGCCTCAATTCGTACATATTGCAAACATGATATAACTTTGGTACAGAAATTACTTCTGATGTTCTATTATCTTGAAAAGCAGGTAAAAAATAATAATGAATATTCTGAATGTTTGCGAAAGGAAGCACAGAATCTACTTGTAGACGCCAGAAGTTCTATTGATAATGATGTGGATATCAACACCATTACTAATTTGGTTAAACGTTTTAATTTACAAACAACATAAGCATGGCGCTAACAAACAATGATATTTTTAAGAAACTAAGAGTTGCTCATAAACTAACTAATGAAGATATCGTTAAAATCTGCGAACTCGTTGATTTTAAAGTGAGTAAAAGTGAACTTGGAGCGATCTTTAGAAGAGAAGATCATGATAAATACGTAGAATGTGGAGATCAATTCCTTCGGAACTTTCTAGATGGCTTGATCATTCACTTACGCGGACCAATGCCGAAGAAGAAGTGACTTTAAACTTTAGATAAAAATTAAAAAGAGGAGTTGAAACAAGTTTCAATTCCTCTTTTTATTGTGAAAAAACTAATTCTTAGCGAACCAGTTTTTTGTATTTGATACGTTTAGGCATAAGATCACCGCCCAGGCGCTTTTTCTTATTTTCTTCATAATCTGAGAAGCTACCTTCAAAGAAATAAACCTGTGAATCTCCTTCGAATGCTAGAATATGCGTACATATCCTATCCAGGAACCAACGGTCGTGAGAGATCACTACAGCACATCCAGCGAAGTTATCCAGACCTTCTTCCAAAGCACGAAGCGTGTTTACATCAAGGTCGTTTGTAGGCTCATCCAGAAGCAGAACGTTTCCTTCTTCTTTTAGAGTCATAGCCAGGTGTAGCCTGTTTCTTTCTCCACCAGAAAGCATATTTACTTTCTTATTCTGTTCGCTACCGCTAAAGTTAAACCTACTCAAATAAGCTCTTGAATTAACCTGACGACCTCCCATCATGATCAACTCCTGTTCATCACTAAAGTTCTGCCAGATGGTCTTTTCAGGATCTATATTGGAATGGCTTTGATCCACATAAGCGATCTGGGCAGTTTCACCTACCTTGAAAGATCCTTTATCTGGAGCTTCCTCTCCCATAATCATTTTGAAGATCGTGGTTTTACCTGCACCGTTTGGCCCAATAATCCCAACAATTCCTGCTTGTGGCAACTGGAAGTTCAGATCTTCATAAAGAAGTTTATCTCCAAAAGCCTTACTTACACCTTCAGCCTCAATCACATTTGTTCCCAATCGAGGTCCGTTTGGAATGTAGATCTCCAGTTTTTCATCCATTTGCTTTTGATCCTGACTAAGAAGTTTATCGTAATTCTTTAATCTCGCCTTCTGCTTGGACTGTCTTCCTTTCGGACTCATTCTTGACCATTCAAGCTCTCGTTCAAGTGTTTTCTGCCTTTTACTCGCTTGTTTTTGCTCCTGAGCAAGACGTTTAGATTTTTGATCTAACCAGGAAGAGTAGTTTCCTTTCCATGGAATACCTTCTCCCCTATCAAGTTCCAGGATCCATCCAGCTACATTATCAAGAAAATATCTATCGTGAGTTACCGCGATCACCGTTCCTTTATATTGTTGCAGGTGATGCTCCAGCCAGTGTACAGATTCTGCATCAAGGTGGTTGGTAGGCTCATCAAGCAAAAGTACATCTGGTTCCTGAAGTAACAATCTACATAAAGCAACTCTTCTTCTTTCTCCTCCTGAAAGTACTCCGATCTTTTTATCCGGCTCTGGAGTTCTCAAAGCATCCATTGCGATTTCCAGTTTGGTATCAAGTTCCCAGGCATTGCTCGCATCGATCTTATCCTGAAGTTCCGCCTGCTTGTCCATAAGTTTCTGCATTTTGTCTGCATCCTCATAAACTTCCGGCAACCCGAACATATCATTGATCTTGTTGTACTCATCAAGGATCGCTACAGTTTCCGCAGCTCCTTCTTTTACCACTTCCAGAACCGTTTTCTCATCATCAAGGTCTGGTTCCTGTTCCAGCATTCCAACTGTATAATTAGGAGAGAACACCACATCACCCTGGAAGTTTGTATCCTTCCCGGCAATAATATTCATCAGGGTAGATTTACCCGAACCGTTAAGACCAAGGATCCCGATCTTAGCGCCATAAAAGAAACTTAAATAGATATTTTTCAATACCGGTGTGTTTGCCTTCGGAAAGGTTTTGGTCACACCAGACATCGAAAAGATCACTTTTTTATCGTCTGACATATTTTTGTGTAATTAATTTTCAATTGATTGCGAGTGCAAATATCCTGAAATTTTCAGAGAAATCAATTATCATGGATTTCCAATAATCTGCATAACAGAAGTAATTGTCCAGTATGGTAAGCATTATGTTCAATTACCAGCAATACCTGTCTTATAATTGTATGTTCAGTTGAATTCAGGACCACATCGTCCAGCGCATTTTCTTCGGAAGTAAAAAAGGTTTTTAAGCTCTCTTTATCCCGAAAGAACTGAGCTTTCAGATCTTCCCATTCCTCTTCATTATTCGGCTTTTGCTTTTCAGGCCAGTAATCCTTAGGCCAGTTAGCTGCTGAATAAGCCTTACTATTAGAATAATCCAGAATATCTTTTTGTGCAAATATAATATGATAGAACAATTCGTAAATCGAGTAAGGCAGATTGTGAGGTCGTATTCCTAATTTATCATAGGGGATTTCTGTGATCAAGTTCTGAATAGGCATAAATGCTTTTCCACCATCCAGATGTATCGCGATTTGTTTCTTTATAACATCTACATTCATACTATATACGGCCTTTTAATGCATTGAACACCCATGAAATAAAGAAGAACCCTATCCCGGTAACCGAAAATCCGATGGCATATTCCTTGTATTTTAATACTCCTAATAATACTAATGCTGCACCAACTAAAAAGGTGAGAAAAGAGGCCCATGCGAAGATGGTGTTTTTGTTCATTGCCATAGATGCGATTTTAGTGTCCTTGTAATTATAATTAGCGCAATTAATCTGAAGAATTGCTGTCTTTTTGTATTTTAGCAAAAGCCATTTCTGAGTGAGAATTCTTAAAAATTATTCAGAAAATAGATTAATTTCGAATTAATCACATTAAAATAATCAAATTCCTGTAATAAATTCAAAATAATGGATATCAACTTCAACAAGAATGAAGATCATAACAAGTTACTGGTTTCCACACTAAGACAGAAACTTGCCAAGGTAAAATTAGGTGGTGGAGAGAAAAGAATAGAAAAGCATCATGCGAAAGGGAAAATGACTGCGAGAGAGCGCATCAATTTCTTACTTGATGATGCTGAAAAAGCAATAGAGATCGGTGCTTTTGCCGGTGAAGGAATGTATGAAGAACACGGTGGCTGCCCAAGTGGTGGTGTCGTTGTGAAGATAGGTCATGTTTCAGGAAAGCAATGTATCGTGGTGGCAAATGATGCTACTGTAAAAGCCGGTGCATGGTTTCCTATAACCGGAAAAAAGAATCTTAGAGCACAGGAGATCGCTATTGAAAACCGACTTCCAATTATCTACCTAGTGGATAGTGCAGGAGTTTTTCTTCCAATGCAGGATGAAATATTCCCTGATAAAGAACACTTCGGAAGGATTTTCAGAAACAATGCGGTAATGAGCAGTATGGGAATTACCCAGATCGCCGCCGTAATGGGTAGCTGTGTAGCTGGCGGAGCTTATCTTCCAATTATGAGTGACGAGGCGATTATCGTAGAAAAAACAGGTAGTATCTTTCTTGCCGGAAGTTATCTTGTAAAAGCTGCCATTGGAGAAAGTATCGATAATGAAACTCTTGGCGGAGCTACAACTCATTCAGAAATTAGCGGAGTAACAGATTACAAAGCTAAAGATGACAAAGATGCTCTTACCAAGATTCAGAATATCATGGATAAGATCGGGGATTTTGACAGAGCCGGGTTTAGCCACAAAAAGTCTGTAAAACCTAAAGAAGATCCAGATGAGATCTACGGAATTCTTCCGAAGAAAAGGAGTGATCAATACGATATGCGTAAGATCATTGAGAGATTGGTTGATAATTCTGAATTTGAAGAATATAAAGAAGGCTACGGCCAGACGATCATTACCGGTTATGCGCGTATTGATGGATGGGCTGTTGGTATCGTGGCGAATCAGCGTAAGATCGTAAAGACAAAAAAAGGCGAAATGCAGTTTGGCGGAGTGATCTATTCAGATTCAGCAGACAAGGCGACACGCTTTATCGCAAATTGTAATCAAAAGAAAATTCCGCTGGTCTTTCTACAGGATGTGACTGGTTTTATGGTTGGAAGTAAAAGTGAACATGGCGGGATCATCAAAGATGGCGCTAAAATGGTAAGCGCTGTTAGTAATTCGGTAGTACCTAAATTCACTATCATTCTGGGGAACTCCTATGGCGCTGGAAATTACGCGATGTGTGGAAAAGCTTATGACCCAAGATTGATCGCGGCCTGGCCAAGTGCAGAACTTGCGGTGATGGGAGGAACTCAGGCTGCAAAAGTACTGGCACAAATTGAAACCGCTTCCATGGCGAAAAAAGGTGAAAAGGTAGATGAAGCTAAGGAAAAGGAAGTATTCGAGAAGCTGAAAGCGAAGTATGACGAACAAACCTCAGCATATTACGCAGCAGCAAGACTTTGGACAGATGCAGTGATAGAACCAAAAGATACCAGAAAATGGATCTCGATGGGAATAGAAGCTGCAGACCACGCCCCGATTGAGAAAGATTTCAATATGGGTGTTATCCAAACCTGATATATATGAAGAAACTGATACTACTTTTGGTCATGATGATGGCCTGCCAGGGATATGCTCAGGATACGATTGGTCTGAGGCGTTCCAGAAAATACATTCCAAAAACGGCTTATTTAGCACAATTCAAATCTATTCCTGATACTGTAGATGTCCGTTATATAAATGGCGATTCCATGGTCCAGGTTCCTATGGATTATGATCCTTTTCGCGACAAGAAAAAGGTCCGCTACGAACCTAAAGATTCGGCTTTTCTTGACACCTACAAAGCGGTAGTTTACGATACGGAAAACAAGGTCGATTCTTCAAGGTTTATGCGTTACTGGAAAGATGAGCTTCGCATTTACTTTGATGAAAGTGTCCCTGAAGATGATGCAAGATTTCTTATGAATTTTGCGGAAAAACTATCCAGCGAGGTTGACTCTCTCAAAATTAGTCGGAATTTTATTCGGGAGAAGAGTAATTATATTGTCTATTATTTGAACGAAGATCACAAGACAGAGCATGAACCTCGAATTGGTAATAAAAGTGGTTACTATGTAAGCTGGAATGGCAAAAGTCAGATCTATAAAGCTTCATTAAAAGTGAATACCGCGGTGGTTACCAATAATCTTCTGAAAGAAAATCTGCTGAAATACCATTTTTTCAAGTCTTTGGGATATTTTGGTACAAGTAAGGATCTTAATTGTGAAAGTATACTATCTGCTTGTAACTCCTATAGAAGATTATCTGAAGAAGATCTGGAACTGTTGAAGTATCATTACTCGTATGGAGTTTGTAAAGGTCAGTCTTTGAAAAGTTTTACCGAATTAACCAATAGCATGCAGGAGAAACTGGAAGAGGATCCTAATGCTCAATTATTTGTTATCCATGCAGAATAAATTATTATTTGTCAGCTTGCTGATCTCATTGCTCTTATCAATGAACCTGGAGGCTCAGGTAGTTGGTTCAAATCATACTGCTTATACTGAAGCTGATACTTTAAGAGGTTCGTTACGACCTGAAAGATCTAATTACGATGTTACAAAATATCACCTGGATCTTAAAGTGAACCCGGACGCACGATCAATTGCCGGTAGTAATACCATACAATTTAAAGTTCTTGGCTCTCTTCCATTGATGCAACTGGATTTATTTGAGAATATGGAGATCGATTCTATTGTACATAAAAACACAAATCTGGAATACACCCGTAAGTACAATGCAGTTTTCGTAAATTTTGAAGAAGCATTGAAAGAGGGAACTTCAGACTCTATTGAATTCTATTACTACGGAAATCCTATTGTAGCTAAGAACGCACCCTGGGATGGAGGTTTCGTCTGGGATACAGATGAAGATGGAAACCCTTGGGTTGGAGTTGCAGTGCAAGGAACCGGCGCAAGTCTCTGGTATCCTAATAAAGACCATCAAAGCGATGAACCGGACGCTGCTCAAATAGATATTGCGGTTCCAAACGGACTCATGAATGTCTCCAACGGAAGGTTTTTAGGGAAAGAAGAGTTGAAAGATGGATACACGAAGTGGAAATGGGCAGTTAAAAGTCCCATTAACAACTACAACATCATGATCAATATTGGGAATTATACTCATTTCTCAGATAAATTTAAAGATCTTGATCTGGATTATTATGTCTTGCCCTACAACCTCGAAAAAGCAAAGAAACAATTCGAAGAGGTTCAGGATATGATGGCTTGCTTTTATGAAAAAATGGGTCCTTATCCATTTGAAGAAGATGGATTTAAACTCGTAGAAACTCCTTATTTAGGAATGGAACACCAGTCGGCTGTGGCTTATGGGAACGAGTATATGAAAGGTTACCTTGGAAATGATCTTTCCGGAACCGGAATCGGACTACTTTGGGATTACATTATTATCCACGAATCTGGTCACGAATGGTATGGGAATAGCATCACCGCTAAGGATATTGCAGATATGTGGGTACAGGAAGGTTTTACCAGTTATACTGAATCTATTTACGTAGAATGCCGTTGGGGTAAGGAAAAAGCTCAGGAATATCTAAAAGGGACAAGACGAGGCATTAGTAATAACAGCACAATTATTGGAGATTATTGTGTTAATTCTGAAGGTTCCGGAGACATGTATTTTAAAGGAGCAAATCTTCTGAATATGATCAGAAGTATTTATGATGATGACGAACTATGGTGGAACACTCTGAGAGACTATACCAGCACTTACAGACATAAAACCATTACTACGGAAGATACGGAGACTTTTTTCGATAAAGCTACCAATGTGGATTTAAAGCCGGTTTTCGATCAATATTTGCGACATTCAGCATTACCGGTATTACAACTAAAACAGGGAGATGATCACTTCCAGTATCGATGGAAAGCAGATGTTATTAATTTTAGCATGCCTGTAGATATTTTTTTAGATGAAGAGGAGATAAGACTCGATGCAACTTCAGAATGGCAACGTATGGAAACCGGTGAAGAACTGGATGAGGTCACACTGAATGAGTTAGAATTCTATGTTCGGGTAGAGAAAATTAAATAATAAAAAAAAGCAGCTGAAAAGCTGCTTTTTTTTATTCCGCAGAGGGATCTATCAAAATTAAAGACGTCTGTCTCTTATTCACGTATCGAAAGCCTTCTTTTCCCCAGAACCCTGCTTCTTCCAGCATGATTCTTATATCCTTATCCCATTCTGGAATGTTCACTTCAGTATTTAATTCAATTGCATAGGCCGTGTCCTCATAAAGTGGGTAGTCCCCAGTCCCAGGAACTCCACCTTGTTGATCCCACATTCCAATGGTTGGTCCTGCAGAATGCCCGTAAAGCCCCAGTGGATGTGTATAGATCGAGGGTTTTAAACCTTCAGCTTTTGCCTTTTCCAGACTCGCAGCCAGAATTTCATTTCCTGTTATGCCAGTTTTAAAATTTTCAGTTAGAATATCCTGCAACCTGTTTCCTTTTGTCAGGGCTTTCTGTAAGAATTGTGGAGCTTCAGTTTCGGTATCCTGAAGAACATAAGCCATCTGCTGGCAATCTGTATTCAAACCCAAATATGAAATTCCGAAGTCACAATGAAGCAGATCTCCTTTCAGAATAATATCGCTTCGGTTTTCATCACTGAATGCAGTGATATGATCCACAAGTTGCTCGTTGCTCCTCTGAATATCCACGGTTGGATGAAACCAGGTTTCCAGTCCCAGATCGGTCACTTTTTGTCGTAACCACCAGACCACGTCATCTGTAGTCGTTACGCCCGGTTCTATCACCTGAGTACTAAAAGCTTCTTCAATGAGCTCGTGTGTTAGCTCAACGAGTGAACTAAATAATAGCATCTCTTTAAGAGTCCGGGTTTCTATCCATCCTACGGCAAGATCTTCCGCAGAAATCAACCTCGAATGATATTCTTGCGGCAAACTTTTTAGAAGTTCCTCATAATCGGTTTTGACCAATCCGTCTGCAAGACCATAATTATCAGAAATATTGATCCCGATTTTTTCTGGATTTCGTGAGCTAATTATATCTGCGAGTGCTTTCCATTGATCGGGCTGCTTCTCCTTGTCCCAGGCAGACTTGATGGCATCGCCAATATTATAACGGGCGACCGCAAGTTTTTCTATAGAATCTCCCTTTCTGGAAAACACCAGCATGGTTCGTCTTCTCGCATTTAGCCAGGTGGAAGGAAGCATAGTTTTCATCACAGGGTCCTCATTATATTCTCTTGAAATGATCACCCACATATCAACTTCAGCTCGATCCATCAAGACTGGCAGAAGCTTATCAAATCGCTCCGCAAGTATCTCATCGCGAACAGAGGCGCGATCTTTTTCTGAAAGTATTTGGGTATGAGCACTAAAAGTGAGCATACAAAGTATAAAACCTAGTAAATAACGCATAAGTGTAGGATGATGGGAATGGATTTATTTCAGTCGAATATAATCTATTAATAAACTGAATTCTTCATTTTTCTTATTACCAATAAGAAAGGTGATTTCCTGTATGATATCATGGTCCCAGTTGGGAATATCTAATTTTCTGCCTCGAAACCCAGGGTACATTTTTGCTAAGTCAAGCTCAATTTCCTGCCATTCACCATTGGTAGAGAATTCCTGTATATAGGAGTGACGATCATTTGATTTATTCTTGAGTCGGAATTGATAATTCTTACCATCGCCTTTAAGCCTGATTACTGCTTTACTGAAATTCTTTACTCCTTCAACATTTAATCGATGTCGTACTGAAGCAAAACCTCCATTGTTTTCAAGCGAAACTTTACCACTAAATTTAGCATGGCCTTCATCGGTAAGATGAATCTCAGCATTGGATCTACCACCCATGACGCGATCTTCCACTACCACCCAGTCACTGATTTTGGTATCAGAATTAAAATCGAATATTAGTTTTTCATTCACATTGAACAGAATTAAAATGATAAGAGCAGTTCTAATCATAATTTAAGCCACTTTACTTTTAGCTGTATTTTCACGGTGAATCTTACCGTTCGGAGTTTCTTCGAATTTAGCGATCAAATAGATCTTTCTTGGTTTCTCATATTTCCCAAGCGATTTCATATTCTCGACCATTTCCCTAAGCTCCGTGAGTCTTTCTTCGGAAAAATCATCTTCCACGAACATGACAACTTTTTCGCCCAGAGCATCGTCTGGCATTGAAGTGATAAAAAATCTATGATCCAGTTTCTTATTGATCTTACGTTCTATTTCTTCAGGAAAGATCTTTATTCCTCCGGAATTGATCACATTATCATATCTCCCTTTCCAGATAAACTTTTTATAAGTAACGATCTCTACAACATCGTTAGTCACAATTTCCTCGTCCAGTACTTTTGGAGCTTTGATCACAAGACAATCGCGGTCATCTTTAGTGATACTTACATTCGGTAATAATTTGAAGGCATTTGATACTTTCTTCTTCGTAGGATTCAAACGTTTTGCGGCTATATGACTACAGGTTTCCGTCATTCCGTAGGTTTCGTAAATCCGGGTATCTATATCTACCAGCATTTTTCGTAATCTCGGTGAAACTGCTCCTCCACCAATAATAAGTTTTTTCACCAGATGAAGCCTTCCTATCGAGTTATCCAGCTGAAATGGAGTCATGGCTGAAAAATCATAGACCTTGAATAGCTGATCGAAAGGATTTGAAGATGGTGGAACCGAGTCCAGGTCCCAACCTAAAAACATTGCTCTTACCAGCATCATTTTCCCAGCTATATAATCTACAGGAAGACATAATAATGCTTTGGTATGATTAGGAAGTTTAAAGAATTTTGAAGTCGCCAGTGCAGAGTTGATCATGTGCTCCTTGATAAGCCTGATCTTTTTGGGTTTTCCCGTAGACCCCGAAGTATGTACTTCTATATAATCTGTCGGTTTTAACCAGTCAAGCAGGAAATTACCAATTTGCTGTTCAAACGGCTCACCTTCCTTGATATAACTATAAGCGATATGCTTCAATTCGGCATTTGTGAAGTGCCGTTTATTCAACCTAAAGTCAGGGTGAGTTTCAGGAATCTTGTAATTGTTATTCATACTTCAAGCTAAGTTGGACATTCAGCGATTACTTAAAGTTAAGAATTTGCAATTAAATTCCTGAATATCCTAAGTAATTGTTACAATTTCAGGTCTTTTCACTCTTCCGAAGAGCTTTTCAGACCAGTTATTCCATTTATATTTCCTGGCAAAGATGAAAAGGAAGATCGGGTATATGATTAAAACAGGAATCAACACATCCCAGCCTGCAGATGGTTCTGAGACATCCTTTAAGATAGAATTCGTCTGGAATGCAGTCCAGTCGGCAGTAACAAGTAAGGCTGTAATTAAATTATTCGCAGCATGAAATCCTAAAGCAAGCTCCATTCCCTCATCCATCAAAGTCATGATCCCAAGCATAAAACCAGTTCCAATATAATAGATCATAATTATGTTACCCAGTTTGGTTACTTCAGGATTAAAATAATGCAATCCACCAAAAACCACAGAAGTAAGCACCAAAGGGATCCACCTGTTTTTAGCAAGCACACCTATGCCCTGCATCAAATAGCCTCTGAAGAAATATTCCTCAAAACTCGTTTGAATAGGAATCAGAAAAACTGAAATCAAAAGAAGATATAAAAATGGTTCCCATTGAAAATTAAAGACATAATCCTGCGGATTCGAATAATAATCCAGAACAGTAATCCCGATGTTGAAAACAGCAACCAGAGCAAAGGCAAACCAGAATCTACTCCAGTCCACTTTTTCGCGACTGGTGGTCAGGGTTTTAATTGGCTGTTTATGAACATATTTAACCCAAAGCAAGAGCCCGGCAAGAAACACAAGGAATGATAACAGATTCTCGAAAAGCACCCTGTTGGAACCTTTACTTTCAATTTGTTGCCGCATCATTTCATTCACATCCAGATCCAGCATTTCAACCGCTACATAATTAAGGGACATTAACCCAAAAAACAGAATCGGAATCACGAGATATCTCCAGAAAGAATGTTCGTATTTGAACGCTTGCGCTATAAACATAGTTTACTTAAAATTTAAAATCCCAGTTTACCTGAGGATCATATTGAATTTTACCATTCTGCACCAGCAATGGACTGGTAAAGTTATTTGTATACAAACCACCAGTTCCCAAACCTTGCGGAAGATCTGTATTCAGCGTGTAAGTCCACTGCGCGATTGCATTGAGTCCTACATTGCTTTCCAGTGCGCTGGTGATCCACCATTTCACCTGGTTGGCTTCACAGATATCGATCCATTCCTGTGTGCCTTTCATTCCACCGATCAAACTTGGTTTGTAAATGGCATATTGTGGTTGTATAGTTTGTATCAGTTTAGCCTTTTCTGTTACATCTGTGACTCCTATCAATTCTTCGTCGAGTGCAATTGGAATTGGCGTCTTTGAGCATAACTGAGTCATTTCCGGTATTTGGCCTTGCTTGATTGGCTGTTCAATGCTATGAAGGTCGAATTTTGAAAGCCGCTCTAATTTCTGCAAGGCTTCTGTTGGATGAAAAGCTCCGTTTGCATCTACCCTTAACTCCATGGATTCTGCGGAAAAATTTTCCCGAATAGATTTCAGCAATTCAATTTCAGTTTCGAAATCTATCGCCCCAATTTTCAGTTTAATACAACGAAAACCCTGGTCGATCTTTTCTGAAATTTGTTTTTTCATAAATTCCTTGTCACCCATCCATATGAGTCCGTTAATTGGAATGTGATCCTTTCCCTGAGTAAATTCCGAAGGAAATAATTCGAAAAGAGTGCTTGAATCGAGGCTGCGAAACGCCATTTCAACTCCGAACTGGATACTGGGGAATTCGCGTAATTCTTCCCATAGCATTTCCTTTCCCAGGTTGATATTTTCACAAACCCAATGAAGTTTATCCTCGTAATCTGGACGATCATCATAACTTAATGATCTTAGAATTCCACATTCGCCTATACCGTAACGTTCATTATCCTCGATCTTCAGGAACCACGTTTCTTTTTCAGTAAGAACGCCCCGGGAAGTTCCACTGGGGCGTTTGAATTCTAAAAGGTATCGTTTGTAAGAAGCTTTCATAACTATACTTCAACAGATTCACCAATATCGAGCAGTAAAAGATCTTTACCCTTGGCGGCAAATTTCTTTTTAGCATCATCATGGTCGATTTCAATAAAGCCGAAGGTATCATAATGACATCCAAGGATACGATTACATTCGATGAAATCACTGGCGATGATCGCATCTTCCACACCCATGGTAAAGTTGTCGCCAATTGGAAGAACAGCAAGATCAATTTTAGTTCTCATGGGTATCAATTTCATGTCGAGCGTCAAAGCTGTGTCACCGGCGATATAAATATTCCCGCTATCAGTTTCGATCACAAAACCGCCGGGTTGTCCTCCATACTTGCCATCGGGAAATGAACTGGTATGCAAAGCATTCACATATTTAACTCTTCCGAAGTCAAAATCCCAGCTACCACCATGGTTCATGGGATGTACCTCAAAGCCTTTATCTCCATAATGATTAGCGATCTCGTAGTTACTCACAATCTTGGCGCCCGTATTTTTAGCGATCGCTTCAGCATCCAGCACATGATCTTCGTGCGCATGGGTTAGCAAAATGTAATCAGCCTTTAATTCTTTAATATCTACTTTATCCTTGGAGAGATCGTTTCCGGTAATAAAAGGATCTACGATAATATGTTTATTTCCAATCTCGAGAGCAAGCGAATTCTGTCCGTAAAATGTAACTTTCATAAAATGAGTTTTTCGGTTTTTATAAAAATAAGGATTCGGCTAAATTCCTATAATTAGCTGACTATATAGTTTTGTTAAACTTAAACCTTACAGAACAAGTCCTATACCAAATAGTATAGAGATACCAAATGTTGAAAGCGCCACTATCTTTAGCTCGGGATCCAGATCTTTAGGATTCTCATTCTTATCCACGCGCATCAAATGGAAGATAAGTGGCATAAAACCTAGCAAATACATATAATCATCCAGTTCCCTGGAAACCATTGCTGAATAGATCAACATAAAGAACAAAGCTCCAATAATTAGCAGGTAATGGTAATTCTTGGCTTTGCGTTCCCCCAACTTCACCACCAGCGTATTTTTACCAGCTTTCGCATCTGAAATTCTATCCCGAAGATTATTAAGATTGAGAACCGCGACACTCAAAAAACCAATCGCTACTGCCGGAAAGAAGCTTACAAAGTTGTGATTATGTGTATATAAAAAGTAGCTACCATAGACGGCAACCAGTCCAAAAAATATAAAAACAAAAATATCTCCTCTACCTCGATATCCATAAGCAGAATTTCCTACCGTGTATTTGATCGCAGCGACGATAGCACCTATTCCCAGCATCAAAAACACCAGTGCAGGGATCCAGTTTTCGTCTTCGAAAGAAGCATAGATCAGTAATACAGCCAGAATAAAAGTTGCAACCGCGGTAATAACCATGGCTCGAAGCATTTCCTTCTGAGTGATGATCCCGCTTTGTAAGGCACGCATGGGCCCAATCCGGTCCTCATTGTCGGTTCCTTTTACTCCGTCACCATAATCATTAGCAAAGTTAGAAAGGATCTGTAAACCAAGAGTAGTTCCCAGAGCGAGACTAAAAATTGCGAGGTTGAACTGCCCCTGTTGCGCAGCGATACTACTTCCTACAATTATCCCTGAAATGGATAATGGAAGTGTTCTCAGCCTTGCCGCACCAACCCAGGTTGAAAATTTGCTCATTTAGTTCATAATTTTTACAAGAAGTTCTTTAAGAAGATCTCCCTGAGAAACATTTGCAGCGCCTACACCTTTACTTTTCACATCAGTTTCGTGCAGATCGCTAATCACCTTACTTACTTTTTTCATTGGAAAATTTCTCGCGGCGGTGATATAATCACCCACAAAATAAGGACTAATCTTTAGTTGTTTGGAAACCGCTCCTTTGGATTTGTCATTGAGACCATGGTATTGCAGGATCTGGGAAAAATATGAAAATAGCAGACTAATGGTCACTACCAGTGGATTGTCTTTAGGGTTCTGAGCAAAATAATTGATTATTCTATGCGCCTTTAAATTATCTCTTTCTCCAATCGCCTTACGCAATTCGAAATTGTTGAAATCTTTGCTAATCCCGATATTTTCTTCAATAATCTCCGGACTAATAAGCGTTTCCTTCTTGCAAATAAGCTGAAGCTTTTGAAGTTCGTTATCGATCTTTCCGAGATCTGTTCCCAGGAATTCAACAAGCATTTGAGAAGCTTTTGGAGAAATGGAGTATCCCCGACTTTTCATCGTCTTCATGATCCAATCTCCCACCTGGTTCTCATAAAGTCGTTTACTTTCGAAAATAAGACCAGTTTTCGCAATGGTTTTATGCAGCTTCCGGCGCTTATCGATCTTCTTATATTTATAGCACATCACCAGTACTGTGGTTGGCTGAGGATTTTCAGCGTAATCTGCAAGTTTCTCGATCGTTCTGGAAAGATCCTGAGCTTCTTTTACAATAATCACCTGCCTTTCAGCCATCATTGGATACCGCTTGGCGTTACTCACGATCTCCTCGATATTCGTATCTCTTCCGTAGAGGGTCATTTGATTAAACCCCTTTTCCTCTTCGGAAAGAAGATTGTCTGCGATATAATTCGAAATTCCGTCGATATAGAAGGTTTCCTCACCCATCAGGAAATAGATAGGTTTGATATCACCTTGTTTGATCTCGTTTACAATTTTTCTGGCTTCGTCCATAGAGGAGTTTACGGCGATTTATGAATTGATGGAAAACTGAATGTGATATTTTATCACTGAATAATCTTCATTACTTTTGAAAAATGCAGAAGCTGAATTTCCCATCCTACTCATTTCGGTTCAAAAATAATCAAAATAAAGTAGCTGTTTTTGACGATCTACGGAAAAAGTTTATCATCCTTACACCTGAAGAATGGGTACGTCAGCATACTGTGAAGTTTCTGGAAAAAGAGAAAAATTATCCGGTAAGTCTTATCAATGTTGAAAAGCAATTAAAGATCGCCGGTCTCACCAAAAGGTATGATGTGGTTGTGTTCGAGCCAAAAGGGAATATCCATATTATCGTGGAATGTAAAGCACCAAAAATTAAAATCACCCAGGACACGTTCGACCAGATCGCCAGGTATAACCTGAGCTTAAAGGCAAATTATTTGATGGTAACTAATGGAATCGAACATTACTTTTGCCAGATGGATTATGAAAAGGAAACTTATATTTTTCTAACCGAATTACCGGAATATCAACGAGCATGAATATAGCTGTAGTTATCCTCAACTGGAACGGGAAAGATCTGTTGAAAAAATTCCTGCCTTCGGTTATTAAAAATTCTGAAGAGGCGCAGATCTACGTAGCCGATAATAATTCTACAGATGAATCTGTAGCGATATTAAAGAGCAGCTTCCCAGAGGTGCATATTATTCAGAATAAGTCGAATAATGGTTATGCTGGCGGATATAACGAGGCTTTAAAGTCCGTTTCCGAAGAAATTATCATTTTACTGAATAGTGATGTGAAGGTGACCAGCAACTGGCTAGTTCCTATACTTGAAATCTTTCAAAATGAACCAGATGTGGCGGCAATTCAGCCAAAAATACTGGATTACAAGAAAAAGGATCATTTTGAATATGCCGGTGCAGCCGGTGGATATCTTGATCAATTTGGATATCCTTTCTGCCGGGGAAGGATCTTTCAGAAAATGGAGGAAGATAAAGGACAGTATGATGATAACCATGAAATCTTCTGGGCTTCAGGTGCCTGCTTTGCCATTAGAAATTCAGTTTACCAGGAAGCTGGCGGACTCGACGAAGACTTCTTCGCTCACCAAGAAGAAATAGATCTTTGCTGGAGAATTCAGAATATGGGATATCGAATAAAATATACAGCAGATTCTGTCGTTTACCACGTAGGTGGAGCGACCTTATCAAGTATGGATCCCAAAAAAACCTATTATAATTTTAGAAATGGTCTTTTTTTACTGCTGAAAAACCTTAGATCGACAGATTTACTCCCAATATTATTTGGAAGAATGATCCTTGACGGAGTTGCTGCTCTGAAGTTTTTAAGCGAAGGAAAAGTGGATCATTTTACGGCAATTTTAAAAGCTCATGGCAGCTTCTATTCATCATTAAACAAGATTAGGAAAAAGCGTCCTGATCAATTTAAAATTGAGCGATATTATGAATTGCGTTCTATTGTGTATCAACATTTTATCCTTAAAAAGGCACGCTATGGTGAACTGGAAAAATAATATAGAAAGGAAATGTTAAAATAGCTTTCCACCTTGCTATTTTTTTGATATTTTTGGCCTCTAAACAATTTAAAATTTAAGAAACTAGTTATGAAAAAAATCATGCTAATGTCGGCTACTGCGGCCCTTTTGCTATCTTCATGTGTTTCACAGAAAAAATACAATGAACTCGAAACAAAACAACGTGAAACTCAGGATCAATTAAATACTGCTACAGTAAAATTGAACTCTTGTCTTGATGAAAAAGAGCGTCTAAATAGCCAGGTTGCAAACTTAAATAATACAAATGCTGCGTTATTGAACAACGTTGGGAACTTAGCAACTCTTTCTAAGAAAGAAGCTGAGAACATGGAACGTTCTTTGGAAAGTATCAAAGAAAAGGACCTTGCAATTCGTTCTATGCAAGATGCAATGAACAAGAAAGATTCTGTAACTCTTGCTCTAGTAACCAGTCTTAAAGGAGCTCTTGGTAACCTTAACGATGAGGATATCGAGATCAATGTTGAAAAAGGTGTTGTATACGTATCTATTTCAGACAAATTACTTTTCGATAGTGGTCGTTACAACGTAACATCTCGTGCGAAAGAAGTTCTTGGTAAAGTAGCTACTGTTGTAAACAACAAGCCAAATATCGAATTTATGGTAGAAGGTCATACAGATGACAAAGCTATTAGCACTTCTATGTTCGAAGATAACTGGGATCTAAGTGTGAAACGTGCAACTTCTGTAGTACGTGTTCTTCAGGATGAGTTTGGTGTTGAGCCAGCGCGTATGACTGCTGCAGGTAGATCTTACTATGTACCACTTGCAAGCAACGAAACTGCTGAAGGTCGTGCTAAGAACCGTAGAACAAGAATTGTTGTTCTTCCTAAACTTGATCAATTCTACAGTATGATCGAAGATGGAATGGAGAAAGCTAGTTCTCAGTCTAACTAATAAGAAACCTTTTTTCTATATATCAAAGCCTCTGCATTGCAGAGGCTTTTTTTATTTATCAGATTTAACATCTGATATTCAATGTTTTAGATTATTTTAGTAGTATTCCCTACTCTCTAAATCACTAATTATGAAAGCACTCAAAATTAGTAGCGGAATACTTTTTCTAGGTCTCTCCCTGTTCCAGGTATCCTGCTCCTCGGAAACTATTGAAACTAAGACAGAATCAACAGATAACATTTATACTTCAGCTGAGTTTGAAATTAGAGAAATTGATCTCAATTTTTATAAAATGCTTACCGAGATTGAATATCCTCCGGCTAAAAACCAATCCTGCGAAATTACTACGTTTCAAAATCTACTTCAGAAGAATTTCGAGAGTTTAATTCAAGATCCATATTTTGATGTTGAGATGGTCTTCTATTTAAGAGACCTTCATAGCAAATACGTTACACATTATATAGGTCCGAATTATTATGGCAGGGACGGGCAATACGATCGTCTAGCAGATAAACGCATACGAGAGCTTCAGAAATTCTGGCAGCTTGACCAACAGATCTATTTAAATGGGCAGCATACCGAAACCCTGGAAGATCCACAGCAATTAGCAGATATGATCGAAAGCTTCGATCGCAGTGTTCGCAATGCTACAGATGCCAGAATTAAAGCTTTACAAATTATTGAGGCTTATCAGAATAGTAGCCAGATCCCCAAAAATAACTTCTTCGCCCTCGATGCATTTACCAGATCAAATGGTCTTCTGGTCATAAGCGATGGTATTTTGGAAGTACTGGAAGAATCAGGGATTCCCGGAGAAATAGCCTTTAGCGGACTCCTCGCTCACGAATGGTGGCACCAGGCTCAATTCGAATATGACCAACAATGGGAGAACGACTACACAGAAAATCCTGAGCTTTTGCGAGAATTAGAGGCCGATTTTGCAGCAGCTTATTTTCTAGGACATAAAAGAGGTGCAACTTATAATTGGAAGCGACTCGAATCATTTTTCGACATGAGCTATAATTCTGGAGATTGTTTTACTGAAAGCCCAGGTCATCATGGAACACCTGCTCAAAGATTAAAAGCAGCCCAAAGCGGTTTCGAACTGGCGTTCTCTGAGAAAAAGAAAGGAAAACCAGGAAAGCCTTCAGAAATACATAAGGCGTTTTTAGAATCTATGTAATAAAAAAAGCCCTCGCTAGAGGGCTTCATTCATTAAGTTAATTACAGATTACTTCTTAAGAAAATCTACGAGTAATCTGTTAAACTCTGCAGTGTGAGTCAGAACAAGACCGTGAGGAGCATCCATCACCTCGTGGTATTCACTATTTGCTATCATTTCAGCACTCTTTTTTCCAGACATTTCAATAGGTACTACTTGATCTGCGGTACCATGAACAACTAGCGTAGGAATATCAAATTTCTTCAGATCTTCTCTAAAATCTGTTTTTCCGAAAGAGTCTACACATTCCAAAGTTGCATTCGGTGATGCCTGACATCCTATAGACCAGTAATAGTGCGCCATATCTTCACTAATTCGATCTGAATTGTCTTCGAAATTCAGGAATTGGTCTCCAAATTCTGATAAAAATCCGGGACGATCTTTTCTAAGATTCTTTTTGAAACCTTCAAATGTCTCTGCATCCAAACCATCAGGATTATCATCAGTCTTCAGCATAAATGGTGGCACCGCCGAAATTAATGCTGCTTTACTCAATTTAGAAGTTCCGTAGTTTGCGATATAGCGGGCTACTTCCCCTCCACCCATTGAAAAACCGACAATCGTAGCATCTGTAAGGTCTAATTTAGTAATTAGATCATTTAAATCCTTCGCCAGCGAATCATAATCATATCCAGTCCAAGGCTTATCACTTGCTCCAAAACCTCTACGATCGTAGGCAATACATCTAAATCCTGCCTCAACGATAGATTCTATTTGGTATTCCCACATTCTATGACTTAATGGCCAACCGTGAATTAAAATTACCGGTTTACCTTCACCATAGTCTTCATAATATAAATTAATAGGTTGCCCCTTAACTTCAGTTGTAGTTTCTAATGTACTCATAATTTAATTTTTCTTTTAAGTTACTATCTCATACCGAGTTTGAAAAACCCTGAACAAGCTTTAATAGCGAATTAACTAGAAAGTTTGGGAAATCCTAAAATTTTACATGATTTCAAGGGAACCTTTCCCTTCCCGGATTACTTCCGGTTCTGGCGTTGTAAGGTCAATTACGGTTGAAGCAACATTATCGCCGTAACCACCATCGATAACCAAATCCACCAGGTTGTCCCATTTCTCCCGAATCAATTCTGGATCTGTACTATATTCCAACACCTCATCTTCATCCCGAATTGAGGTTGAAATTATTGGGTTTCCAAGAGCTTTGACAATCGCCTGGCAAATGGAATTATCTGGAACCCTGATTCCTACGGTTTTTTTCTTTTTGAAAACACTTGGAAGATTGTTTCCTCCAGGGAGTATAAAGGTGTACGGTCCCGGTAGACATCGTTTAAGTATCTTAAAGGTAGTTGTGTCGATTTGCTTCACATAATCAGAAAGATTGCTAAGATCTTCGCAAACAAAGGAAAAATTAGCTTTTTCCAGCTTTACTTTCTTGATCCTGGCAATCTTTTCTAATGCACTATTATTGGTAATATCACATCCCAACCCATATATAGTATCGGTTGGATAGATAATAAGACCTCCTTTTTTGAGGACCTCTACTACCTTATTTATATGTTTTGGTGCGGGATTTTCATCGTAAATTCTAAGAAGTTCAGCCATATTAGTATGTTTTTGATCTTCTTAAAATTAAGATATTCCACGTAAATCTAAGGTCTTAGTCCGCCTTTTTAACTTCGCTTTCAAGTTTAAGGACATTGCTACCATCTTCCTGTTCGATATACAATGCTTTGTTGCCTTCTTCTCCGTCGCGGGTCACTTCATTTCCATCGATTGTTCGGGTTACTTTCTTGGTAAATGTACTTTGCACTTTTCCTTCTGCAGTTCCATTTCCCCATTCCCATTTTACTTTACTTCCTTCTTTGATCATAACTTTTTTTCTCAAGATAGTTGATAGATCAATCTTCCGAAGAAATTTAAATAAATCGCTAACAGTGTTTTAAAAGAAGATTAACGTATTCCCGAAGAGGCATAAAAAAAGAGACCTAAAAGCAGGTCTCTATAAAAACGTTGTTTTTTATTTGGTTTTTGGAGTTGTAAAAATGTAGGGATTTAAACGACTCTGAGCTAATATATGTATTTTCTACAGTAATCCTAGAAATTTTTAGGAAAGAATTTTCAGCTTAGCAAAACGTAAGAGTAAATTTTTGATACCGCCCTGTTCAAATTCGATTTCAGCTTTTCGATCCTGACCAAAACCTTCAAGTTTAAGAACTTTACCTTTTCCAAAGCGCATATGTTCCACTTCATCCCCTGCGGAAAGATTCAAGGTATTCATCGCTTTCTCCGGTTCTTTCGCAGCTGGTCTTAGTTTCCTAAGTTTACGCAACTGTTCTTCTGAAGGTTTATGTGCTGGAGGTGGAGTTCCTGTTCTGGGTTTGGATTGTCTTAATTTACTCTTATCCACATCGTCCCCAAAGATATCTGTGTCTATTAATGGCTTGTACTTATAATCATCCTGTGGCACCAGAGTTTCCAGGTATTGCTCGTCAATCTCTTCAATAAATCTACTAGGCTCGGCATCTACAAGTTTACCCCAGCGATACCTGGAAAGTGTATAGGTTAGATAGGCCTGCTTCTCTGCCCTGGTTATAGCTACATAGAACAATCGGCGTTCTTCTTCAAGTTCACTTCTGGTATTCATACTCATCCCCGATGGAAAAAGATCTTCCTCCATTCCTACGATATATACGTATGGAAATTCAAGACCTTTGGCCAGGTGAATGGTCATTAAAGCAACACGATCATCATCACCGGTATCATTATCCAGATCTGTAGCAAGTGCCACATCTTCAAGAAATTCTGATAGAGATCCAGTGGCGTCTGCGATCTCCCGCTGGCCTTCCACAAAATCCCTGATACCATTAAGCAATTCCTCAATATTTTCAATTCTGGCAATTCCTTCAGGTGTACCATCTTTTTTAAGTTCCTGAACTAGCCCCGTCTTCTTAGTAACCATTTCAGCGATCTGGAAGGAATCCATAGTTTCGTTAGAAATAGCAAAACTCTGGATCATATTTACAAAATTCTCCAGTTTAGTCTGCGTTCCACGATTGATCTTAAGATCAAGTTTATCCAGATTCTGAATAACTTCAAAAATTGACCTGTTATGCTGATTGGCGGTTACAGAAAGCCTGTCCATTGTGGTCTGGCCAATTCCTCGTGCTGGATAATTGATCACTCTTTTAAGAGCTTCTTCATCCTTATTATTCAGTATAAGTCTGAGATAAGAGAGAACATCTTTGATCTCTTTTCGCTGGTAAAATGATAGTCCGCCATAAATTCTATATGGAATATCTCTCTTCCGCAGTGCGTCTTCCATCGCCCTACTCTGTGCATTGGTTCTGTAAAGGATTGCGAAATCACCATTATTAAGCTGTTGTTGCATTTTGTTCTCAAAGATAGAACTGGCAACATAACGCCCCTCTTCCCCATCTGTAAGTAATCTGTTCACAACGATCTTTGGCCCGTCATCATTCGCAGTCCATACGATCTTATCCAGCTTGGTTTTATTCTTATCAATGATCGAGTTGGCAGCATGTACAATGTTACGGGTAGACCTATAATTCTGCTCCAGCCTGTACATTTGAACATTGTCGTAATCCTTCTGGAAATTCAGAATATTATTAATATTAGCACCACGAAATGCATAGATACTCTGCGCATCATCACCTACCACACATATATTCTGAAATTTATCTGAAAGTGCTCTTACGATTAAATACTGAGAATGATTGGTATCCTGGTACTCATCCACCAGGATATATTTAAATCTACTCTGGTATTTATGCAGTACATCTGGAAACCTGTTCAGTAATTCATTCGTTTTTAGAAGCAGATCATCAAAGTCCATCGCGCCCGCCTTGAAACAGCGATCTACATATTGCTGGTAGATCTCACCCAATCTTGGCTTTTTAGACATGGCATCGGCTTCCTGCAATTCCTGATTCTGGAAATAGGCCTTTACCGTGATCAAACTGTTCTTATAAGAAGAAATTCGGTTATAAACCTGCTTGTATTTGTACACATCCTTGTCCAGACGCATATCTTTTATGATCGCTCTAATCACCGAATGAGAATCCTGAGTATCGTAAATGGTGAAATTTGATGGGTATCCAAGTTTATCGGCTTCGAACCTCAGCATTTTAGCGAAAACCGAGTGGAAAGTTCCCATCCAGAGATTCTTCGCTTCGCTACTTCCAACGATCTTGGAAATACGCTGTTTCATCTCTCTTGCAGCCTTATTGGTAAAGGTTAACGAAAGAATATTGAACGCATCCACTCCCTGATTCATCAGGTAAGCGATCCTGTAGGTTAACACCCTTGTTTTACCAGATCCCGCACCGGCAATAACGATCATTGGTCCGTCTTTCTGCAGCACCGGGGCCCTTTGTGCATCATTTAATTCAGCTAAGTAAGCTTCCAAATCTTCTCCATTTTATTAATGCTGAAAGGTAACTAAAATGCTCAAAAAACTAAACCCGTATCGAACCGATTTTTAAACATTAAGGAAGTCTTCTGAAGCATTGCACGATATTTTAATATCTTTAAAAATTCAACATTATTGCATCCCACTTCCATGAAGAAATTGATCTTGCTATTTACCATTTTTTGGGTAAATCTATCTTTTGCCCAGCAATTCGAAGCTGGAAATGTTATTTCTGAATATGGCAAAACCATTGCTGTTCCTCATGCCGAAATTGAAGTAGATACCAATCTGGTATACAAAGTGGTATTTGATATCGATAGGAATTTTGATCCTGCTGAAGTCAATAAACTGGTAGAAACAGCTGCTCGATTTTTGAATATGCATGAAAAAGCTGGAGTAGATCCTGAAAATATGCATCTAGCTCTGGTCTTTCATGGTTCAGCCACCAAAGATGTTCTCGATGATACTTCGTATTCCGAGGCTTATCCTGAAACTGAAGAAAATCCCAATACTCCGCTATTTACAGCACTGGCAAAAGCCGGTGTCGAACTTATCGTATGCGGGCAGAGCGCAGCACATCATAATGTAGATCCGGAAAATGTCCATAAAGATATTAAGTATGCTCTTTCAGCAATGACGGCACTTGTACAGCTTCAGGCAGATGATTTTCAATTGATCAAATTCTAAACTTTCTAATATGAAATATATAATTACTATAAGCATTCTTCTGGCAACACTTGGTCTTCAGGCGCAGCAGAATATTCCTGAAGCTGATTTTCAGAATATAGAAGATCAGGTGATCGAGTGGCGAAGAGATCTTCACGAAAATCCTGAATTATCCAATCGTGAATTCGAAACCGCTAAAAAGATAGCAGCACACTTGGAGTCACTAGGTATAAAAACCACTACTGGAATTGCAAAAACCGGAGTTGTGGGAATCTTGAAAGGTGACATACCTGGTAAAACTCTGGCTCTTAGAGCAGATATCGATGCGCTCCCGGTAACAGAAAAAAATGATCTGGAATTTAAGTCAATCAAAACCACAGAATTCTTAGGTTCTCAAACTGGCGTTATGCATGCTTGCGGACATGATACTCACACCGCAATTCTTATGGGTGTTGCTGAAATTCTTTCAAAGCATAAAGATAAAATCAATGGCACTGTAAAATTTATTTTCCAACCTGCTGAAGAGGGACCACCGCCAGGTGAGGAAGGTGGAGCTGCACTAATGATCAAAGAAGGTGTTCTTGAAAATCCTAAAATTGATGCCATTTTTGGATTGCATATTAACGCTGCTACTCCAGTGGGAACTATCAAGTATAAACCTGAAGGCACCATGGCAGCAGTGGAAAGATTTGTGATCAATGTTCAGGGTAAACAAGCTCATGGTTCAGCCCCATGGAGTGGTGTGGATCCAATACTTATTTCTGCCAAGATCATTGATGGCCTGCAAACGATCATCAGTAGAAATGCAGATTTAACTGAGTCGGCTTCTGTGATAACGGTTGGAAAAATCACCAGCGGAGTGCGATTTAATATTATTCCGGAAACTGCAGAACTAATTGGTACCGTTAGAACATTAGATCCGGAAAACAAGAAATTGATCTTATCCAGAATGCGCGAACTCGTACCTGCAATTGCCAAGGCATATGGTGGTTCTGCCACGATCGATATTCAGAATAATACCGCGATCACTTTTAATGATGTTGCCCTGACCCAACAGATGCTTCCCACTCTTGAAAATGTTGCAGGAAAAGAGAACGTAAATTTAATGAAGGCAACCACTGGTGGAGAAGATTTTTCATATTTTCAGGAAAAAGTCCCAGGATTTTATTTCTTTTTAGGTGGAATGCCTGAAGATGCTGAACCTACAAGACATCATACTCCCGACTTTCATATTGATGAAAGCGGACTTTTACTTGGTGTAAAGACAATGACACAATTAACTCTTGATTTTTTAAGTAATTCCTAATGGATCAAATTTTAAGTTTCTTAACCTCAATCCCATGGTGGGGATGGATACTACTCATATTAGTAATCATCGCTATTAACGATGTTCTCTTTAATCGGAAGCATACTATTAAGCACAATTTCCCGGTGGTTGGGCATCTACGCTACTTCCTGGAAAGCATTGGACCTGAAATTAGACAATATCTTGTAGCCAACAACAGGGAAGAATTACCTTTCAACAGGCGTGAAAGAAGCTGGATATATGCTTCAGCAAAAAATGAAAATAATTATGAGGGCTTCGGTACAGACCAGGACATGTATTCTTCGCACTATATTTTTGTCAAAAATTCCATTCTTCCTTATAAATTACCTGCAGGACATCCAAACGAGAAGAACTCCGGATTGATCCCCTGCGCAAAGGCAATGGGAATTTACAATAATCGGAAACGACCATTTAGACCGGCTTCAATAATTAATGTATCGGCGATGAGTTATGGTTCACTTTCAGCAAAGGCTATAGAGTCTCTGAATGAAGGTTGTAAACTCTCCGGAGCGTATCACAATACTGGTGAAGGTGGATTGTCTCCTTATCACAAAAAAGGGGCAGATGTTGTTTTCCAGATAGGGACCGGATATTTTGGAACCAGAGATGAACAGGGAAATTTCGACATGTCCAAACTAGTCAAATTAGTACAGGAAAATCCACAAGTAAGAGCGATCGAACTTAAATTATCCCAGGGAGCGAAACCTGGAAAAGGAGGTGTTCTTCCAGCAAAAAAGATCTCACAGGAGATTTCAGAAATTCGTGGAGTTCCAATGGGAAAGGATGTTCTTTCACCGGCTTACCATTCAGCATTTGGCAACCTTGAGGATATGATTACGTTTCTCGAGGAAATTGCAGCGGCTACAGGACTTCCGGTAGGAATCAAAGCTGCGATTGGAAATCTTGATGACTGGCATACACTTGCCGGAATCATGAAATCTAAAGATCACGGACCCGATTTTATTACCATAGATGGCGGTGAAGGCGGTACTGGTGCTGCGCCACCAAGTTTCGCAGATCATGTTTCAGTACCATGGATCTATGGTTTTAGTGATGTTTACAAGATCTTTCAGGAATATGAACTTACCAATAGGGTCGTTTTTGTAGCGGCTGGTAAACTCGGATTCCCTGCAAAAGCTGCGATGGCTTTTGCTTTAGGTGCAGATTGTATCAATGTTGGCCGGGAAGCGATGATGAGTATTGGTTGTATACAGGCTCAAAGCTGTCATACCAATACCTGCCCTACTGGAATTGCAACTCAGAATAAATGGTTGCAAAGAGGTATTGATATTGCAGATAAATCGATGCGTACTAATTTCTACTTTGTAAAATTCAGAAAAGAGCTGCTTCAAATTACGCATGCCTGTGGTCATGAACATCCCGCACAATTTACCACCAACGATATCGAGATCAACTTAAGTGATAAGAATCTTTCAAATACATTAGAATCTACTTTTGGATACACTAAGGATAAAGTAAATTTCCAGTCTGTAACAGAATTAGTGACATGTCCACACTTAGGTGGTGACCTTGATCTAAAATCACTACAAATAACTGAAGACGCTATACATTAATACTTATGAACGAATTTGATGTTTTTCAATTGATCTATGGAATTCTCCCGGCAGCGATCGTGGGTTTGGTAAGTTTTTATTTTTTTCACACCTATTCCAGTAATGAGGAAAATCGTAGAAGATTTTTACTGCTTAGAGAAAAACAGAAAACTTCGTTACCTATTAGATTACAGGCTTACGAAAGACTTACCTTATTTCTGGAAAGAATATCTCCAGGTAAATTACTATTTCGGGTTGAGCCTGTAGCTGAAGATGTTTCAGCTTATACAAGTTTGTTAATAGCTAATATCGAACAGGAATTCGAGCATAATCTAGCGCAGCAAATCTATGTTAGCAACGAATGCTGGGACTACATAAGAACATCGAAAAATGCGATGATAAGTATGATCAGAAATGCTTCAGATAAAGAAAGCGTATCGAATCCTGACGATCTTAGAAAGATTATTCTTGAGGCAATGATGGAAAAACAAGCACCTACAGAAGCTGCTTTAGGATTTATCAAACAAGAAGTTAGAAACCTAGCTTAAACCACGAAGATTTCGCAGCTTTACGTTCCATCTCTTTCTTTTCGGCATACTCAAAACCCTGCTGCCACCAGTCGGTCATATCTTTTTTGTTGAAAACAAGAGAATTTTCTGTTAGCTTGGTTGGGGTATAGTAGATATTCAGCTTTACCTTTTTATTCATCGCGGCAAGTTTTCCCTCCACGATATCATGATACTCGACCTGGTCCAACAAGAAACCGAAGAGGTTGACCATTAATGAAAAAGGATTCTTACCTAGAACTTTATTGTATTCCATGTTTTCAGCTTCCAGAATGATCGCATCCACTTCTGTTGCTCCGCGCTTAATAGCCTCCCGGATTGGAACCACACATCCCAGACCACCATCGGCATATTCAAAGCCATCTTTGGTCGCGAGACTCATAAAAGGTATATAATTACAACTTATCCAGATCCAGTCGCAAAAATCGTCGTACTCGAAATCGTGAATAGATTTATATTCAACCCTGTTCTTGGATAGATTAGACACAGTTACGACTACATCTTTAATATTGGATTTAAGCTCGTTGAAATCCTGCTGAGAGAAGTTCTTTCTGATGCTTCTACGTAATGCTTTGCTTTCCCCAAAGGTTCGGCGCTGTCTTATAAATTGCCAGACGGTATTCAGATAATTGATCGTCACATATTCCCGTCCATCTTTTTTCTTGACTACGAAAGGATTGACGCTAAAGATCGTTCTTTGCGTGACATTGGTATAGATATCGTAAACTTTCTGGATGTTTCCTGCAGCGAGGTGAGGAATAAGCAAACTGCCGGTACTGGTTCCTAGAAAAAGATCATACCTTCTTTTTTGTTCCTGAATTAGATGTTGGGCCACGCCGCCGGCAAAGGCGCCTTTACTTCCTCCTCCAGATATTACCAGTGCACGCATTAAGGTTGAATTTCGTTAATTTCTTCGTTTCTGTATTTGGCAAACTCATAGCCACTCTCCCACCATTCCCGCATTTTCTCCTTATCAAAAATAAGAGAATTCGTTGTTAGAACGCTTGGAGTATAGTAAAAATTGATAATACAATCCTTATTTGCTGCTGAAAATTTTCCAATCCTGATATTCTGAGTTTCGATCCTGTCTAGCATAAATGCAAAAAGATTGGTAATGAGCGAAAATACATTCTTTGAAGGCATCCTGTTGAAATAAGTTACTTCAGTTTGTAGGATGATCGCATCAACCTCCGTGGCACCCCGCTTAATCGCTTCCTCAATAGGCACCATACTTCCCAAACCACCATCAGCATATTCACATCCGTTTTTGGTGACCAGGCTCATGAATGGCGTGTAATTGCAGGAAATCCAGATCCAATCTATGAATGCATCGTAATCGTAGTCCTTGATACTCTTATACTCTACCTCGTTCAGGGATAGATTAGAAACTGTAACCACGACTTCCTTATTGCTATCCTTCAGTTGCTTAAATTCTTCTTTTGTAAATGTCTTCTGAAGCAGGGTTTTGAGATTTAAACTATCTCCGAAGGTTTTACTTCCTTTTAAAAAATTCAGAATAACATTAAAATGGTTGATGCTGATCGTTTCCTGCCCGTGCTTCTTTTTAATGAGGAATGGTCTGCTACTAAAAATACTTGATTGATTAACGCTCGTAAAAGCTTTTTTAACTTTCTCTGCCTTATGCAGTGCCATATGAGAAAGAAGTAAACTTCCTGTAGAGGTTCCTATAAAAAGATCATAATCGCGACCAAGATCTTCAGTAAGATACTGCGCAACTCCGCCGGCAAAAGCTCCCTTGCTTCCTCCTCCTGAAATTACGAGTGCTCTCATCCTAACTTGAAATTTTAGAGTTCAAATACCTGCTATGCTTCTCCTCTAAGTCTGCAGAAACATTTATCAATTTCTCCCGATATTCCTCATTTGCGATCAATTCATCAAGCAACTTTCTTGCAAAATCCCGGAACCTGTAAGCATGATGATCTGTTGCCATCAACAGGCTCTCCAAACTAGCTTCATCAAAAGCTCCTAGCTGGTATAAATATCCAAAAGCATTTTCCCTGATTTCAAAAGGATTTGATGGATTTGTGTAATTTGATAATTCCTCAAAATATTCAGAAGTTTTTTCCGGCTCGAATTCGGCAGTTACCAGGCTTAAGGTTAGCCAGAGCATACGCACGTTCTTATTGTAGAATCCGTCGATATTCCTGGTTTTCTTCAGATAATCTACTTTTTTTTGCGGAAATCTTTCCCATATTTTGAACAATGCCTTTTCGATGGTGAGATAGGATTCATCATTTAATAAACTTTCAAAACTGGATTGGAATTGCTGGGGAATTGTTTGCATACTGGTAGCGATCCCCTGTCTTACATATAGATTGTTGGATTCAAATGCCTTTTTATATAAACTCCTGCTTAAATCTGAATTTTCGCCAGCCAGCTGATAGACTACTTCCTGCCCTAAATAATCATTTACAGGGAAGTCCAGGATTTTGTCCAGATATTGATGTTTCGATTCTAGCGGAGTTTCCCGCAGTGCAGCAAGCTCAAGGTAAGATTTGATAAATTCTGATTCTCTTAAAGCATTCAGCGATTGGTTGGCTTTAAAAGCTGACTGTTCTAGCCAATCCATTTTATACTGAGTAAGGTCCATTCCCGAAGCAACTTCCATTTCAGCAAGAAAATTATCGGTTTCCACATTCTTAAAAGCATAAGTTTCGAGATAACTTTTTATTCCTTTTCTAAAAGCTTCCTCACCAACTTTTTCCCTTAGAATATGTAAAGCCCAGGCTCCTTTTTGATAATAAGTACTGGAACTTCCGGTTGAAGACAATAATTTCTGTCCTTTTCCTGAATCGCTTAATTCCTTTAAAACCTCAGCCGACTGGTATAATTTCCAGTAAAAATAGTCTTCCCCGAAGATCTCTTTCTCAGCTAATAATGCATAGTAAGTGGCAAAACCTTCGTGCAACCAGTGATGTTTTCCACTTTTCTCGGTAACCAAATTTCCAAACCATTGATGTGCCAGCTCATGCGCATTTACATTTACATAATTTTGATCATGGTAACCAATTGAGTCTACCATAAGAGATTCAGAAAAAATAGTAGTTCCAGTATTCTCCATACCAGCATACAGAAAATCTCTTACGGGAATCTGCTTATAATTACGCCATGGATACTCTATACCAATTTCCTGTTCAAAGAAATCCATGATTCCCGCAGAATGCCTGTAAGTTGGCTCCAGAAGCAAAGAATCCTGCGGTAGATAATAATTCTGAATCTTAATTCCTGAAGTTGAAGTGTTGGTTTTGGAAAGATATTTTCCTGCTGCGAATCCAACCAGATAAGAACTCATAGGTTCTTGCATATCAAATTTCCACAGTCTAACGGAATCGTTTATAATTTCATTGCTGATATTTTCGCCATTAGCGATGAGTTCGTAAGCAACGGGAAATTCAAAACTAAGATCAAATTCTGCTTTCTCATTCATATCATCAATACTTGGCAACCAGCTAGAAGTGTATTTCCCCTGGCCCTGCGTCCATACCTGCCTTTCTTCTTCGGCTATATCAGCATCACCCCAATTGATGAAGTAGACAGCTTTTTTTGGAGTTACCTCATAGTTAAGTGATAAGGAAATACTATTATCCACCTTGAAGTCATGATGAATATAAATTCCTTCAGTATCTATTGAAAAATCGATGCTTTTACCATCTAGCTGTACATTTTCGAATTGCATATCCTTCCCGTTTATAAACAGGCTATCATCAGGATAAAGTACCTCTATCGTATAAAAAACTGTTCCCTCGATCTTTTGTCGAGTCGGATCAATTTTAAGGTGAGCATCCACTTTCTGAAAATCAAATCGTTCTACCTGGTGTTCACGAATCTTCTGAGCATGTAAAAAAGACATGTTCAGAATTAGAAAAAGTGCAGTTAAATATCGCATTCAGAATAAAAATATCTCATGCAAATTACAAAAAATTGAAGCTGTTATGAGATATTCCTGAAGATTAAAACGAGTTTCTACACCGCCGCCCATGTAAATCAAACCTATTTAATATCTTCGTTTTTATGATCCAGAACCTGCTGCAAACACCTATTGAGTATCTTAAAGGAGTTGGTCCCAACCGGGCCGATCTTTTTAAGAAGGAACTCAACATCAGCACCTATCGAGACCTCATCAATTTTTTTCCTAATCGATATATAGATAAAACAGGTTTCTATAAGGTCGCACAATTGCAGCAAAATTCTTCGGAAGTGCAAATTGTTGGTAAGATTGTCCATCTAAAAATGGTTGAACAGAAGAAAGGTAAACGCCTGGTAGCCGACTTTGTTGATGACACCGGAAGAATGGAGCTGGTCTGGTTTAGAGGGCATAAATGGATAAGGGAAAACATCAAATTGAATACGCCTTATGTCATCTTCGGAAAAACGCATTTTTACAGTGGGATGTTCAGTATGCCACATCCGGAGCTTGAACTGGTATCAGATTATAAGAGGAATTTAAGGGTAGCCATGCAACCGGTATATCCTTCTACTGAATTACTTCAGAAGAAAGGAGTTACTAATAGAATGATCATGAAATTGATGCAGGAAGTGCTGCAACAAACCGGGATGAAATTTTCTGAAAGTCTGAATCCGGAATTACTGGAAGAACTAAAGCTTTTAGGAAAGGCAGAATCGCTATTCAATATTCATTTTCCGAAGAACCAGGAGCTATTGGCAAAAGCGCAGTTCAGACTCAAATTCGAGGAGCTATTTTATGTGCAACTGCAATTACTGCGCAGAAACCTAATGCATAAACAAAAGATCAAGGGTTTCAATTTTGACAAAGTAGGTCATATTTTCAACGACTTTTACAGCAATCATTTACCGTTCGAACTTACCAATTCTCAAAAACGTGTAGTCAAGGAAATTCGAGGAGATATGGGAAGCGGCGCCCAGATGAACAGGCTATTACAGGGAGATGTAGGCTCCGGTAAAACCATTGTTGCCCTGATGTCCATGCTCCTTGCGCTCGATAATAATTTTCAGGCATGTTTGATGGCTCCTACAGAAATTCTATCCATTCAGCATTATCATAGTTTGGTAGAACTTTGTGTAGAACTAAAATTGAATATTCGATTGCTTACCGGATCAACCAAAACCAGAGAGCGCCGGGAGATCCATGAACAACTGGAATCTGGCGAGATACATATTCTTATTGGTACCCATGCTCTTCTGGAAGACAAAGTGAAATTTAAGAATCTTGGTCTTGCTGTGATCGATGAGCAACATCGTTTTGGAGTGGCCCAAAGAGCGAAGCTATGGAAGAAGAACCATATTCCACCTCATGTTCTGGTGATGACTGCAACTCCAATTCCGCGTACTCTGGCTATGAGTTTGTATGGAGATCTGGATATTTCGGTCATTGATGAATTACCTCCAGGACGTAAACCTATTAAAACCGTTCATCGCTATGATAGTAATCGCTTAAAGGTTTTTGCTTTTATTCGGGATGAGATTCAGAAAGGCCGCCAGGTTTATATCGTATATCCGCTTATACAGGAATCTGAAAAAATGGATTATAAAGATCTTATGGATGGCTACGAAAGTATCGCCAGAGAATTTCCAGATAACCAGATCTCTATTGTTCACGGCCAGATGAAACCTGCCGACAAGGATTTTGAAATGGATCGATTTGTAAAAGGTGAAACAGATATTATGGTCGCTACTACTGTGATCGAAGTCGGCGTAAATGTTCCTAACGCCAGTGTAATGATCATAGAAAGTGCGGAGAGATTTGGTCTTTCGCAATTGCACCAGTTAAGAGGACGTGTTGGACGTGGTGCTGAACAGAGTTTTTGCATTCTTATGACGGGTCATAAACTTTCCAACGATAGTAAAACGAGATTGGAAACGATGACTTCTACCAACGATGGTTTTGAGATCGCTGAAGTTGACCTGAAGCTAAGAGGTCCTGGTGATCTTATGGGAACTCAGCAAAGCGGGGTACTTAATTTAAAGATCGCAGATATCGTGAAAGATAATGCAATTCTGCAATCAGCCAGGTTTTATGCGAACAGGTTGCTCAAAGAAGATCCAAACCTGGAGAACGAAAAAAATAGCACTGTGAAAAACGCCTATTCACGGCTGGTCAAGAACAAAACGATCTGGAATTACATTAGCTAACCGAATCTTATTAGCTACTGACAATCAATTGATTAAATTTTTATTTATCTTTAGAAGACTTACCCCCGGGAAATAGCCTCAACCTATTCTGTACTTTAGAATGCCCCTTTATAGCTTCGGTTTAACCACAAAATTCAATATATCATGGGCAGAAATTTTAAACTTAAATGGGGAATTGGAACATTATTATTCTTTCTAATTCTTAGTATGAATGCGCAGGATCAGGCGCAGTCAAGTGTAGATGAACTTTACCAGGTCTATAAGAACCAGGGTGCGAAAGCTGTTTTGGAGAACTACCAGAAGAATAATCCAAATACCGCTTACGAAGGCATGGCTGAACCTTTGAATATTCTAGCATACAGATTGATGCAGGAAGAAAATGATCTGGAAGCCGCAAAAATGTTGTTCCAGGCTCAGATCGATGAATATCCGCAGGAAGCCAATCCTTATGATTCCTTTTCTGATGTTTTGCTGGAAATGGATAAGAAAGATGAAGCCGTTAAATACATTGAAAAGTCTCTTGCCATTGCTGAAAAGCATGATCATGAACAGGATGATTTGATCATGGAAGCAGGTCTGGCTAAGATCGCTATTATCGAAAACAGGGATAAACAACTTAATTTTCTAATTGGAAACTGGAATAATGAAACCCAGGTTTATCAGAATGGTGAAGTTATGAACACGACCAATAGTTCGAACCGTATTTCTTTTGATGAGGCCGGTTCCATGCTGGTTGTAGATCATGATACAGGCGATAGTAAGCCATGCTGTAAAAGAGTCATGGTATACAATCCGCTGGAAGATGAATTTGATGTGGTCTTTATGCGAAGAAATGCGCCTGAAGGAATTTCAAATTCAAAGATGAAAGTAAAGGAAATGGGACCAGATCAATACGAGATCGTGGAGAGTTATCTGGATGAAAGCAATCAACAGCTTAGATTCAAGCACAACATTACAAAAGAAGACGGCTCGGTTAAATGGGCAGTTTATGAAGAAAACGAAAGTGGCTGGAACAAGTCCAGAACAATGAATCTTACCCGGAAAAATTAAAGATTTTAAACTATAAAACAGCGAAGGAGACACTAATGGTCTCCTTTGTTTTTTAAGGTCTACAAAATAGGATTCTAGATTATGACAAAACCATCTGTAATACTATCTTTGCTGGCTGAAAAAGACTAATCCATGAAGATTTCATACAACTGGCTAAAACAGTTTATTAAACTACCTGAAAATGCAGAGACTACCGGAGAACTTCTTACAGATCTTGGTCTGGAAGTAGAAGGTATTGATACTTTTCAAAGTGTAAAAGGAGGTATGGCCGGCGTAGTAGTTGGTCATGTTTTAAGCTGTGAAGCTCATCCAAATGCAGACAGGTTGAACCTCACCAGGATGAATCTTGGAAACGGTGAAGAAGTACAGATCGTTTGTGGTGCTCCAAATATCGCAGCAGGACAGAAAGTGCCGGTGGCAACTATTGGTACTGTACTATATGATGAAAAAGGTGAAAGCTGGGAGATCAAAAAAGGAAAAATTCGTGGTGAAGAAAGCTATGGAATGATCTGTTCTGAAAAAGAACTTGGTTTAGGCCAGAGTCATGAAGGTATTATGGTGATGGATAATGAGCTGGTTCCCGGAACTCCGGTTGCTGAGCTTTTTGAAGTAGAAAACGACGAAGTTTTTGAAATTGGCCTTACACCTAACCGTGCAGATGCAATGAGTCACTGGGGTGTCGCCCGGGACTTAAAAGCAGGCTACCAGCAACAGGGGAAATTTCTTGAACTCATCACCCCTTCAGTTAGTAGTTTTCATGTTGATAACAGAAGTTTAAAGATCCAGATAAAAGTAGATGATTCTAATCTTGCTCCTAGATATTGCGGAGTAACGATATCTGATGTAAAGGTTGGTGAATCCCCGAAATGGCTTCAGAATAGATTGAAAGCAATTGGACTTGCCCCAAAGAACAATATTGTAGATGCTACCAATTATGTAATGCATGAACTTGGACAGCCACTACACGCGTTCGATGCCGGTAAGATCGCTGGTAACGAGATCAACGTTAAGACCGTTGAGGCAGGAACTAAATTCACAACATTAGATGAAGTCGAGCGCGAATTACATGCTGAAGACCTCATGATCTGTGATGCTGAAAAACCTCTTTGTATCGCCGGAGTATTTGGCGGACTTGGAAGCGGCGTAACCGAAGGTACTACACAAATATTTCTTGAAAGTGCTTACTTCAACCCTGTAAGCGTTCGAAAAACTGCAAAAAGACACGCGATCAATACCGATGCTTCTTTTAGGTTTGAAAGAGGAATCGACATCAATTCTGTAGAATATGCTTTAAAAAGAGCTGCTCTGCTAATCAAGGAAATTTCTGGTGGTGAGATCACCAGCGATATTGATGATCTCTATTTTAAAAAGATCGAAGACTTCCAGGTTTTTCTAACCTTTGAGAAGGTTAACAAACTTATTGGTGAGAACCTTGAGGAAGAAACTATAAAATCTATTCTTGCTTCTCTTGAGATCAGAGTGAATAATGTTACAGAAACCGGGATGGGGCTTACGATCCCTTCTTATCGTGTGGATGTGCAGAGAGAGTCAGATGTGATCGAGGAGATCCTTAGAGTCTATGGTTACAATAATATCAAGTTTGGCGATAAATTAAGCTTATCTGTAGCTAACACCTCTAAATATGAGGATTATAAGATTCAGAATCTTATCGCTCAGCAGCTTATAGGACAGGGATTCTATGAAACCATGGCTAATTCGCTAACAACGCCAGCTTATAATGACTTTAGCGATGATGCTAAAGATGAGTACCAGGTAAAAATGTTAAATCCTCTAAGTCAGGATCTTTCAGTTTTGAGACAAACAATGCTTTTTTCAGGGCTGGAGGCTATTAGTTACAATCTAAACCGAAAACGAGTTAATCTTCGCATTTTCGAATTTGGAAAGACCTATCATTCTTTTGTTAGTGGCAGGGAAGAAAAGAAACATCTTTCCTTGTTCATGTCTGGTAACAGAACTGCTGAGACATGGAATGCACCAAATTTCCCGGCTGGAAACTTCTTTTACCTGAAAGGAGTGATCGAATCTATTTTTCAGAAATTAGGAATTTTGAATACACTTAAAACCAAGACAGGTAAAAGCTCTGTATTTTCTGAAAGCCTTCAGATGAGTACGAAAAAATCTAAACTGGTAGACTTCGGTGTGGTTAAAAGATCAATTCTGAAGAAATTCGATATAGATCAGGAAGTGGTTTACGCAGATTTTAACTGGGATGAAATCATAGAAGCTGCTAAACAACATCAGAATAAGTTTAGTGCTATTCCGAAGTATCCTAGCATGCGAAGAGATTTTGCTTTGCTTCTTGATAATTCTGTGACTTACGATGAGATCGATCAAATCGCAAAACAAACGGAAAAGAAATTATTGAAAGACGTTAGCCTTTTTGATGTTTACGAAGGTGAGAACCTTCCGGAAGGCAAGAAAAGTTACGCAGTAAGCTTTGTATTCCAGGACGAGAACAAAACGCTTACAGATAAGCAAGTAGATAAGATGATGAGTAAGCTTCAGTATAGATTTGAAAAGGAATTAAAAGCAGAATTACGCTAATATTCGCTATGTAGTATTAAAACAAAAAAACCGTACATCGAGTACGGTTTTTTTTGCTTTAAATCATCGTGAAATTACAGATCCTTAAAGATCTCATCCACATATTCACGAATCTCACGATCCATTCTCTTAGTTTCAATAGTCTCTTCGGAAGTTCCTCTCCACAAGATCTCGTTCGTTCTTCGATCAATTAGATCAATCACAATCGAGCGCTCACGATAAGGCACCTGCTTCACTCTCGATCCGCTAATTCTCTGTACCGTAAAATAGTTTTCGTACAGGTAATCTTCATAATAAGAACCAATAAAGAAGCCCGGCTTGTAATATGGGTAATTCGTGTAAACAGGATTTGCGTTTACCGCCACCTTTTCATCGAACATTGGGTGAACATATACGAGAACATCAGGTTGTAGCTTATCAAGACTAAAGCCTTCTTCTTTCATGTTCGCGTTGATGGTCGCAACAATCGTTGAATTGATCGCCTTATTATCCAGTTTACGATTCAGGATCGTATCCTTATTCGCCAGGAATGCATAAGTGTCGTAAGATTTTAATTGTTTTAGATCGTCTTTTGCGGTTGGAGCACTACTTCCGCAAGAAGCCATAGCGAGTGCCACAATGCTTATAACGAGAAATGTTTTCAAATTTTTCATAGCTTTTTTTTTAGTAATTCTGAATGTAACCGGAAAGAACAGAATAGTAAAATTACAGACCCGGTTTGACTTTTATTTAACTGAAAAAAGCGGCTATCAGCCGCTTTTTCACAATTTTCAGAAAATCTGAATTATTTGGTTGGTAGAAGAACTGTGTCAATTACATGGATCACTCCGTTTGATTGATTTACATCTGCTATGGTTACAGTAGCTACATTTCCAGCAGCATCTTTAACCTTTACATTCTTTCCATCCATCATAGCAGTGATATCTGCACCGCTTACGGTTTTGAAAGTTGCTTTTCCATTTCCTTTTTTGATAGCATTTACGATGTCTGCAGCTTTAAAGTCTCCTGCAAGAACATGGTATGTCAAAACTGACTGTAATTTACTTTTGTTTTCTTCTTTTAGCAAAGTCTCCACTGTTCCTTCAGGAAGTGCTTCAAAAGCCTTGTTTGTAGGAGCAAATACTGTAAATGGTCCATCACTGCTCAATACCTCTACCAGTTCAGCAGCCTTTACCGCAGCAACCAGAGTTGTATGATCTTTACTATTAACCGCATTTTCTACGATATTCTTAGTTGGGTACATTTCAGCTCCTCCAACCATTTTAGTGTTCTTTGAATTTTGAGCAATACCGCTAGTCGCGATGAATAGAAAACTTAGTAAGCTTAGTAATTGTAACTTTTTCATAATTAATTGTTTAGTTTATGTATCTAAGTTACGCGTAGGTTGCTTCAACGGTTTTTAAATTGAAGGCAATTGGGATTCTTTTAACAAGATAGAACATCTCCTAAAGTTTTGATTATTAGCAGAAAAAATATAGTAAGTCGTTGTTAGTCTTGAGCTTAATAATTAATTTAGTACAGCTTAAAGACTATGAACATGAAGTTGAAAATATCCCGCACGAATCTACAGCATCAATTAAATAAAACACGTAATAAACGTATCGATGAGCAGCTGATCATGGATGAGGTTCGCGAGATCCTTATGCAGGACAACTTCCGTGAAGAAACTATTCATAAAAATCTCCAGGAAATACAAGAGGAATCGAATGATCTTAATTTCGATCTGTTGGAATCAAACCGAATTTATCACAAAGATGATATTTATAAGTTATGTGTGATCTACAGACTTAGATTCCTGGATTCCGGATTGTTTAAATCTGAAATTCCTTACGAAGCGATCACCAGAATCAAAAGTCTGGAGAATGAACATGACACTATTTTAAAAGGTTTTAAGATCATAGCTCCTTCCAAGTTATTTAAACTGAAGAATGCTGATGATCCATTATTATTCGCTCCAATGGGGAATGATTATTATTACCTCATCCATAAATGGGGAAATGATCTCCATCCTTTAAGAAGACTACTCATGTGGCCATTTAAAACTCTTGAGAATTTTCTTGCGCTATTACTTATCACCAGCTTTCTTAGTGCTCTTTTAGTTCCCGATGGATTATTTAGTCCGCAGCAATCCACAACTCAGTTTTTCATGATATTCTTTTTTATCTTTAAATGGTTTGCCGGGATCTCTATTTTCTATGGCTTCAAAATGGGTAAAAATTTTAGTACAGAAATTTGGGACAGCAAATATTTCAACGCTTAATTAAATTTTGATGAAGTAGCCAAATACTTCGGTATATTCGTATTTTGTAATCTTATCTTGTAAAATATGAGTACTTCAGAAGAATATAAAAGAGTCTATACCGGACCGGAAACAAATGTGCAATACCTGCAGGAACTTTTTGGCGAAAGCAATATCCACTCGAGAATGAGAAACGATGTAGAGTCGGCCAGGCTTGCTGGTTTTGGTTCCACGCACGGGATGGTATTATTATTCGTTTTTGAAAAAGATTTCGACGAAGCTTTGAAGATCGCTAAGTCTACATTCCCAAATGACTTCGATAATGAATAATGAACTTGAAGAAAAACCTCAACGTAACAAATGGAATCTTATCCTTGGGATCGTCTTTATTTGCTACGGAAGCTTTAGACTTTATCAAAAACTAACTGCGATAGAAACCGATAATTTTGGAACTGCGATCGCCGCGGGATTTATTCTCTTCGGAATTTACGACCTATATAAATACTATAAAGGTGTTTAAAAAAAAAGACCGGCAAATGCCGGTCTTTTTACTTCAATTTTTTGACTACCATTTCATAATAGCACTTCCCCAGGTGAAGCCACTTCCAAAAGCAGCCAGCACCACGGTATCTCCTTCTTTTACTTTACCCTGTTCCCAAGCTTCAGTAAGAGCAATAGGAATAGAAGCCGCAGTGGTATTTCCATATTTCTGAATATTATTATAAACCTTGTCATCAGCAAGCTTAAACTTTTGCTGAACGAATTGAGAAATCCTCAAATTCGCCTGGTGTGGAATAAGCATATCAATATCTGAAACTGAAAGTCCGTTTTCCTTAAGCCCTTCATTGATCACTTCTGAAAATCTCTGGATCGCATTTTTGAAAACGAACTGCCCATTCATATAAGGATAGTAAGGAATATCATCTCCCTGCGGATTCTCTGCAATGATCTCTGGTACCCAGTGGTTCGTACTTGGTCCTTTCAATGACAATTCAAGTGCGTGTTTCCCTTCAGAATGTAAATGGGTGGAAAGTATTCCCTGCCCGTTGTGATCACTTCTTGTAAGTACGGCTGCTCCTGCTCCATCACCAAAAATAACTGAAACCGATCGCCCTCTGGTGGTAAAATCAAGACCTCCACTATGATTCTCACTACCAATTACCAGTACGTTCTTATACATTCCCGTCTTGATGAATTGATCTGCTACTGAAACTGCGTAAATAAATCCGCTACACTGGTTACGAACATCCAGGGCAGGGCAGGTATCTATCTCCAGCATTTCCTGAACCTGAACACCACACCCAGGAAAATAGTAATCTGGACTTAGTGTTGCGAATACAATTAGATCTATATCGTCTTTTGAGATTCCAGCTCTTTCGATGGCAATTTTGGCAGCTTTCACTCCCATGCTTGCAGTAGTGTTGCCATCTCCTTTCTTGATGTGTCTTCTTTCTTTAATTCCGGTACGCTCGGTGATCCACTCATCGTTCGTATCCATCAGTTTCGAAAGATCATCGTTCGTGACAACATTTTCCGGTACATATTTTCCTAATCCTGCAATTTTTGTCTGATACATGGGTAAAAATTATGATATTAAAAATAATTCTTATTAAATTTAATGAATTTGCGAAAATTCCGACGCGCAATATAAGAAACATTAACACTACTATTAAGCTTGCAATCATTTAAATTTAAATCTAAAATTCACATTATGAACCGACTTTTGTTATGTCTGGCGGGATCTTTTCTGTTCCTTAATGGAATGGCAGCTCAGGAAAACCTGGACTACCAGAAACCACCGCAGGAAATCCTTGAACTTATCGATGTTCCCCTGGCACCTTCCACTCTAATAGATAGTGATGCAGAAATGATGATCTTCCTGTACCGTGATCAATTTAAAAGCATAGCCGAACTAAGCGAAGAAGAATTACGCCTGGGTGGTTTGAGAATTAACCCCGTGACCAATATTAATAGCAGAGCACGTTATTACAATAACTTCAAAGTTAAATCTGTAAAAGCAAAAGAACCGGTACAGGTCAACGGACTTCCGGAAAACCCTCGTCTTACCAATTTTTCCTGGTCACCAGATGAAAGTATGATGGCATTTACTCATACTACAGATACTGGAGTAGAATTGTGGGTACTTGATATTGAAAATGCTGCTGCAAGAAAACTTACCGAGGCCAATCTTAATGCGAATATGCGCAGCACTGTGAACTGGTTTAGAGATAATTCTGCTATTCTGGTCACTACCCTTCCTAAAGATAGAAAAGCGTTAATCGATACCGAAACTTCGGTTCCCTCGGGTCCTACAATTTCGGTTAGCGATGGAAAAGAAGCCCAGAACAGAACCTATCAGGATCTACTGAAGAATCCTGATGATGAATATAATTTCGAACAATTAGCCAGATCTGAGATCATGAAAGTAAATCTGGATGGTACAGTTTCGTCATGGATGGCTCCCAAAATGTATTCTGATATATCATTCTCGCCAGACGGAGAATATGTAATGGTTACACATTTAAAAAAGCCATTTTCATACCTGGTTCCATATTACAGATTCCCTTCAGAAACGAGTATATATGACAAGAATGGGCAACTAGTAAATATGATTAATGAAGTACCGCTCATAGAGGATCTGCCAAAAGGTTTTATGGCCGAAAGAGAAGGCAAACGAGATTGGAGTTGGAGAAGTGATCGTCCTGCGACCTTAACCTATGTTGTGGCTCTTGATGGTGGAGATCCTGAAAAAGAAGTTGAATACAGAGATGAATATTTTCAGCTTGATGCGCCATTTAAAGGTGAAGGGAAATCCCTTATTAAACTTAAGAATCGTGCAAGCGGAATTACCTGGGGCGATGATGATACTGCCTTAGCGAACGATTACTGGTGGAATACCAGAAATACGAAAACCTATGTTTTTGATCCATCCAATTCCTCCCAGAAGCCGGAAATCATTTTTGACAGAAATTATCAGGATGTATACAGCGATCCAGGTAGATTTGTGATGTCCAAAAACAAATGGGGACGTTCTGTTCTTGAACTTGATAAAGATAAAGCTTTTCTAATGGGTTCAGGTTTTACAGAGGATGGACAATTTCCTTTTGTGGATAAAATCGATCTCAGTTCTGGTGAAACTGAACGTATGTACCAATCTGAACTAAAAGATCAAAAAGAAAGCCTGGTGGAAGCTCTGGACATTGATAAAGGTGAGATCCTAGTTCGTATTGAATCTTCTACCGAGTACCCGAATTACTTTATTAGAGATATAGGTTCTAAGAATAAACTAACCCAGATCACCAATTTCAAGAATCCTTTCAAATCCCTGGAAGAAGTTCATAAGGAAGTGATAACTTATAAGAGAGATGACGGTCTGGAACTAAATGCCACTCTTTATCTCCCAGCTGGTTATGATATGTCTAACCCTGAAAAACTTCCTATGTTCATGTGGGCATATCCAAGAGAATTCAAGGATAAAAATTCAGCTTCCCAGAACACTTCCAATGCTAACGATTTTACATATCCTTATTACGGATCGCCAGTATATTGGGTGAACAGAGGTTATGTAGTGCTCGATGATGCATCGTTCCCAATAGTAGGAGAAGGTGATGAAGAACCTAACGACACATTCAGAAAGCAATTGGTAGCAAATGCGAAAGCGGCTATAGATGCTGTGGATGAAAGAGGATTTGTAGATCGTGATCGAGTAGCCGTTGGCGGACACAGTTATGGCGCTTTTATGACTGCTAACCTGCTTTCTCATTCAGATCTTTTTGCTGCAGGAATCGCTCGAAGTGGTGCTTACAATCGTACCCTTACCCCTTTTGGGTTTCAAAGTGAAGAAAGAAATTACTGGGAAGCTCCGGAAATTTATAATACCATGTCTCCTTTTATGCATGCAGAAAAAATGGATACTCCGTTATTGATGATCCATGGGGAAGCAGATAATAACTCAGGAACTTATCCAATGCAAAGTGAGCGTTATTTTAATGCACTTAAAGGATTAGGAGCAACTGCAAGATTGGTGATGTTACCTAAGGAAAGTCATGGTTATAGCGCAAAGGAATCTGTACTGCACGTATTATGGGAACAGGATCAATGGCTGGAAAAATATGTGAAGAATAGAGAAATAGAATCTAATACTGAACAGCAGGAAGCTGGGAATTAATACATTTTTCTCATCCTAATAAAAAGCCCTCGGGGTAAACCGGGGGCTTTTTTTGTACCAAAAAAAAGAAAGCGCAGCTGCTACCAACAACTACGCTCTCTTCAACCTAACCAATAAATCAACCATTAGAGGAGTCCTCTAAACTTATTAACCTCAACTTTAGCTTTGAGATCATGTAACAAATTATATAAACCGAAGAATGTTCTACTCATATAAAGGAAATGCCTACTTCCTCGATTTCCATTCATACGACGTAGTTCCGGATCCTTAGAATATTTTTCACTTAGCTGGGAAAGATTGTCCCAGAATTCTTTATCTGTAAAATCGAATACTTCAGATTGATACGGAGTTGAAAACATTGCAAACATCTCGTAAAACATTTCAGAGAAAAACTTCTTCTCCTTATCTGTATCTTTTTCCTGAAGAATTTCCAGCTCCAATAATCTTCCGTGGAAATAATCTGAATTATCAAGATTATTGCGATCTGTCAATGAGAAATAAGGAGTATAAAAATCATCTGGAATTTGTTTAATACAACCAAAATCAATGGCGATCAGATTATTCTCAGAATCCACCATGAAATTTCCCGGATGTGGATCTGCATGTACCATCTGTAGTCCGTGAATCTGGAACATATAAAAATCCCAAAGAGCCTGACCTACTTTATCTGCAAGCTCCTGTGAAGTATTCTGTTTAGAAAATTCACTAAGATGCATTCCATTCATCCAGTCCATAGTAATTATTCTCTCGCTGGAAAGATCTTCATAGTATTTTGGGAATTTAATATTAGGAATGTGAGCAGCCGCCTTGGAAATATGCTTACTTTGCTTCACTTCCAGAATATAATCAGTTTCCTCAAGAAGTTTTCCTTCAACTTCCTTAAAATACTTTTCAGAATCCTTTGCTGAAAGATTGAACATTTTTAAAGCAATTGGTTTTACCATCGCAAGATCTGAACTGATACTATCTGCAACCCCCGGATATTGGATTTTCACAGCAAGTTTTTTCCCATCTTTTGTCGCCTTGTGTACCTGACCGATACTGGCGGCATTAACCGACTGGGTTGCAAAAGTATCATAAAGTTCTTCCGGATATGCTCCGTTATATTTCTTAAAAGTTTTTCTTACTAATGGAGCTGAAAGTGGCGGGACACTAAATTGCGCCAGGCTAAACTTTTCTACGTACGCACCAGGAAGTAAATTCTTCTCCATTGATAGCATTTGAGCTACCTTTAATGCGCTTCCCTTTAGACTTTTAAGCCCGTCATAAATATCTGTAGCATTATCTTCATCCAATTCATCACGTGTTAGTTCAGAATTAAATGCCTTTTTACCGTAATATTTGATGTAATTCCCACCAATCTTAACCCCGGTCTGAACCAGTTTGCTGGTACGGCCTATTTTACCTGTTGGAATTTTATCTATCGTTTTCATAATCTTTTTATTAGGCCATTCGTTCTTTCCATAAGAACTTCCCGAAGTCTACTACACGCTCCAAGGGAGTATTATCGAATAGATCAAATACGGTATGTACAGATTTTTCAATTGCCACGTCTGTACTTTCAAAGGATGGGGAATTGTCCTCCATCCAGAATTTTAGCAGGAATAGAAATTGAACCCATACTCCTTCGCTAAAAATACTTTCACTCTGCTCGAATAGTTTAAAAGATTTTTCACTATTTCCGTCAGCAATCAATTCCTTGGCGAAACTGCGCATCTTTTTACGCAAACCTTTAAGTTGTTCAAGGTTCTTCATTCGGTCCTCGTGCTCACTAAGTGCGTAGAGAACGTAACTTCTGTTTGCAGTTAATACCTCAAAGAATGTATAGAAAAAAGTGAGTAGCTTTTCGCGATTACTGAAGGAGTGATAATCTGGTGACTTCTCCATGACAGATAGGGTATTATCAAAAAACTTAGCCCAGATCTTCTTTCTTAAACCATCAAAACTTCCGAAGAATTCATAAAACTCCTGTTCGGTTATATCATTTTTTTTAGCAAACTTATATACACTTCGTGGAGTACTTTCATTCACAAGTACATAATCCATGTAGATTGCTATTAACTTGTCCTCACTTGGCTTCTTCTTCACCTTACTATTTCCTGTTGCCTTTGCCATAATTATTATTTCTTTTTCAAAGATACTACTTTGTTTAATTATTTAGGTTATTCGATAAACAAAACTTTGTTAAAAGTTCTCATTCAGCTAAATACAATGGCTTAGACGTATTTTTAGGGCTTTCATTACATAGGGTGTCAGTTTGACAGCAAAGCATTATTGGTATTTTTTTTGAATCTCTAAAACCGAACAAAATTCTAAATCAAATTATATGGCAACCGGAAAAATAAATGTGTCTGTTGAAAACATATTTCCGCTTATTAAAAAGTTTTTATACAGTGATCATGAAATCTTTTTAAGGGAGCTGATCTCAAATGCAACCGATGCAACTTTAAAATTAAAGCACCTTAGTAGTCTAGGTGAAGCTAATGTTGAATATGGCAATCCTACGATTGAAGTAAAAATTAACGAGGAAAACAATACGCTGCATATTATTGATCAGGGTATTGGGATGACGAAAGATGAGGTTAAGAAATATATTAATGAAGTTGCCTTTTCTGGAGCTGAAGAGTTTCTTGACAAATACAAAGACTCTGCAAAAGACAGTGGAATAATAGGCCATTTTGGTCTTGGTTTCTATTCTGCTTTTATGGTAGCGAACAAAGTAGAGATCTTAACTAAGTCTCATAAAGATGAACCTGCAGCTCACTGGATTTGTGAAGGTACTACAGAATTCACACTTGAAGATGCTGAAAAATCTACTCACGGGACTGAAGTGATCCTTCATATTAACGATGAGGATAAAGAATTTCTGGAAGAGAATAGAATCCAGGAACTTTTGGTAAAGTATAATAAGTTTATGCCTATACCAATTAAGTTTGGTACTAAGGAAGAAACCTTACCACTCCCTGAAGATGCTAAAGAGGATGCTAAGCCGGAAACAAAAACCGTTGATAATATCATCAACAATCCAAATCCTGCTTGGACAAAGCAACCAACAGATTTAGAGGAAAAAGACTATAATGGTTTCTATAAGGAATTGTATCCAATGCAATTCGAAGATCCATTATTTCATATCCACCTAAATGTAGATTATCCTTTCAACCTGACAGGAATCCTTTATTTCCCTCGAATGGCTCAGGATATGAATATCCAGAAGGATAAAATCCAGTTATACCAGAACCAGGTTTATGTAACCGATAATGTGGAAGGTATCGTACCGGAATTCCTTACGATGCTTCGTGGAGTGATCGACTCTCCAGATATTCCACTAAACGTATCAAGGTCTTATTTACAGGCTGATGGTGCCGTTAAGAAAATATCGAGTTATATCACACGTAAAGTTGCAGATAAACTGAAAAGCTTATTCAACAACAATCGTGAGGATTTCGAGAAAAAATGGAATGATATTAAAATCGTGATCGAATACGGAATGCTTTCAGAAGATAAATTCTTCGAAAAAGCTGATAAGTTCGCGCTGTATCCAACAACAGAAAACGAATTCTTCACTTTTGAAGAGCTTAAAGAAGCGATCAAGGATAATCAAACCGATAAGGATGATAAACTGGTTGTTTTATATGCTTCTAATAAAGACGAGCAACATAGTTATATCCAGGCAGCTAAGGATAAAGGCTACAAAGTACTAATGCTGGATAGCCCTATCGTTTCTCACCTGCTTCAAAAGCTTGAAACCTCTCACGAAAATATTTCTTTCGTAAGAGTAGATTCAGATCACGTAGATAACCTTATTAAGACAGATGATGAGAAGATCTCAAAATTATCTGATGAAGAGAAGGAACAGCTTAAAGGTGATTTCGAAAAAGTAATTCCTGCGGAAAAGTATACGATCCAGATGGAAGCAATGGATAGCACTGCCGCGCCGCTAATCATTACGCAACCGGAATTTATGCGTAGAATGAAAGAAATGCAGCAAACCGGTGGTGGCGGAATGTTTGGAATGGGCAATATGCCTGAAATGTATAACCTTGTGGTTAACACCAACCACGAGTTGATAAATACTATTCTAAATACCAAAACTGAGAAGAAACAACAACGCTTGATCAAGCAATCGCTCGACCTTGCAAGATTGTCTCAAAATCTTCTGAAAGGTGAAGAACTTACTGATTTTATCAAAAGAAGTTTCGATATGGTAAAGTAATCACTTTACTTCCGACTAACAAAGCCGCTGATTTACAGCGGCTTTTTTATTAACCAATAAATTAAATACTATGAAGAAATTGATCGTTCTATTCTTAATTGTCAGCATCGTAAGCTGTAAGAATTCTTCCGAAGAAGAGAAAATCCCTGTTGAACCTGATAATGGCATTGGAGATGGCGCCGGCCCTCCGCAGGTTTTAAGTTTTTCTGAAAATATCGAAGAGGCTCACAACAAAGCTGGCTTTAAAATGAAGGAAGCAGTTTCCATTGATATTCAGCTTAACTTTGGAGGTTCAGAAAGACTGAATGCAAAACTGGCTATGAATACCAACTCAAGTGGTATCAAGGTTGAAAAGAATAATGGTTCTACCATCGTATTTGATGGAAGTAAGGTGGCCATATCACCAGATTCCAGTGCTACAGATGGCGCTCGTTTTGATATTTTCACTTGGCAATATTTCTTTGCTATGCCTTTCAAACTAACAGATCCAGGTACCGTTTGGGAAGAATCAAGTCAGCGTAAGCTTGATAGCCTAGAATATCCATCCTCTAAATTAACTTTTAAAAGTGATACCGGAGATTCACCAGACGACTGGTATGTGGTGTATCAGGACGATAAAAGCAAGTTATTAAAGGCCGCCGCCTATATTGTGACTTTTGGTACAGATAAGTCTAAAGCTGAAGAAAATCCACATGCGATCGTCTATAGCGATTACAAGACAGTCGAAGATGTAAGTTTTGCCACTACCTGGAGTTTCCATAACTGGAATGAAGAAAGCGGATTAGGTGATAAAATTGGAGAGGCAAAGATCTCGAATGTCCAGTTCTTTCAACCTGAGGAGAATTATTTTCAGATTCCCGAAAACTCAAAAGAGGTTAAGAAATAAGCTAAACCTTCTCTGGAATAGCAGACATGCTTAAGTTCTTATAAATGATCTGGTAAAATTGCTGGACATCATATGGTTTTATAATGATGTCGCTCATCCCTGCGGATTGGATCTCCTCACGAATTTCTTCTACCTCCACAGCCGTTAAAGCTACAATAGGAAGATATTTATTGAAGGTGCGAATTTCACTGGTAGCTTCCAGTCCGCTAATACCAGGCATATTTACATCCATAAGTACAAGATGGTAATTAGATTCCCTGACCATTTCTATGGCTGTGGTACCATCGCCGGCAACTTCACATTCAAAATCCTTCTTCTCAAGAATTCTTTTGGTAACTACTTGATTGATTCGGTTATCATCAACAATCAGGATACGTTTTTTACCATGCAAAGCAAGTTGATCCAGATCATCTTCTATGACCGGAACTTCAGCTTTTGTGTGATCAATTCCGAAGTCTATAGTAAAACTAAATGACGATCCCTCCCCTTCTTTAGTGTCCAGTTTGATCTTAGAACCAAAGAGTTTCAGTAATTTTTTTACAATAGGTAAACCTAGTCCTGTTCCCTGGTAATTATAATTGCTATTCTCTAATTGCGAGAATTCCTCAAAGATCATCTTCTTCTTACTTTCAGGTATCCCTGGACCATTATCCTCAATTACAAAATGGATCTTCGCGGTATCAGTATTCTCCTCCAGATGATTGATGCTGATTTTAATAAGGCCACGCTCGGTGAACTTCATGGCATTACCAACCAGATTCATAAGAACTTGCGACAAACGAACTGAATCGCCTATAAGATATGATGGAATTTGATCGTCAATATCCAGAATGATCTCATTCTTATTCTGTACTCTCGTAAACTCAAAACTGTTTACAATACTACTTAGAAGTTCCCGAATGTTGAACGAAACACTTTCCAGCTTAACTTCATTGCTCTCCATCTTATTCATTTGCAGAACATCGTTGATAAGCGCCAGAAGATAATCTGCAGAAAATTTTAATGATTTCAGATCAGTTTTATGTTTTTTCAGCCTTTTATCCTCCAATAGTAGCGAGGTAAGCCCAATCACTCCGTATAAAGGCGTTCGAATCTCGTGACTCACCGTACTGAAAAACCTGGTTTTCATCCTGGATAAATTTTCAGCCTGGTCACGTGCAGATTTATACTGCTTATTTTTCTTCTGAAGCTCAGAAATAAGGTTTCTTCTATCACGGTTTATTTTGAAAAGAAACACCAATATAAAAACCAGTACTACTGAAGAAATGACCATAATGATCACTTTTTCCTTAGAACGACTTATCAATTCATCCTTAAGGCTCTCTTCTCTCTGGGCAATTTCAAGATCCTTTTCATATTCTGATAGTTTGAATTTCGCATCAGCGATCTCCATCTCCCGTACTTTTTCATTCTCGAATATGAGATCATTGAATTCGGTAAACTTTCTTTGTGCATTGAAGGCTCCCTGATAATCTCCTTCCTTTTCGAGAAACGCAGCATAATATTTATAAGCCTCAGCCGCTTGAATATACAGACTATCCTTTTCTGCTAACTGTAGAGACTTATCGTAATATACGTGTGCAGAATCAAATGCTTTTTTATGCACATAATACCTTCCATGCAGCATATACATTTGAGATAACCAGACATTATAACGCGAATCGTTTTCTTTAACTTCATCCAGCATTAGTTCGAGTGCACGATCCAGGAATGGAAATGCTCTATCATATTGATTTGCATCAAGGTAGGTCCAGCCAATGTTGGTGGTTGGCGCAATAAGCTCTTCCCTCATATTTAGGTCCCTTGCGAGCTTTATAGCTTTATTATAATAATCGATCCCTTCATCCCTGTATGCTGGATTCTCAGAAAGGGCGTTCCCAAGATTATTGTAAGATGTTAGAAGTATGGAATCATTTCCAGTCTTTTCGGCGTATTCCAGACCAAAAGCATAATTCTGCCGGGCACGGTCTAGATCTTTTGTATCAGAATATATATGTCCCAGGGAATGATAAGCTCTAGAAACATATAGATTATTATCCTTTTCTTTGGCTAAAGTGACTAGATCATAAGCCTTATCTACCGCTTGCTGATACTGGTATTTTAGAATATCCTCGTTGACTTTGTCAAGCAGAGTTTGAAGTGTATCTTTCGGTTTTTCAAGGCTATGCTGCGCATTAGTAACGCTGAAGCATAAAAAAAACAAGAGAAAATAAACTGAAACGTTTGTTTTCAATTAATTTATATTAGGTTATCGATAGATTTTGGACGCTGAAATTACTCCATTTAAAGTACTTACACAACTAAAATTTTCAAAAAACATCTAACTATTAACAATTTAGCCATGCATTTATTTGCATTATCTTCATCAAAAATCTTAATTATGGAAAATCCGTGGCATCTATTTTTAATGTCCTTTATGTACATTTTCGCAGGTATTATGCATTTTGTAAAACCGAAAATGTATATGCGAATTATGCCAAGATACCTTCCGTCCCATAAACAGCTGGTTTTACTCAGTGGTCTCGCTGAGATACTTCTTGGGATCGGATTATTATTCACTTCAACACGAAACGCTTCCATCTATGGTATTGCGATTATGCTGCTTATATTTTTACTGGTACACTTTTATATGCTGTCCTCAAAAAAGGCCGCAGCAGGAATTTCACGCTGGATTTTAATTGCGAGAATTCCCCTACAGTTCGTTCTTATATGGTGGGCACTTTTTTACCTGACATAGGCTTATGGAAATTATAGAATTACGAGGTGCAAGTCTGCTCTATATTGAAAATTTTCTAAGCAATGAACAAGCAGATAAACTCTTTGTTAACTTGATGGATTACGATCATTGGAGACAGGATCATATTAAAATGTTTGGGAAGGAAATACTTCAGCCAAGACTTACCGCTTTATTCAGTGATAATAACAATGCATATACCTATTCTGGTCTTACGATGCATCCGGAGCTATTTCCTACCTATTTGACAGGTGTTAAGGAACGCTGTGAAGAGATTTGTGAACAGTCTTTTAATGCCTGCCTGGCGAATCTCTATCGCGATGGTCAGGATAGTATGGGCTGGCATGCCGATGATGAAAAGGAGCTTGGAACCAATCCTTTTATTGCTTCAGTAAGTGTTGGTGAGCCCCGCATGTTTCATCTAAAGGACCGAAAAGATAAAAATCTTACCTACAAAAAAAGGCTGCAACACGGCAGCCTTTTAGTAATGAGAGGTGAAACTCAGAAATTCTGGAAACATCAATTGCCTAAAACAAAGAAGCAGATTGGCCCCAGAATAAATCTCACGTTTCGAAAAATATATTAAGAGTAGATATCATTCAATACCTTCGCAAGTCTAAGTCCGCCTTTTTGCAATTGGGCCAGTACCTGCGGCATATGATCATACATATATCTATATCCTAGCTTTTCACCATTCTCTACTCCATTATAAAGATCATCTGCCATATCTCTCGATTCATAAACCCAGTCCAGCAATTCACCTTTCTGTATTGTTGCCTTTTGCTTCTTGGTAAGCCTTCCTGTATTCATCGCTAATTCAGTATAGCTCATCTGGTAAAAATTGATCATCTCACTATCCCACACCCGGTGAATGTTCGAACCATCATTGAACCATCTCACCTGTATATCGTTTCCGCCTTTATCTTCAGAATGTCCGGTATGAAATGGCTGATGCAGATCTCCAACAAAATGTACCAGCATTTTTAAATGAAACTGCTTCTCATCCCTGGAAGCCGACTTATCCTTTAGAACTTTTACGCATTTTCTGATGGCTTGAACCAGGTCACCATCTTCACTTGCTTCAGCTTCGATATAAGTATCCTGATCTGGATCAATGTTCACATAGTGCCAAGGTCCATATTTTCTGTATGCAGCATCGCTTTTGATGTCATCTGCGTAATTAGCCACAAATGCAAGTCCATGGCCATCCAGTAGATCATTGATCGCCTTCTGAGCTTCTTTAGATAAATGATTTTGCGCGATCTCTGCAGTTGCACGGTGACCTGTTTTCCCCCAATCTGAATCAGCTGCCTGACCTTTGGCACACATCAGTAAAACGGAAAAAAGAAATAATATTTTTTTCATAGTAGTAATTTATAGGATCCAAATATAAGACTCCCAATAAAATTTTAATGTTAAGAATTGAAATTCATTAAATTTAATATAGTATATTTATGATATCATTTTAATATCATATTTCAAATGACTGAAGAAAAAACTATCACTGGATTTAATGGATACATTATGCTGTTTGCATTTTTGATCCTTTTGTTTGGAAGTATTATTGCCATTTTCAATACCGGTAGTCCTGCATGGGCATTGGGTGTTCTAATGGCTTTTCTTATAGTTCCCGGACTTATCCTGGTGAATCCAAACGAGTCGAGAGTACTACTTCTTTTTGGTGATTATAAGGGAACGGTAAAGGAAAACGGACTTTTCTGGGTGAATCCGTTCTATACTAAAAAGAAGATCTCACTAAGAGCGAGAAATTTTGACAGCGAAAGATTAAAAGTGAATGATAAGCTTGGAAATCCAGTAATGATTAGTACCATTCTGGTTTGGAGGGTTCAGGATACTTTTAAAGCATCCTTTGATGTAGATAATTTTGAGAATTTCGTAGTGGTACAGACTGATGCAGCCGTTCGGAAATTAGCCAGTTTATACCCATATGATAACTTTGCAGATGAAGGTCTGGATGAGGATATCACTTTGAGATCCAGTGTAAATGAAGTAAGTGATGCTTTGGAAAAAGAGCTGGAGGAACGATTGAATATAGCTGGAATTGAAGTTCTAGAAGCTCGTATTGGATATCTTGCCTATGCAAACGAAATTGCCAGTGCTATGTTAAAAAGACAACAGGCTACGGCAATTGTAGCTGCCAGGCACAAGATCGTAGAAGGTGCAGTTAGTATGGTGGAAATGGCACTCGAGGAACTTAGCAGAAAGCAAGTGGTTGAACTTGATGGGGAACGCAGAGCCGCAATGGTTAGCAATCTAATGGTGGTGTTATGTGGAGATCGGGATGCGACACCCGTAGTAAATGCCGGAACTTTGAATCACTAGAATGCGCATATTCAAGGAGAACCAGAGATTCAGACAATGGTGGCTTATTATTCTTTTGATCACCATTGTAATTGCCAGTGCACTCCCTCTTTTTTCTGAAATATCCATAAATAAGGTACGGCTTAAAAGTCTGATTGCGCCAATAATTAGTTTGGTGATTTTTATCCTGATATTTATTCTGAACCTTGAAACAAGGATTAACAGCAAAGGAATTAGCGCAGGTTTTGAACCTTTACCTTTCTTCAGAAGAAATTATAACTGGGACGAGATTCAGGAATGTTATGTAAGAACCTACGCACCTGTTTCTGAATATGGAGGATGGGGAATTCGAGGCTTCGGAAGAGCGAAAGCCTATAACGTTTCAGGTAACAAAGGCATACAGATCATCACAAAAAATAATGAACGCTTTTTAATTGGTACAGAAAAACCTGATCTGGCAAGAAGAGCGATCAACAAGAATTTTAAAAATCATAAAGAATGAAGAAATCAATCTGTTTAGTTTTGATGATCATCTCCTCGCTATTCGCATTAGCACAGGATACGACATTCACAGAAACTGAACGAAGTATAGATGAATTTACAGATGGTACGCTAACATTACCGGTCAACGAAAATGATAAATACCTCATCATTTTCATCCAGGGATCTGGCCCAACAGATAGAAATGGGAATCAGCCTATGTTGCAGAACGATGGCATAAAAAAAATAGCTCGGGAACTTGCGGCCAATGGGATTGCTTCTTTTAGATATGATAAACGAATCTTTAAAGCACAAAAACTTCAATTAAGCGAAAAAGACATGATCTTCGAGGATTTTGTCGAGGATGCTAAAAATGTAGTAATGCATTTCAGAAAAGAAGAAAAATTCAGCAAGATCATCATAGCCGGACACAGTGAAGGGAGCCTCATTGGGATGCTGGTCGCTCAGGAAAATGCTGACGCATTTATTTCCCTAGCCGGCGCTGCAGATCCTATTGACGAGATTATCACTGAGCAGGTCACGAACATGGCTCCAGAATTAGGAGTGAGTGCACGTACCGCTTTCGATGAAATGGCAGAGAATGGAAAAACTTCTAACTATAGTCCTATGCTGGAAGCAGTGTTCAGACCTTCAGTTCAACCATTCATGGCAAGCTGGATGAAATATAACCCTTCAGAAGAAATCAGTAAACTTAAGATCCCGGTCCTTGTAGTAAATGGAACTTTAGATATTCAGGTGAGTGAAGAGCAGGCACAAAAACTGGCAGAGGCAAATGAGAATTCAGAGTTAGCGATTCTGGATCAAATGAATCATATTTTCAGAAAAATTGAAACGAAAGATCGACTGGTAAATTCAAAATCATACAATGAACCAAACTTACCTTTGCACCCCGAGCTAGTTTCAATTTTAACTGAATTTGTAAAGGAACTTGACTAAATTATGGGTAAGAAAAAGGCATTTGCACTTCGGGTTGATGAAGATATGCTAAAAGCGATTGAGAAATGGGCAGCTGATGAATTCAGAAGTACCAATGGACAGATCGAGTGGATGCTTAACAAAGCCCTGAAAGACGCAAAGCGACATCCCAAACCAAAAAACGACCAAGAATAATGTTCAAAATAGTATTTTCAGATATTGACGGCACACTATTAAATGCAGATCGTGACCTATCACCACTTACCATACAAACCATTAAATCGCTGGAAGAAAGAGATATACCATTCATTTTAATAAGCTCCAGAATGCCGGCAGCCATGCGCCATCTTCAGCAAAAGCTAGGGATAGCGCATCAACCGATTATCTCCTATAATGGCGGACTTATCCTCGTAGATGGAAAAGCTGTAAGTTCTACGGAAATTCAAATTAGTACTCTGGAAAGCTTACATCAATTTAATATCGCACATGATGTACATCTAAGTCTTTTTCATGCTGATGAATGGTATGTTCCCAGAGAAGATTTCTGGACACGTAGGGAAATTAATAATACCAAGGTACAACCGCAATTAAGTAGTAATGCCGAAGTATTAGAAAGCTGGAAAGCTGCTGGGAAGGGCGCACATAAGATCATGGCAATGGGCGAAGAAGAAAAGATCGATAGCATCAGGGACTTTCTTGTTAAAAATCACGGTGAGGATCTTCATTTGTACCGAAGCAAACCAAGTTATCTCGAGATCGCACCCCGAAAGATATCGAAGCTTACTGCAGTGGAGCATTTGCTAAAGGAGCATTTTCGTTTACCGCTCTCACAAAGCATGGCTTTTGGAGATAACTATAATGATCGTGAAATGCTGCAGGGTGTTGGTTTAGGAATCGCCGTAGGAAATGCCAAGCCCGAAGTACTTGAAATAGCTCACATGGTTACCGCACCAGGAAAGGAAGATGGTGTAGCGCAAAGTATTCGTGAGATCTTATTGCAATAACTGAAAAGGAGACCGGCAGAAATTTTAAAAATTGTATTTTGCCGATCAACTTTTAAAAATTCTATGGAAACATCTGCCTTATTCACCAATGATGCGATTGTCTTTGGACTATTAATGATCGCTCTGGGTTTTGTGTTTTACACCTCTTCTCAAAAAGAAGGATTCTGGAGTAAATTTTATAAAGTCGTTCCCGCACTACTTATGTGCTACCTTATCCCGGCGATTTTTAATTCGGTTGGACTCATAGATGATGACATTTCACAACTTTATTTTGTTGCCAGTCGCTACCTTTTACCTGCGGCTCTGGTATTAATGACTTTAAGTATAGACCTGAAGGCAGTATTCAACCTTGGTCCCAAAGCTCTTATCATGTTTTTTGCAGGAACTCTGGGTATCGTTCTTGGGGGACCGCTCGCGATATTACTCATCTCTGCATTTTCTCCGGAAACTGTAGGCGGTGTTGGTCCAGACGCAGTTTGGCGAGGCCTCTCTACAATTGCTGGTAGTTGGATTGGTGGCGGTGCAAACCAGGCCGCAATGCTCGAGATCTACGAATACAATCAGGATCTTTATGGAGGGATGGTTCTTGTCGACATTATCGTTGCCAACCTCTGGATGGCTATTGTCTTGATGGGAATCGGGAAAAATGAAGCAATTGATCGATGGCTACAGGCAGACAATTCAGCCATTGAAGAACTGAAAGTTAAAGTTAGCAGTTATGCTGAAAGTGTTAACAGGATTCCAATGTTACCAGATTTTATGATCATGCTGGCTCTGGCATTTGGAGCAGTTGGTATAGCGCATTGGGGAGCAGATGGAATTTCTACATACCTAACCGCTAATTTTGATATTTTCAATGATGGTAAAAGCGCACTTTCCTCCTTCTCTTCCCAGTTTTTCTGGATGATCACCATCGCTACTGCCCTGGGTATCATGTTCTCATTCACGAAATTCAAAAAATACGAAGGTGCTGGTGCCAGTAAAATTGGAAGCATATTTATCTATATCCTTGTTGCTACCATCGGTATGAAAATGGACCTGACATCGGTTTTTGATAATCCCGGACTTCTGGCGATAGGTCTCGTATGGATTCTAATTCATGTGATCGTATTGGTTATCACAGCGAAACTTATAAAGGCTCCGTACTTTTTCCTTGCGGTAGGAAGCCAGGCCAACGTAGGCGGGGCAGCCTCAGCTCCGGTAGTTGCAGCAGCATTTCATCCATCCCTTGCTACCGTAGGTGTGCTACTGGCAGTCTTTGGTTATGTAGTGGGTACTTATGGCGCTATTTTGTGTACAATTTTAATGCAATTAGCGGCTACCAGTTAGTAATAAACAGAAAAATATAAGATATTTGCGCACTTTAAAACTGCATCCCACAATGAAAAAATTAGCTCTTCTTTTAGTTATTCTGATCAGCATTAGCGCCTGTTCCGAAAAAGAAAGCAACCTGATTGTAAATGGAGAGATCAAAGGCCTGAAAAAAGGAACTTTGTACCTTCAAAAAATTGAAGACACTGCATTGGTAAATGTAGACTCAGTTCAGGTAACCGGAGATCCAAATTTTACTATGGAAACCTATCTGGAGAGTCCTCAGATCATGTACCTGTATCTTGAAAAGGTTGATAATAATCAGTATGATGATCGCATAGATTTCTTCGCAGATCAAGGACAGATCACTATCAACACAAAACTGGATAAGTTTGAAACCAGTGCAGAAGTTATTGGATCTGTGAACCAGGAGAAATTAGTTGAATACAGGAAAATGATAAGTAGGTTCAATGATCAAAACCTCGATTTAATCAAAGCAAGTTTCGAAGCAGAAAAAGATCAGGACGAAGAGAAACTTATGGAGATCGACCAGAAGTATGATAAATTGCTACGTAGAAAATATCTCTATACTGTAAATTTTGCACTGAATAACAAGCAACATGAAATAGCACCTTATCTTGCACTTTCTGAAGTTTTTGATGCAAACATCAAGTACCTTGATACTATTTATAATTCCCTAGAACCAAAGATCAAAAAGTCTAAGTATGGTGAGGAATTGAAAAGCTTCTTGAAGGAACGCAGAAAAGAGGAAAAACTGGAAGATAAAGTGCAGGCACAGGAAGTTGAAAATTCCTAGTTTAGCAGAAAATAATATGAAAATGGAGCCTAATGGCTCCTTTTTTTATTTCTTAATATTTCTTTGGGTCAAAAGAAGAACAGTGTTCCATATTTTGTAGAAAAAACAACTATGAATAAGACGAATACAGAATATGACCTGATCTGTGCCGGCGGAGGTATCATGAGTGCAAGCCTTGCTCTAATGCTGAAATTAATAGATCCGGAAATTAAGATCATCATCTTTGAACGACTGGATAAGATCGCCCAGGAGAGTACCAAAGCATGGAATAATGCAGGTACAGGGCATTCAGCATTCTGTGAACTTAACTATACTCCAGAGCAGGAAGATGGCTCCATAGATATTTCCAAGGCGATTGATACCTTTCAACAATTTGAGAAATCAAAACAGTTCTGGGCTCATTTAACCAGTCAGGAATTAATAAAAGACCCTCAGAGTTTTATTCATAGTATTCCGCATCATGCATGGGTGCGCGGGGAAGATAATGTCAATTTTCTCAAAAAGAGGTTCGAACGTATGAGCTCTGAATTTATGTTTGAAAAAATGGAATTCACCAAAGATCAGGAGACGATGCAAAAGTGGTTTCCCCTCATCATGAAAGATCGTGAACCGGATGAACAAATGGCGGCAACCCGAATGGAATTAGGAACTGGCGTGAACTTTGGTTCTCTTACTGAACAATACTTTGATCTCTTAGAAAATCATTTTAAAGTTCCGGTTATAAGAAACACGGAGGTTCTGGACATTGATCCTGATGGACCCGATGACTGGTCGGCTATAGTTAAAGATCTGAATACCGGCAAAAAATCCTATTACGACGCGGAACATATTTTTATTGGTACTGGAGGAGGAGCTTTGCCTCTATTACAAAAAGTCGAGATCCCTGAAAAAGATGGGTATGGTGGCTTTCCAGTAAGCGGACAATGGCTTTCGTGCACGAACAGAGATGTTATCGCAAAACATGATGCCAAAGTTTATAGTAAGGCTGGTGTGGATGCACCACCAATGTCGGTACCTCATCTGGATTCTAGATTCATTGATGGTAAGAAAGAATTACTGTTTGGACCATTTGCAGGTTTTAGCACTAAATTTCTAAAGGAAGGATCTATTCTTGACCTACCTAAATCTTTAAGTTTTGACAATATTCCATCTATGTGGGGAGTTTTCTGGCACAATCTTCCGCTTACCACCTATCTCATCGATCAAGTAAGAATGAATCACGAAGACCGGGTTGATGAATTAAGGGTTTTTCTTAAGGATGCTAAACCGGAGGATTGGGAACTAAAAGTTGCTGGCCAACGAGTTCAGATCATTAAACGAGATAAAGAACAAGGAGGAGTTCTGGAATTTGGTACAGACGTAGTACATAGCAAGGATGGTAAAATAACGGCCTTGCTTGGAGCTTCCCCAGGTGCATCTACTGCTGTTCATATTATGCTCGAGGTGATGCAGATTGCATTTCCAGAGAAGTTAAGAACTAAAGAATATCGTAAACAATTGGATAAGATGATCCCATTCTGGAACAGAGATGTTCGTGAAGACAAAGAAGGCTTTAAAGCAGTTCAGGAGCGCACCAGTAAGTTATTGCAACTTGACGCGCTACACTAAGATTAAAATTTTACTTACAAAATAAGGCCTCTCTAATGAGAGGCTTTTTTATACCGAAGGAGATTTGCTTCCAATCTCGCTAAGAACTGGCGTTAAACCAAATAATTTTCAAACAAAAAAGCTCCCCCTTTCGGAGAAGCTTTTCATCAAGAGCCGATGGAGGGACTCCCTTCGACTGCGCTCAGGACAGGCTTCTCGTCCCTATCATATTTCAAACAAAAAAGCTCCCCCTTTTGGGGAAGCTTTTCATTAAGAGCCGATGGAGGGACTCGAACCCACGACCTGCTGATTACAAATCAGCTGCTCTAGCCAGCTGAGCTACATCGGCAACTTATTAAAGTGCATTCAGTTTCTCGACAAGATCTTTCGCCTTCTTCTCAAGATCCTTCTCGATATCTCTAAAGTGTTTTTGTTTGTTCTCAACGTCACGTCGATTGATCTCTCTGATCAATTCATCGTAGTCGCTGATAGCTTCGTCCACGATAGCTTCAGACTTATTATCATCTTTCTTCGGATTAGCCATTTGGTGAATATAGGCAGCATCGATGATGTCTCCCATTACATAATTCACGTTTTTCTTAAGCAGTCTTTTACTAGCCATTATCATTTAATTTCGGCTGCGAATTTAAACTATTTTTCGAAATGAAAATGATTTTATCAAAATTTAATTCTGATATTTTTTCAGGATTTCAAGTGCTTCCGGCATATGTCTAGAAGCGTTCATACTATTGAACCTGTGCAGTAGTTTGCCATCCTTACCAAAAACAAAGGTTTCTCTTCCGGGAAGAAGTCCTAAAAGACTGGCTTTCACATTGAATGCGTTTCTCGCTTTTTTGTCTCTATCAGAAAGGAAAATGTATGGCAAATTATATTTTTCACTGAATTTCGCATGGGAGGCAGTAGTATCTGCACTAATCCCAATAACCTCAGCACCCAGATCCTGAAATTCCTGGTAGCTATCACGAAAGCTGCAGGCTTCCTTGGTACATCCCGGAGTAAAATCCTTTGGATAAAAATAAACTACAAATGCTTTCTCACCCACAAGATCTCTAAAATTAAATTCCTTGCGATTCTGATCCTTTAACCTTAAATCTGGTACTAAATCTCCCTTCTTCATTATTCTCCTTTATAAGTGACATAATTACGCGGAGTCTCATACAGCGTAACTTCCAGGTCATGTGTTTCTTGAATTTGTTTACGAAGTTTATTCCATATGACTACCGAAATATTCTCAGCAGTGGGATTCAGGTTTTTAAATTCGGCTACCTCAACATTCAGGTTCTTATGATCAAACGCATCTTCAACTTCAGTTCGAATAAGATCCTTTAGGATTTTCAAATCCATCACAAAACCAGTTTCAGGATCAATATTTCCAGTCACAGATACTATGAGTTCATAATTATGCCCATGATAGTTTGGATTACTGCATTTTCCAAAAACCTCAAGGTTCCTGGCATCATCCCAGTCTTTTCTAAAAAGTCGATGGGCTGCATTAAAATGAGCTTTTCTGTGAACGGTTACTCTCATTGCTGAATGTGTGAATAATATTTATCAAAGATGATCTTAAACCATTCAGTATAAATAGAAGGGTTCGTTTGCATATCCTTTTCTATAGCTTCCAGGGACATCCACTTCCACTCTGCTACCTCATCTGGATTTAAATCTGGCTCACCTTCAAAATATCCTACGAGAATATGGTCGAATTCATGCTCCGTAAGACCATTATCAAATGGCGCTTTATATATAAAAGAAATGGTGTCTTTAAGTTCTGTTGAAAAACCCATCTCTTCCTGTAATCTACGCTTTCCAGCTTCAATATTGGATTCCCCCTCACGCTGGTGACTACAGCAGGTGTTTGTCCAGAGACCAGGTGAATGATATTTCGACAAAGCTCTTTGTTGAATCATCAATTCATTCTTATCATTAAAAACAAATACCGAAAAAGCTCTATGAAGCAATGCTTTTTCGTGGGCTTCGATCTTCTCCATCAGCCCTATTTGCTCATCTTTTTCGTTAACTAAAATTACTCTTTCCTGCGCCATTATTAAATTTGAAGCTCAAATGTACAAAATCAGGGTTTTGTTTCATAAAGATGCCGATTAAGCAATTCCTAAAGTTTTCCGAAGAATACAGCCATTCTAAACATTATTTAAAGCCGATCTTTCAAAACCAGCGATCCTCTGATTGCGTAAATATGTTTGCAATTGTTGGGGAAACGATCGCTATGAAAAAATAGGAGTCTGTGGGGGACTCCTTTTTCATTTCCCTAAACTTCTAGTTAATCAATCATTGAAAGTAATTGGCACGCACATAAATCCTTAAAATAATCTTACTTTTGCAGCTGCAAATATCCGTTATGAAGCAGTACCAGAAAGAGATCAATAAAAGAAGAACATTCGGGATCATATCTCACCCAGATGCCGGTAAAACTACCTTAACTGAAAAACTACTTTTGTTTGGAGGAGCCATCCAGGAAGCTGGAGCCGTGAAATCTAACAAGATCAAAAAAGGAGCTACTAGTGACTTTATGGAGATCGAACGTCAACGTGGGATCTCGGTAGCAACATCTGTACTTGCTTTTGAATACAGAGATATCAAAATCAATATCCTGGATACTCCCGGGCACAAGGATTTTGCTGAAGATACATTTCGAACACTAACTGCTGTAGATAGTGTGATCGTTGTGATCGATGTTGCCAAAGGTGTAGAAGAGCAAACTGAAAAACTTGTGGAAGTTTGCCGTATGCGGAATATTCCCATGATTGTTTTTATCAATAAACTGGATCGTGAAGGAAAAGATGCTTTTGAACTCCTGGATGAAATAGAACAAAAATTGAATCTAAAAGTAACTCCTCTTAGTTTTCCAATTGGGATGGGTTATGACTTTAAAGGAATCTATAATATCTGGGAAAAGAATGTAAACCTTTTCACGGGTGATCCTAGAAGAGATATTGAAGAAACTATTGAGATCGATGATCTGCAGAATGAAGAACTTGATCAATTGATTGGTGATAAAGCTGCTAATGACTTACGTGAAGAGCTGGAATTAGCACAAGGAGTTTATCCAGATTTTGACAGACAGGACTACCTGGATGGTAAATTACAACCTGTATTTTTTGGATCTGCTTTAAATAATTTCGGTGTACGTGAACTACTGGACTGTTTTATAACAATAGCTCCACCTCCCCGCCCAAAAGAAAGTGATACCCGACTTGTAAGACCCGAAGAAGAAAAGTTTACTGGTTTTGTATTTAAAATTCACGCTAATATGGACCCTAAACACAGGGATCGATTGGCGTTCATAAAAATTGTTTCAGGTAAGTTCGAACGAAATAAAAATTATCTACATGTTCGGAATAATAAGAACATGAAGTTTTCTTCTCCAAATGCATTCTTTGCTGAAAAGAAAGAAATTGTAGACACTTCCTACCCTGGGGACATTGTAGGTCTTCACGATACCGGTAGTTTTAAGATTGGTGATACATTAACTGAAGGTGAGAACCTCATGTACAAAGGTATTCCTAGCTTTTCACCAGAACACTTTAGATATATCAATAATGCAGATCCTATGAAATCCAAGCAATTGGAAAAAGGAATTGACCAGTTGATGGATGAAGGTGTTGCACAGTTATTTACCCTGGAACTTAATGGTAGGAAAGTTATTGGAACCGTTGGTGCGTTACAGTTCGAGGTTATTCAATACAGACTGGAACATGAATACGGAGCAAAATGTACCTATGAAAATCTCAATGTACACAAAGCAACCTGGGTTGAAGCAGAAAATGAGAAATCTGAAGAGTTCAAGGAATTTAAGCGTGTGAAGGCAAAATATCTTGCGAAAGACAAATCTGGACAATTGGTATTTCTAGCAGATTCTCAGTTCTCACTTCAAATGACTCAGCAAAAATATCCTTCTATCAAATTCCATAGTACATCTGAATTTTAGAATTACTAGAAATATTGATAATTATAGAAACTAAAACATCCTGAAAATAGACTTATAAAATTCACTATTTTCGGGACAAATCCTTACTATGTCCCAGATAGATCATTTCATTGCAGATTTCGCTTCCCTCGTTTGGGGGATTCCACTGGTAATTTTGTTGATTGGTGGCGGAATCTATCTCCTGATCTATTCACGTTTTTTACCTTTTCGCTATTTAGGGCATTCTGTAGAAGTACTTCGAGGGAAGTATAACAATCCTGATGATCCGGGAGACATTAACCATTTCCAGGCATTATCCACAGCCCTTTCCTCTACAGTTGGAATGGGAAACATCGCTGGTGTGGCCGTTGCTATTGCCGTTGGTGGACCTGGCGCTATATTCTGGTTGTGGATAAGTGCGATCGTTGGTATGGCTACGAAGTTTTTCACCAATACCCTTGCGGTCATGTATCGTGGAAAAGATTCCGAAGGAAAGATTCAGGGAGGTGTGATGTATTTTATCGTTGAAGGTCTCGGTAAAAAATGGAAACCAATGGCTGCATTTTTTGCGGTCGCTGGTCTGGTAGGTGCACTGCCAGTTTTTAATGTAAATCAGTTAACTCAGGCTATTAATTATATTCTGCTCGAGCCTAATGGGGTGCAAACAGGTTTTGGAACAAGTTTAGTCATAGGAATTATGCTGACTATAATCACCACCATTGTCATCATTGGCGGACTGGATCGTATTAGCAAAACGGTTTCAAAATTGGTGCCTGCAATGGTGCTTCTATATTTTGTGTCTGTGGTCCTGATTCTGTTCGTGCATTATGATGTAGTACTAAGCTACTTTAGCATGATCTTTACTGACGCTTTCGCTGCGGAAAACTATAAAGGAGATCCTTTACTAGGAGGTGTTCTGGGAGGCCTGATCTTACTTGGGATACGCAGAGGTGCATTTTCCAATGAAGCTGGAATTGGTACCGCTACGATGGCGCATGGAGCTAGCAAAACATCTGAACCTGTTCGCGAAGGTCTTATAGCTATGCTGGGACCGGCAATTGATACGCTGGTTGTCTGTACGCTAACAGCAATGGCTATTCTGGTCACTGGTGTCTGGAAAACTGAAGATGTAAACGGAGTTAGCCTAACTGCGGCCGCTTTTGACGAAGCAATACCATATGTAGGAAATTATTTATTACTGCTTTGTATACTAGCTTTTAGCGTATCCTCATTATTCTCCTATTCCTACTACGGAACAAAATGTTTATCATTCCTGGCCGGTGCTGAAAATAAGAAGTATTACAACTACGTCTATGTTCTTAGTATTCTCGTAGGAGCTACCACATCTTTAAGCTTTATTCTGAATCTTATTGATGGGTTTTTCGCATTAATGGCAATTCCTACAATGATCGCGACTCTAATTATGGCTCCACGTGTTATGAAAGCTGCTAAAATATATTTTGCGAAGTATAAATAAAAAGATTTCCATAGTCCGGAAATAAAACCATACTATAGAAATCTTTTTACTGAAGTATTGTTACTGAATTAAGCCTGACCAGTTGGTCCGAAATTTAGCGGCACTGGTGCTTTGTCGTAATCCTTGATCTCTCCATGAGCTTTCTCAAAACGTTGGATATTATCCCCCAGAGCTTTTAATAAACGCTTAGCATGCTGCGGAGTCAGGATGATCCTCGATTTCACTTTGCTCTTAGGTCTTCCCGGCATGATATTCACAAAATCAACTACAAATTCAGATACTGAATGATTGATAATAGCGAGATTGGAATATGTCCCTTCTGCCACCGCCTCATCTAATTCTATATTGATCTTACCTTTATCCTGATTCTTTTTATTGTCGTCACTCATAATTTAATTTTTAAGCTCATAAGATATAAAATATTGCTTAGGCTTTTCTCTTGTAGTTAACAAAATCCGCACTTACAGGCTCGATCTTCTTTTCCCTGAATTCTGCAGCGATCTGTCCACGATAATAAGTAGCACGGTTCACAACGTGAAATATAATATCGCTGATTGAATTCTGATGGGATTCATTTTTAGTATCTGAGAATGATATATTTTCGTCCAGTTCTCTATCGTCCAGGATTTCGACGGCTGTCTGATAATTACGCTCTTCGATCTCTTTTAATTTCTCAGGTTCCCAAACTTTCCAGATATCAATCACTTCACCATCAGTAATTCTATTATTCCATAAGGTCTGAGAATTTAATATATGGGAAATGAGTTTTTTTGAGCTTTCCGCGATCACATAGTGTAGATCTCCATCGTTAAATTTCGAAATGATTTCAAGGTTAGTTTCATGAGAATACTGCAGTATCTCTTTCATAAATTTCTTCATATTACAAAGATGAGTATAAATAAAAAAGGCCCCGCGGTGAGCGGAGCCTTTTAAGATAAACTTATCAGGGAATTAGTTATAATTAACTTCCTGTTTCTTCTCAAGCATTTCGTCAAATTCCTCCTTAGAACCAACGATAATACTATCGTACTTTCTCATACCTGTACCTGCTGGAATTCTATGCCCAACAATTACATTTTCCTTCAAACCTTCAAGTTTGTCGATCTTACCATTAACTGCAGCTTCGTTCAACACCTTAGTTGTTTCCTGGAAGGAAGCAGCCGAGATGAATGACTTAGTCTGTAGTGACGCTCTCGTAATACCCTGAAGTACCGGATTAGCAGTTGCAGTGATCACGTCTCTTGCAGTTGCAAGATTCTTATCCTCTCTTCTAAGAATTGAATTCTCATCTCTTAGATCTCGCGGAGTAATGATCTGTCCAGCTTTCAGTCTTTCTGAATCACCAGCATCTTCAACTACTTTCATTCCGAATAACTTATTGTTTTCGTCAATGAAATCAGCTTTATGTACTAGTTGATTCTCAAGGAAGATCGTATCACCTGGATCAACAATTCTTACTTTACGCATCATTTGTCTTACAACAACCTCAAAGTGCTTATCATTAATCTTCACACCCTGTAGTCGATAAACTTCCTGAACTTCGTTTACAAGATACTGTTGTACCGCGTTTGGTCCTTTAATATTCAAGATATCTTCAGGAGTAATAGATCCATCAGATAATGGCATTCCCGCTCTCACGTAGTCATTCTCCTGTACGAGGATCTGGTTAGATAATTTAACCAAGTATTTCTTAACCTCTCCAAGTTTAGATTCTACGATGATCTCACGGTTACCTCTTTTAATCTTTCCGAAGGAAACAACACCATCAATCTCAGATACTACAGCTGGATTAGACGGGTTACGTGCTTCGAAAAGTTCAGTAACTCTTGGAAGACCTCCGGTAATATCACCCGCTTTGGATGATTTACGTGGAATCTTAACCAAAATCTTACCTACACCAATCTTTTCAGCATTGTCCACCATAAGGTGAGCTCCTACCGGTAGGTTATAAGAACGAATTACTTCATCCTTCTTCCCTAAGATATGTAATGTTGGGATCAATTTCTTGTTTCTGGATTCAGAGATCACTTTCTCCTGGAATCCTGTCTGCTCATCAATCTCAACCTGGTAAGTAACACCCTGGTCTACATTTTCGTATTTGATTTTACCGGCAAATTCAGAAATAATCACACCGTTATATGGATCCCAGGTACAGATGACATCACCTTTAGTTACCTTGGCGCCATTCTCGATATTGATCTGAGAACCGTAAGGGATGTTGTTATTACTTAATACAACACCTGTTTTCTTATCCTTAATCTTAAGTTCAGCAGTACGAGAGATCACGATGTCTGCAGTTCCACCATCAGGGGCTTCACCTTTAACAACTTTTAGATCTTCGATCTCTGCAACACCATCAAATCTTGCTTCAAGCTTATTGTCTTCAGAAATGTTACCTGCAATACCTCCAACGTGGAATGTACGTAGTGTAAGCTGTGTACCAGGTTCTCCAATAGATTGTGCAGCAACAACACCAACAGCTTCACCTGTTTGTACGATCTTGTTAGTTGCAAGGTTTCTACCGTAACACTTGATACAGATCCCTTTCTTCGCCTCACAGGTAAGTGGTGAACGTACTTCAACACCTTCGATTGGCGCAGCTTCGATCTTAGCTACAATTTCTTCAGTAATCTCTTCGTTCGTTCCAACGATAAGTTCTTCTGTAGAAGGATTTACTACATCATGTAGAGAAATACGTCCAAGGATTCTCTCTCCTAATGATTCTACAATCTCTTCATTCTTTTTAAGTGGCTTAACTTCGACACCTCTTAAAGTTCCACAATCATCTTCATTAACAATTACATCCTGTGAAACATCTACCAGACGACGGGTTAAGTAACCAGCATCGGCAGTTTTCAGTGCTGTATCGGCAAGACCTTTACGAGCACCGTGAGTGGAGATAAAGTATTCAAGAATTGAAAGACCTTCCTTAAAGTTAGAAAGAATCGGGTTTTCAATAATTTCACCACCACCAGAGTTGGATTTCTTAGGCTTAGCCATCAATCCACGCATACCGGTTAACTGACGAATCTGTTCCTTCGAACCACGCGCACCAGAATCAAGCATCATATACACAGAGTTAAACCCTTGCTTGTCTTCACGAATACGCTTCATGGCTAGGTCTGTAAGACCTGCGTTAGTAGAAGTCCAGATATCAATTACCTGATTGTAACGTTCGTTGTTGGTTATAAGACCCATGTTATAGTTTCCTATAATACCTTCAACCTGTTCGTTAGCTTCATCAATCATGGATTGCTTCTCTTCAGGGATAATAATATCACCTAAACTGAAGGAAAGTCCACCACGGAAAGCGAATCCATATCCAAGACCTTTGATCTCATCAAGGAATTCTGAAGTTTCCGGAACACTAGTAATTCTTAGAATATTACCAATGATCTCACGAAGTGATTTCTTAGTAAGTACTTCATTAATATAACCAGCCTTTTCAGGAACAGCTTCATTAAATAATACTCTACCAACAGTGGTATCCTTGATCATCATGACCAATTCTCCTGCTTCGTTGAAATCTTTAGTTCTAATCTTAATACCTGCATTAAGGTCTACACGCTTCTGGTTGTAAGCAATAACTAGCTCTTCCGCAGAATAGAATGTAAGTCCTTCACCTTTTACCGGCTCCTCTTTCGTACCAATCTTATGTTTGGTCATGTAGTAAAGACCCAAGACCATATCCTGAGAAGGTACTGTAATTGGAGAACCATTTGCAGGGTTCAATATATTATGAGAAGCAAGCATTAATAACTGTGCCTCCAAGATAGCCTCAGGCCCAAGTGGTAAATGAACTGCCATCTGGTCACCATCGAAATCGGCGTTGAATGCAGTACATGCAAGTGGGTGAAGCTGAATTGCCTTACCTTCAATAAGTTTAGGCTGGAATGCCTGGATTCCCAGACGGTGAAGTGTAGGAGCACGGTTTAATAGTACCGGATGCCCTTTAAGCACATTTTCCAGAATGTCCCAAACTACAGGTTCTTTTTTGTCTATGATCTTCTTCGCAGACTTCACTGTTTTTACAATACCTCTTTCTATCAGTTTTCTGATGATAAAAGGCTTGTAAAGCTCAGCTGCCATATTCTTCGGAAGACCACACTCAAACATTTTAAGTTCTGGTCCTACAACGATTACAGAACGTGCTGAATAATCCACACGCTTACCAAGTAAGTTCTGACGGAAACGTCCCTGCTTACCTTTCAATGAATCTGAAAGTGATTTAAGAGGACGGTTAGAGTCAGTTTTTACTGCTGAAGATTTTCTTGTATTATCAAATAATGAATCTACAGATTCCTGAAGCATACGTTTTTCATTACGTAAGATCACTTCAGGAGCTTTGATCTCCATTAATCTCTTCAAACGATTGTTACGAATAATCACACGACGGTAAAGATCATTTAAATCTGAAGTCGCAAAACGACCACCGTCAAGAGGCACCAAAGGTCTAAGTTCTGGCGGAATTACCGGCACAACTTTCATGATCATCCACTCTGGATTGTTCTCTCTGTTCTTGTTCGCATCACGGAAAGCTTCCACAACCTGAAGACGTTTAAGTGCTTCAGTTTTACGTTGCTTTGAAGTTTCGTTATTCGCTTTGTGTCTTAGTTCATATGAAAGCTCGTCAAGATCGATTCTCTTAAGAATCTCGATTAGACATTCAGCTCCCATTTTAGCGATAAATTTATTTGGATCGCTATCGTCCAGATATTGGTTCTCCTGAGGAAGTTCATCTAAAATATTTAGATATTCTTCTTCAGTAAGGAAGTCCATTTTTTGTAAAGCTTTTCCTTCTTCATCTGTCGCATTACCTGCCTGGATCACTACATATCTTTCGTAGTAGATGATCATATCAAGTTTTTTAGACGGCAGACCTAGCAAATAACCAATTTTGTTAGGTAAAGAACGGAAATACCAGATATGTGCTACAGGTACTACAAGGTTGATGTGACCTACACGATCTCTACGAACCTTTTTCTCTGTAACTTCCACACCACAACGGTCACAAACGATTCCTTTGTATCGGATTCTTTTGTATTTTCCACAGGCACACTCATAATCCTTTACAGGACCAAAAATACGCTCACAGAACAAACCGTCACGCTCTGGTTTGTGCGTACGGTAATTGATCGTTTCAGGCTTAAGAACTTCACCACGAGATTCCGCAAGGATGGACTCTGGAGAAGCTAAACCTATAGAGATCTGGTTAAACCTCTGTACTGTATTTTTATCATTATTTCTAGCCATAATAACTGCTGCTAATTATTGTGAATATTCAGTTTAAACGGGACGCCGTAACGTCCCGGTAAAAACAGAATGTTATTCTTCAAGTTTAATATCCAAACCTAGACCTTTCAATTCGTGCATAAGTACGTTGAAAGATTCCGGCAATCCTGGTTCCGGCATTGGCTCACCCTTCACAATAGCCTCGTAAGTCTTAGCTCTTCCAATAACGTCATCAGACTTCACTGTTAGAATTTCTCTTAGAGTACTAGATGCTCCGTAAGCTTCAAGAGCCCAAACCTCCATCTCTCCAAATCTCTGACCACCAAATTGTGCCTTACCACCAAGCGGCTGCTGAGTAATAAGTGAGTATGGTCCAATAGAACGAGCATGCATTTTATCGTCGATCATATGACCAAGTTTTAGCATGTAGATCACACCAACAGTTGCACGCTGGTCAAATCTTTCCCCGGTTCCACCATCATAAAGATAAGTATGACCGTATCTAGGTATTCCAGCTTTGTCGGTTAGATCATTGATCTCTTCAATAGTAGCACCATCAAAAATTGGTGTTGCGTACTTCTTCCCGTTCTTCTGTCCAGCCCATCCAAGAACTGTTTCGTAGATCTGTCCAATGTTCATACGTGATGGTACCCCAAGTGGGTTCAACACGATATCCACTGGTGTTCCGTCCTCAAGGAATGGCATATCTTCCTGACGAACGATTCTCGCAACAATACCTTTGTTACCGTGACGTCCTGCCATCTTATCCCCTACTTTAAGTTTACGCTTCTTAGCGATATAAACTTTAGCCAGTTTAAGAATTCCTGATGGAAGTTCATCTCCAACAGATATGGTGAATTTCTCTCTTCTAAGGTTACCCTGAAGATCGTTCTCCTTGATTTTATAATTATGTAAAAGATCAGCTACAAGTTCGTTAAGATGATCATCTGTAGTCCATGTACCCGTAGTTAAGTGAGCATAATCGTCTACAGCGTTAAGCATCTTAAGAGTGTACTTCTTACCTTTCGGCATTACTTCTTCACCAAGATCATTCTGTACTCCCTGAGCAGTCTTTCCACCTATAATGGCGAATAGCTTCTCGATAAGTTCAGCTTTTAAATTAGCGAATTTAGCATCATACTTTTTCTCTAATGCAGCAACATCTTCTTTATCCTGAGCTCTCTTACGTTTGTCCTTAATCGCTCTTGCGAACAATTTCTTATTGATAACAACACCACTTAGCGATGGAGAAGCTTTAAGAGAAGCATCCTTTACATCACCAGCTTTGTCACCAAAGATTGCACGTAATAATTTTTCTTCTGGCGTAGGATCACTTTCTCCTTTAGGAGTGATCTTACCAATAAGAATATCACCAGGCTTTACTTCAGCACCAACTCTAATCATTCCGTGCTCATCAAGGTCTTTAGTAGCCTCTTCAGAAACATTAGGAATATCATTTGTCAATTCTTCGTTACCCAGTTTTGTATCTCTAACTTCAAGAGAGTACTCATCAATATGGATAGAGGTGAAAATATCATCTCTTACCACTTTTTCTGAAATTACGATCGCATCCTCAAAGTTATAACCTTTCCAAGGCATGAAGGCAACCTTCATGTTTCTACCAAGTGCCAGCTCACCTTCTTCGGTTGCATAACCCTGGCAAAGAACCTGTCCTTTAGTAACTCTGTCCCCAACACTAACGATTGGTTTCAGGTTGATACAGGATCCCTGGTTAGTTTTACGGAATTTGATAAGATTATAAGATTTTGAATCATCATCAAAACTTACCATTCTTGCTTCATCCGTACGATCGTACTTGATCACAATCTTGTTTGCATCAACATACTCAACCTCTCCTTCACCTTCGGCATTGATCAATACACGAGAGTCTGTTGCTACCTGTCTTTCAAGTCCAGTTCCAACGATAGGAGAATCTGTTCTTAAAAGTGGTACAGCCTGACGCATCATGTTTGATCCCATCAACGCACGGTTGGCATCATCATGTTCCAAGAATGGAATAAGAGATGCAGAGATTGATGATATCTGGTTTGGTGCAACATCGGTATAGTGGATCTCATTTGGATCTACAACCGGGAAGTCACCTTCCATTCGTGCAATTACACGATCAGTATTTATAGTACCATCATCCTTCAATGGAATGTTAGCCTGAGCAATTTTTTTACCTTCTTCCTCTTCAGCACTTAAATAAATAGGCTCTTCGGAAATATTTATCTTACCATCAGTAACACTTCTATAAGGTGTTTCAATGAATCCCATTCCGTTTACTTTAGCATAAACCGAAAGTGATGAAATAAGACCAATGTTTGGTCCCTCAGGAGTTTCAATAGGACAAAGTCTTCCGTAGTGAGTATAGTGCACATCACGTACCTCGAACCCTGCTCTTTCTCTTGATAAACCACCTGGTCCTAATGCTGAAAGTCTACGTTTGTGCGTGATTTCTGCAAGAGGGTTCGTCTGGTCCATGAACTGAGATAACTGGTTTGTTCCAAAGAATGAGTTGATCACAGAAGATAATGTCTTCGCATTGATCAAATCGATTGGAGTAAACACCTCGTTATCACGAACGTTCATTCTCTCACGAATTGTTCTTGCCATACGTGCAAGACCAACACCGAACTGCTGAGATAATTGCTCACCTACAGTTCTAACACGACGGTTAGATAAGTGATCAATATCATCAATCTCAGCTTTAGAGTTAATAAGCTCGATAAGATATTTTACAATGGTAATGATGTCTAATTTGGTAAGCACTTGCTTATCCATTTCAACTTCAAGACCAAGTTTTTTGTTCATTCTATATCTACCAACTTCTCCAAGGCTGTAACGCTGATCTGAGAAGAAAAGCTTGTCGATAATTCCACGAGCAGTTTCCTCATCTGGCGGTTCAGCATTACGAAGCTGACGGTAGATATGTTCTACTGCCTCTTTTTCAGAGTTAGTAGGATCTTTTTGTAATGTATTGTGAATGATCGCATAATCACCAGTCTGGTTATCCTCCTTGTGAAGTAGGATAGTCTTAGATCCGGTTTCAAGAATTTCTTCTATGTGATCTTTTTCAAGTTCAGTATCACGGTCAAGAACAATTTCGTTACGCTCGATAGAAACAACTTCACCAGTATCTTCATCTACGAAATCTTCGTACCATGTATTAAGTACTCTAGCCGCTAATTTACGACCAAGGTATTTTTTTAGTCCTGTTTTAGACACCTTCACTTCTTCCGCAAGGTCGAAGATTTCAAGGATATCCTTATCACGCTCAAACCCGATTGCACGGAAAAGAGTTGTTACAGGTAATTTTTTCTTACGGTCAATATAAGCGTACATAACGCTATTGATATCGGTCGCAAATTCTATCCATGATCCTTTGAAAGGAATTACACGGGCAGAATAAAGTTTTGTTCCATTTGCATGGAAAGATTGTCCAAAGAAAACCCCTGGAGAACGGTGTAGCTGAGAAACTACTACTCGTTCAGCACCGTTAATGCAGAAAGTTCCACTAGGTGTCATATATGGGATAGTTCCCAAGTATACGTCCTGTACGATTGTTTCAAAATCTTCGTGTTCAGGGTCGGTACAGTATAATTTAAGTCTAGCCTTAAGTGGTACACTGTAGGTCAATCCACGTTCGATACATTCCTGGATGGAGTATCTTGGTGGGTCCACAAAATAATCTAAGAATTCTAGTACAAATTGATTACGGGTGTCCGTAATGGGGAAGTTTTCTAGGAAGGTGTTGTAAAGACCTTCATTTCCCCGCGCTTCTGATTTTGTCTCTAATTGAAAGAAGTCCTGAAAAGACTTAATCTGCAGATCCAGAAAGTCCGGATAAGCAGGCTTGTTCTTAACAGAAGAGAAACTCAATCTTTCAGTTTGCTTTGCTAACATCAATGGACGGGATTATAATTTATTATATAAAAAATAGTGCGCTTGTTAAACGTTGAGTTCTATATACGCAAAATGGTTTAGACCTCCAGGAGTAATTCCTGAGGTCTAAACCTAAATAATATTGCTTGTGCTAAGCTTATTTAAGCTCAACCTCAGCTCCTGCTTCTTCTAATTGTGATTTTAGAGCTTCTGCTTCGTCTTTAGCTACTCCTTCTTTTACTGGAGCTGGAGCACCATCAACTAATGCTTTAGCGTCTTTAAGACCAAGACCTGTAAGTTCTTTTACAAGCTTAACTACAGCAAGCTTAGATCCACCTGGAGCTGTAAGAATTACGTCAAATTCTGTTTGCTCTTCAGCTTCTTCACCACCAGCAGCAGCACCACCAGCAACAGCTACAGCAGCAGCTGCAGGCTCGATACCGTATTCTTCTTTCAAAATATCAGCTAACTCGTTTACTTCTTTTACAGTAAGGTTAACTAGTTGTTCTGCGAAATCTTTTAAATCTGCCATTTTCTATCGTTTTTAAAAAGTTCTTTAATTATAATTGTTAAAAAGTGCGTACTATATTATCCTTCCTTTTCTGAAAGGGTCTTAAGGATTCCTGCGATCTTTCCACCACCCGATTTAAGTGCAGAAACAACATTTTTAGCAGGAGACTGAAGTAATCCAATAATATCCCCGATAACTTCTTCTTTAGACTTGATGTTAACCAATGTCTCAAGATAATCATCACCTACGTAGATAGCTTCTTCAACAAAAGCACCTTTAAGTAGAGGCTTATCAGATTTCTTTCTGAAATCCTTAATTACTTTCGCTGGAGCATTTCCAGTTTCCGAAAGCAGTATTGATGTGTTACCTTTTAAAACTGTAGGAAGTTCTCCGAAATCTTTATCGGATGCCTCCATAGCTTTAGCAAGCAACGTATTTTTAACTACCGATAACTTAACGTCTGCTTTGAAACAAGCTCTACGTAAGTTAGAAGTACTTCCAGCGTCAAGGCCAGAAATGTCAGCTAAATAGATAGTTTGGAATCCGGCTAGCTGGGCAGTTAAGTCTTCTATAACTTGTGATTTTTCTTCTCTTGTCATAATCGTAAATTATTGCTCAGTAAACCTTTTAGTATCTATCTCTACACTCGGGCTCATGGTGCTAGTCATATAAATACTCTTTATATAAAGACCTTTGGATGCCTGAGGCTTCAATTTTACCAGCGTAGTTAATAATTCTCTTGCATTACCTGCGATCTTCTCAGCATCGAAAGACGCTTTTCCAATTGCAGCATGTACAATCCCTGTTTTGTCAACTTTAAAGTCGATCTTACCAGCCTTCACATCAGATACTGCCTTAGCGATATCCATAGTTACCGTACCGGTTTTTGGGTTAGGCATAAGCCCTCTTGGTCCTAGAACACGTCCTAGTGGTCCAAGTTTCCCCATAACGCTAGGCATAGTGATGATAACATCAACATCTGTCCAACCACCTTTGATTTTCTCAAGGTATTCATCTAATCCAACGAAATCTGCACCAGCTTCTTTTGCTTCCTCTTCTTTATCTGGAGTAACAAGCGCAAGAACTTTAACATCCTTACCTGTTCCATGCGGAAGAGTTACAACACCTCTAACCATTTGGTTAGCTTTACGTGGATCTACATTCAAACGAACTGCTAGATCTACAGAAGGATCGAAATTTGCGTTGGTAACATCTTTTATCAAAGCAGACGCTTCAGCAACCGTGTACGTTTTACCGTTCTCGATCTTTCCCTGAGCTTCTTTTTGCTTTTTAGTTAATTTTGCCATTTTCTAATTTCTTTTTGGATTAAAACGGTGCTTCACCTTTTACAGTTATTCCCATCGAACGAGCTGTTCCGGCAACCATTTTCATTGCAGATTCTACAGTAAATGCGTTAAGATCCTGCATTTTGTCTTCTGCAATCGCTTTAACCTGATCCCAAGAAACACTAGCTACTTTTTTTCTGTTCGGCTCACCTGAACCTTTTTTAGTCTTTGCCGCTTCCATCAATTGCACTGCTGCAGGTGGTGTTTTGATCACAAAATCAAAAGACTTATCCTTATAAACAGTAATTGCTACTGGAAGTACCTTTCCTTGCTTGTCCTGAGTTCTACCATTGAATTGCTTACAGAATTCCATGATGTTCACTCCGGCAGCACCTAAAGCAGGTCCAACTGGTGGTGATGGGTTAGCAGCACCTCCGCGAACTTGTAGTTTTACAACTTTACTTACTTCTTTTGCCATTTTTCAAATTTTTAAATGATAGTTTATTGAGTGGAAGCTGAAAAAACTATCAAAAAATATATGTAACAGTAATTTTTTATACTTTCTCTACCTGCATATAACTCAACTCTAATGGAGTTTTTCTTCCGAAAATCTTAACCATTACTTCAAGCTTACGCTTTTCTTCGTTGATCTTCTCAACAGTTCCATTGAAACCATTAAAGGGACCATCGATTACTTTGATTGTTTCTCCTATTGTGAATGGAATTGCAACATTGTCTGTCTTCACAGATAGCTCATCTACCTTTCCTAGCATTCTATTCACTTCAGATTTCCTGAGTGGCACCGGGTCTCCACCTTTAGTTTCACCTAGAAATCCAATAACGCCATTAATTCCTTTAATAATGTGAGGAATCTCACCGCTGATATTAGCTTGAATCATTACATAACCAGGAAAATAAACTCTTTCTTTATTTACTTTTTTCCCGTTACGAATTTGTATTACTTTTTCAGTAGGCACAAGAACCTGGTCCACAAAATCTTCAAGACCCATATGAGCAATTTCTTTCTCTATATAGTCCTTAACCTTATTTTCCTGTCCACTTACAGCGCGAACCACATACCACTTTTTCTCCTTTGCTTCAGCCATTACTCTTTTGTTTTAAGATTTAACCCATTCGAAGTATTGCTCAATCGCTCCACTAAAAAGCGTATCAACACCCCAAATTGCCAATGAAAAAACAATCGAGAATACAGCAACAATCACTGTTAGCCTCTGAGCTTCAGACCAGCTTGTCCAGGTAACGTGGTTTTTTAACTCGTTATATGATTCTGAAATGTAATTAACAAATCCTGCCATGTTCTAAAAAAATATTTGCACGGGTTGAGAGGCTCGAACTCCCGACACCTGGTTTTGGAGACCAGTGCTCTACCAACTGAGCTAAACCCGTAAATATAAGTGAAGGTATCCCGCTTGTCACGGGATACCTTTTTATATATTGAAAATTCTTAGTCTAGAATTTCAGTTACCTGTCCAGCACCTACAGTTCTACCACCTTCACGAATTGCGAAACGTAGACCAGTATTCATTGCGATTGGCTGAATAAGTTCAACAGTAATAGTAAGGTTATCACCTGGCATTACCATTTCTACACCATCAGGAAGGTTGATTGTTCCTGTTACATCAGTTGTACGTACGTAGAACTGTGGACGGTAGTTATTATGGAATGGAGTGTGACGTCCACCTTCTTCTTTCTTAAGGATGTAAACCTCAGCTTTGAATTTAGCGTGTGGAGTTACAGATCCTGGCTTAGTAATTACCATACCTCTAGAAATTTGAGACTTCTCAATTCCTCTTAGTAGGATACCTACGTTATCACCAGCTTCACCTCTATCAAGAATCTTACGGAACATTTCAACTCCAGTAATAGTAGAAGTAAGTTTTCCAGCTCCCATACCAATGATCTCTACAGGATCTCCAGTGTTTGCAACACCTGTTTCGATACGTCCAGTTGCAACTGTACCACGACCTGTAATAGAGAATACATCTTCGATAGGCATCAAGAAAGGCTTATCAACATCACGTTCTGGAAGTTCAATCCAGCTATCAACCGCTTCCATAAGATCAAGAACAGTCTTAGACCATTTCTCATCTCCTTCTAGCGCTCCAAGTGCAGAACCTGAAATTACAGGACCATTATCACCATCATACTCGTAGAAAGAAAGAAGATCTCTTACTTCCATTTCAACTAGTTCAAGAAGTTCCTCATCATCTACAAGGTCAACTTTATTCAAGAATACAACGATTCTTGGAATACCTACCTGGCGTCCAAGAAGGATGTGCTCACGAGTTTGAGGCATAGGACCATCAGTCGCAGCCACAACAAGAATAGCACCGTCCATTTGAGCAGCACCAGTTACCATGTTCTTTACGTAATCGGCGTGACCAGGACAGTCAACGTGAGCGTAGTGACGGTTAGCTGTTGAGTACTCAACGTGAGAAGAGTTAATTGTAATACCTCTTTCCTTTTCTTCAGGAGCGTTGTCAATTTGATCAAACGCACTAGCTTCTGAATATCCAGCATCAGCCATTACTTTAGTAATAGCTGCAGTTAAAGTAGTTTTTCCGTGATCTACGTGTCCAATTGTACCAATATTTAGGTGCGGTTTGGAACGATCGTAAGTTTCCTTTGCCATAATTAATACTTATTTAATCTTAGTTATATATTAGTGTTCAATTTTATACAAAACTAGAGCCAACGACGGGAATTGAACCCGTGACCTCTTCCTTACCAAGGAAACGCTCTACCCCTGAGCTACGTCGGCCAGACAATTGACTGTTTTAAACAGCGATATCCATAAACCTATCAGGCTTATGGAAAAGATCAGGCTCGAGGTACTTCAGTCATTTTAACTCTTTATGAGTAAACCGATAAAAGTCGGTTCTAGTGACCGGATAAATCCTGATTCAATTAAATTTAGAGCGGGAGACCGGGTTCGAACCGGCGACATTCAGCTTGGAAGGCTGACGCTCTACCAACTGAGCTACTCCCGCATTACCATTTTAGACTTTCACCTTTAGGATTATCTCGCTTTTGCTCGATGATCCTGTTCGGGTGGCCCCGAACTTCGATTTTAAAATTACTGTCTTTCAAAAGCAAGCTTTAGACAACAGCTTCATTTAAAACCTTTGTGGGGAGAGCAGGATTCGAACCTGCGAAGACGTAGTCAGCAGATTTACAGTCTGCCCTCGTTGGCCGCTTGAGTATCTCCCCAATAATTACCACTATTTCATAGAACCATTACTGAAACAGCTTAGCTTATAATGGTTTTTTTAACGGCTGCAAATTAAAGTAATTTTACAGCACCATCCAAAGCATTTTTTAAAATTTCTGTCAGTTTTTTTGCAAGCTATTCATCAGCAATGATTTAAACTTGAAAGTTCTACAGAAACTTCGGTGTTTTCAGTATTTCAAGAGCCGATGGAGGGACTCGAACCCACGACCTGCTGATTACAAATCAGCTGCTCTAGCCAGCTGAGCTACATCGGCCTTTTATGCTTAAAATTCCGCATAAAAAAGTCCGCTATTTCTAACGGACTGCAAATGTATATAAATTATTTCTTTATCAAAACATTATTAGAAAAAAAATCTCCTAAACATGAGTACTCATTTTTTCTTTTTTCTTGATGAGCTGCCTTTGTAATGAACTAACACATTCATCCACACAAGCTTCGAATTTATTACAGGTCTTTTTAACCATTAGCTCACCCCCAGGAATACTCAACAAGATCTCTGTTATCTTATTATCCTTACCACTGGTATTTTCAACTTTAAAAAATACATCCGCATGGATAATTTTATCAAAATAATTTTCAAGCTTATCTAGTTTTTTCTGAGTGAAGTCAATTAGCTTTGGATCAGCATTAAAGTTCACAGACTGCAGATTCATTTTCATAATCAGGTTGAATTTAATTAAACAAAAAAATGATCGGTTACTTATTATTGTTCCTGGGATGAGCATTCTTATGAATTTTACTCAATTCAGCAATACTATTATGCGTGTAAACTTGCGTAGATGCCAGACTTGAATGTCCCAGCAATTCTTTTACAGCATTCATGTTTGCTCCCTGGTTCAATAAATGTGTGGCAAAAGTGTGACGCAGTATATGCGGACTCTTTTTTACCTTACCAGACACCTTACTAAAATAATTATTTATAATTCTATAAACAAGGCTTTCGTAGCTTTTGTGTCCCTTTGCGGTAATAAACAAGTAAGGACAATCTCGCAGTAATGGATCAGAATGCTTAACTGATACATACTTCTCTGCCGTGCTAACCACCTGATTCAATAACGGGATATAACGTTCCTTATTTCTTTTTCCAAGGACTTTTAGCATATTACTACCTAAATCAAGATCCTGCTCTTTAATATTAATCAATTCTGCCCTTCTTATTCCTGTAGAATAAAACAGCTCTATCATCAATTTATCGCGGAGTCCTTCAAAAGTATCATCATCGAAATCTTCCAGTACGGCCACCACCTCTTTTTCAGAGAACGGAACCTGAATTTTCTTTGCAGCTTTTAGCGATCGATGTTTTGCGAGTGGAGAACTTTCTATCGCTGAAGTTTTCAGAAGAAATTTATAGTAAGCTTTAAGAGAAGACATTTTTCGATTGATGCTTTGGTTCGAAATACCAGAATCTGAAAGCTCCACGATCCAGTTTCGAACCTGGTTGTATGAGACTTTCTCAATCTTTTCTTCGGAAAATTCCTTTTTTATAAATTTCTGAAATTGTGTGAGATCTGCCTTATATGCTCTTATAGTAGTTTCGGCATAATTCTTCTCTAACTGAAGATACTCAAGGAAGGATTTAAAAGGCATAAAAAAAACTGTTGATAGTCAAAGTTAGTAAACTTTAAACTAGCAACAGTTCTTATAATTATCAGCTTTACAAAAGCCTGTTGATATCTCTAGATATCTTCTGCGTCTCTCAAATGCTGGATGTACTCCGCTTTTTGAACCTGAGCTCTACGCTCTACAGATGGCTTCGTAAAATGCTGGCGGCTTCTTAGCTGGCGCATAGTTCCTGTCTTGTCGAACTTTCGCTTGAAACGCTTAAGAGCTCTATCTATATTTTCTCCGTCTTTAACTGGTATAATTAACATAGTGTCATAACCTCCTCTCTTTTGGAATCGGCTGCAAAGATAAATCATTTATTTCAACCTCCAATATTTTAGCGATTTATTTCAGCATGAATATGATCTACGCCTATTTTACCTAACTTCCGTCGATAATGAATATCTCATGAAAAAACTTACAACATTAATAGTATTCGGTTTAGCATGCAGTTTTAGCAGTTTTGCTTTCCAGAATATGGATCAGGTAGAAATTAAAACGCAACAGATCACCGAAGAGGTGTACCTTTTACAGGGTGCTGGCGGGAATATTGGCATACTTACAGGACCGGATGGAGTGTTCATGATAGATGATCAATTCGCTGCTCTATCAGATAAATTGATCGCGGCTATTGCCAAAATTAGCGAACAGCCTGTTCGATTTCTGGTGAACACACATCATCATGGAGATCATACCGGCGGGAATGAAAATTTTGATGATCAGGGAGCGCTTATTCTGGCACATGAAAATGTTCGCGAGCGATTAAAAGAGAAAGCGACAGACAGTACTGCAGGCATTCCGGTTATTACCTTTAATGACCAGTTGAATCTCCATATAAATGCAAACGATGTGATGGTGCTGCATGTTCATAATGCTCATACAGATGGTGATGCGCTTGTTTACCTGCCCCAAAGCAATGTTTTACACACTGGTGATACTTTTTTCAACGGAATGTTTCCTTATATAGACTTGAGTAGCGGCGGTAGTGTAGACGGCGATATTGAAGCTGCGGAAAAAGGCTTGTCTATCATCAATGAAAAAACAAAAATAATTCCGGGACATGGTGATCTCGCAAACTATCAGGATTATTCAAATTATGTGTCTATGCTGAAAAATATCCGGGAAAATGTTCAGCAGAAAATCGATCAGGGAGCTACTGAAGAGGAAATTGCACTCGATGAATCGCTCACTTCTGAATTTTATACTGATAAAGAAGCCAGTGAATTTTTCATTAATGGAGAAAAGATTAGAAGAACCTTTTATAAGAGTTTAAAAAAATAGCCCCGGAATTTCCAGGGCTGGTTTCTTATTTTAATAATACGCCTACTTAGCTGCAGGCTCGTATTATTTCTTATCGATCAACATCTTTGCGCGAAAAATGAATATTCGCAAATATGCTATTTAGCTGCAGGCTTATATTCCTTCTTATCGATTACCATTTTTGCGCGAAAATGAATTTTCGCAAAAACGCTATTTAGCTGCAGGCTTGTATTCCTTCTTATCGATTACCATTTTTGCGCGAAAATGAATTTTCGCAAAAATGCTATTTAGCTGCAGGCTTGTATTCTTTTTTATCGATCACCATTTTTGCGATAATCTCTTTTAGAATTTCAGAAGTTCCCCCGCCAATTGGTCCTAACCTACTATCACGGAACATTCTTGCCATTGGATAATCTTCCATATATCCATACCCTCCTAGCATTTGCAGACATTTATACATTACTTCATCTGAAATTTTAGTCGCAAGCAGTTTAGACATGCTAGCCTCTTTTACCACATATTCCCCATCATTCAACCTTTGAGTCGTTGCATAGTTAAACTCTTTGATCACCTCAACTTCACTTACCATTTCAGCAACAGTATGTCTCAATGCCTGAAATTTATCCAGGGAACGTCCAAAAGCTTCACGCTCCTGCATATAACCCATAGTGTATTCCAGTGCAAATTCTGAGCGTGCATGAGCATTTACACCCATGATCAAACGTTCCAGAGCGAAATGTTGCATGATGTAATTGAAGCCCATTCCCTCTTCACCAAGTAAGTTCTCAACAGGTACTTTTACATTATCAAAGGCAAGCTCTGCAGTATCTGATGCTCTCCAGCCCAGCTTATTTAGTTTATTTGCTGAAATTCCTGCAAACTCTTTATCTAACAGGAACATACTCATTCCTTTGTTTCCTTTTTCAGGATCTGTTTTAGCAGCTACCACATAAAAATCTGCATAAACTCCATTGGTAATAAAAGTCTTTGAACCATTGATCACATAATGATCACCTTTCTTTACAGCAGTAGTTTTCATACCAGCAACATCAGATCCTCCAAATGGTTCTGATATCCCTAGACAACCTATCATTTCACCTTCAATCGCAGGTGTCAGGTATTTCTCTTTGAGTTCATGACTGGCTTCAACCTTTAAATGTGTCATAGCAAGATAAGCATGCGCCCACATTGCTGCTGCAAAACCACCTGAATTTACTTTCTGAAGTTCCTCAAGAAATATAATCGTATAGAACAGGTCTAAAGCCATTCCTCCATACTCTTCCGGTTGATTAAGGCCGAAATAACCCATCTCACCAAACTTCTTCCAGATAAACCTTTCAATGGTACCGGTTTCTTCCCATTTATCTACGTGAGGCACTACTTCCTTCTGAAGAAATTCCTGGAAACTCTTCCTGAAAAGGTCATGTTCCTCTGTAAAATATCTACTCATTTCTATTTATTTTTTCCCGGCTAAAAGGCCGTATTAGCAATTATTATATTTACAATTTCAGATCGATTTTCTAACAAAAATCACTGTACTGACAAATATAATTTAATTCTGTCGATTTTATCGGAAGGAAAACCACTGATTTTTGTCAATTCTTCAAAAGACCGAATCCCTTCATTCATGGTTCTGTGATTTATAATTTTCTTGGCCAGAGCAGGATTAAAATATGGCAATTCTGCAAGTTCAGCTTCTGTGATGGAATTTATATTCTGGAGGATTACCTGTGGTTTATTGATAACCTGGAACTTTTCACTGATCCTGGCGATCACTTCAGGACTTAATCCATACACATCCTTCAATTGTTCTTCGGAAAGAAAACCGCCAATCCTGTTTCTGTATTTCACGATCCTCTCTGAAAGTTTTTCACCAATTCCATTTACAACCTGAAGATCTTCAGCAGAAACAGTATTAAGGTCGGCAATCGAAATCACTTCAGCCTTTCCTGTTATGGGTTTCTGAAGCTTCCCGGAGTTCTTAACCCATTCAGGGAATCGAAAAGATGGCTTTATGATCATCATCAAACTATCACTTACTCCTGTAACCCTCTGGAAATCTTCAGCAGAGTTAATCCATTTATTGGTTGCCCGGTACTTCAATAATTTATCGATCTCTTCTACGCTCAATCCTATCTGGTATGCTTTGAAATCTGACAAATAATTTGGATTGAAAGGATAGATGGTATCCTTCATCTTAGGTTTCAGCTTACGGATAGAATCTAACTGACTCTGGAATTTCTGAAGTTTCTCATCATTTACCGGTATGCTATCTTTAGAGATATAATCACTTCCGAAGAGAATCAACTGCAGGATGATTATGACCAGGACCAAAACAAAAATCCCATTCTGCTGACTTCTTGAAAGCGCAAAATGGGATTTTAGTAATTTCATACTAGAGAGGGCCTAGGCGGCTGGCTCTTCAGTTTTATGGAATAACTCTCCAGCTTTAAGCTTCTTAGAGTAATCCTTAAGATCATTACTTACTTCTCCAATCATAATATAGAGACCTATAATATTAGGGAAGGACATAGCCAGGATCATCATATCTGAGAAATCCAGCACCGCTCCTAAACTAACTGAGGCTCCAACTACTACAAAGATTAAGAATAAAACTTTATAGATAATTTCGTTTATTTTACTTTTTCCAAACAGGTAAGTCCAGGCTCTCATTCCATAATAAGACCATGAGATCATTGTAGAAAATGCGAACAAGAATACTGCAGTTGCCAGAACATATGGGAACCATGAGATCACACTTCCAAAAGCACTAGATGTTAATTCTACTCCTCCAACACCTTCTACTTCATGCATTCCAGTAAAGATCAACACTAATGCCGTTAGCGTACAAACTACTACGGTATCGATAAATGGCTCTAGAAGAGCTACAAAACCTTCAGAAGGAGGATGGTTCGTTTTAGCTGCACTATGCGCAATCGCTGCGGAACCTACACCAGCCTCATTGGAAAATGCCGCACGCTGGAATCCAACGATTAGAACACCAATAACTCCTCCTTTAAGAGCACTAGGATTAAAAGCTCCATCCCAGATCGCAGTGAATGCAGGACCAATATTTTCAATATTTACACCTATTACCACTAAAGCACCCAGTACATAAACTGCTGCCATAATTGGTACGATCTTACCAGTAACCTTAGCAATACTGCTAATACCTCCAATAATTACAATACCTACCAGTACTGCTACTACGATCCCAAAGATAAATCCGTTTCCTTCCAGCATTGGAAATTCTCCAGCAAGAATAGAGAAAGACTGGTTCGCCTGGAACATGTTTCCGCCACCAAAAGATGCACCGATCGCAAGTATCGCGAAAAATGCTGCAAGGAATTTACCAAGACCTCTTTTATTTCTTTTTTCAAGACCATATCTCAGGTAGTTCATTGGACCACCAAATACACGACCATCAGCATTAATAAATCTATATTTTACACCTAAAGTACACTCCACAAATTTGGAAGACATTCCAAGAAGTCCTGCAAGGATCATCCACATGGTTGCACCGGCACCTCCTAATGAGATCGCCACTGCCACACCAGCAATATTCCCAAGACCTACAGTCCCAGAAACTGCTGTCGCCAAAGCCTGGAAGTGAGTTACCTGTCCAGGAGCGTTTGGATCGTCATATTTACCTTTAGCTAACTGTAAAGAGTGTTTAAAACCTCTAATATTGATAAAACCTAACCTGATCGTGAAGAACAATGCTCCCAATACAAGCCAAACCACAATAAATGGAATGTTCTTAGTTTGAGGGTCTCCATTTGGATGTAGAAGCGCTACTGGCTCATCATATATAATGCTACCAAAGTATTGAGCTCCCTGCTCAATAACATGTTGCTTATTTTCAGAATTGTAGATTACTTCACCTTCAGCTTGAAATTGATCTAATGTACCATCAGCGTTCGCAAGCACTTCGATGCTTTCACCATTCTTGGTAACAACTGCAATAGGATCTCCTTCGTTCACATGCTCGCCATCTTCCACCAGCCATTCTTCAAGTACAAATTTAGCATCTTCAGAAGCACTCCAGGTTGGAGCTTCAATTCTTTTGATATCAGCATAAATAACAGGATCGTAAACTCCCATAGCTGTGAATGGATCCCAGAAAAGAACGCTTCCCATACTTGCAACAATAGGAGAAAAAGTTCCATTGAAGTGTTCGGTGATAGCTTCTGCCTCTACTTGGTACTCGCCTTCAAATTTGTTTCCTGCAGCATCTGTTACTACTACCGTGTAAGGAACACCTTCTGTAAGACCTGCAGTCTTATTAGATTCCAGGCTGGTTCCCTGGTTGGACCATTTATACTGGTAAGGAGGAGTTCCCCCTGTTACATCCAGTTCAATGAATCCATTATTTATTACTTTGGAGGGGTTTCCTACCTGGGCTTTTACGTCTAGTTCCTGTGCAGATAGTCCTACAATCGAAAATAAAAAGAACATTGAAAGCAAATACTTTCTCATATGGAAATTTGGTTATTAATAATGAAGTTAAATTTTCAGCGCGTGAATATGCTAAAAAATTGGGCTAAAACAAACTTTTGGTAGTTAAATTGTGAATGTCATGTTAAAGAAAACGGAGCATTTATTAAAATTTAAGTCCGATTTCTAAACCGAATAATACTTTTTTAAGTGCTCAATTTGATCGGGTCTGCCAATCATAATCAACTTAGAATCACGCTCGATACGTTGAGATGGTTCCGGGTTTACCACATAGGTTCCAGACGGCGATTTATAGCCAATAACAGAGCAACCGGTTTTTTTCCGAATATCGGTTTCAGAAATTGACCTTTCCACTCCATCTGTGCAAATTTTGGAAAATGAGACCTGTTCAACATTGATACTGTCCTGTTCGCCAGAAACAGAAAGATTGTCCAGAAATTCGACCAGATCTGGAACTACTACGAGTGAAGCCATATGACTCCCCCCTATTCTATCTGGCATGATCACATTATCTGCACCGGCAAGTTTCAATTTTTTATAACTATTTTCTTCCGTAGCTCTGCTAATAATCTTCAAATCCTTTTTCAACTGTCTTGCAGAAAGAACGATGAACAGGTTATCCGCATCCCTGGGTAGTGCACAAATTAAAGTCGATGCTCTTTCCACACCGGCAAGGGTTAGCACCTCATCTTCAGTAGCATTTCCTACAATATAATTAAGCCTGTCATTTTCCAGATTCTGAAAGACTTCCTCATGGTCATCTATGATTACGAAATTCTTTCGGTAATCCAGCAATTTCTGAACTGCCTGTTTTCCGTTCTGACCGTAACCGCAAACAATGATATGATCGTTTAGGGAGTCTATCCTCTTCTTCATTTTATTACGTTTTAGATTACCAATATTGTTCTTATTCAGAATATGTTCTGTGATCGTGGAGAGACCGAAACCAAAGATGAATAGTCCGGAAATAATAAAAAAGGATGTGAATAATTTTCCGTAAGCCCCCATAGGCTGAACCTCCCCGTAACCTACTGTACTTACGGTAATGATGGTCATATAGAGCGCATCGACCCAAGTATAATCGTATAAGAACCTGAAACCAACGATTCCGGTAACGAACACCATAATAATCAATACTACGGCCAGCCTGATCCTGGAATCTATCAATTGTCTCATAAATCGAATACAGAGGTTCTCTTAGTGTAGATTAGGTCTTTAAGTTTGAGCCAGAAAGCAAGGATCAGATATACGATAAAGCCTGCACCCATGGTGAAAAAGCTTGCATATATAAAGAATAACCGAACATTCTTTGCGCGAATTCCCATCTTATCTGCCATCCTGGTGGATACGTAGAATCCGTGCTTCTCGAGATAATGCCTCATGTTCGATACCATTCCTGCCATGTTACAAATTTAAACGTATTTAACAGAATTTCTCAATAATGTCGCGCCTAATTCACAGTGCAAACATCTACACTTGCTACAGTAGTTCTTTTTGAGTTCAAGCACTGCCTGTGATTCCAGTGCATTCTTTACGGTACCAGGTCTCAAACTATTGTACAATCTAGTAATTGAGTTCTTTTCAGCTTTCAAGCTTGTTACTATCTCATAGAGACTGGACGCCGGTTCTCCTGAACTTTTTGAGAATGCAAATTTCAGTGGGATTACAAAATTGATCACCAATAGTTCTAAGAAAGAGTTGCTTAATTTTTTTGACCTGGAATTATGTGATTTATCGAAATTATAGTGAGTCTTCCAGTGAGCAGAAACTTCAGTAATAAAAAGGAATTTTATTTCATTGAAATCTTTCGCTGCGATAATGCCTGAAAAAAATGAGGGTCTCTGAGCATACAAACTTGCGAGCTGAGCCAGCCTTATTGTAGGAAAATTATCTGGTCGTAATCTGAAGAATTCTGGTTTAGAATCGATCAAAGGTATATTGAACTTATGTTTTAGAAACTCGAATTCTGTTAGTAGTTCCTTTGAATACTGATCTGCTCCATGGATCAAATTGGAGTAACCCAAAAATAGTGCTTCGAGAGAAAACTGATTCCCACCTAATTTTGCAACCAGAGAATAGCTCAGATTTTCCGCCATGTTGGAAAAGTACTCTCCATTAATATTTAAACCGAATGCTCTAAAAAGCAGAATCATGCATGCCCTATTCCAATCATTGTTGGAGCGTTGTAATACTGCAAATATCAGTTCTGATTTTCTTTCAAGTCTTTCAAAATATAGTCTTTCAAACCAGTGATCGATCTCAAAACTGGATAATTCTGAAAAACTGTCTTCACAATTGATACTATTATGACGACTTTCCAGCAGGTGACGGTATTTTGCGATCATAGAATAATCGACGATATTCTTTAGTTCAAATACTGGTATAAGGCTACGATCTCTTCGGAAGATATTTTCATCGTGTTCCCATACCACATGCAGAATTACATTGTCATAGGCAGGATCTGTTTCATGATTATGTAGGTACCAGTCTGATGATTTTAAATGCATCTCAACATTGCCAGCCCACTTGATGCCCGAGATTATTAAATGAGCATTGAAGAAATCGGGGCCGGATAAATTGTTTTGAGCACCGGTCGAAATGATCTGTAAAGGCTCAGCTTCCGAAGTTCTAAGACATTCGGAATCAAACTTCTGAAACTTCCAGAGATAATAAAGAAAGTCTTCCTTCACTCTCCGAATGTATCAAATTATTCATTTGAAAATGAAGCGCTAAAAAATTAATTAGGTAATTTTTCTGCTACCTGAGAAATGTATTGTTCTACCCAAAGCTGATACTGTAAAGCACTTGGATGCAAACCATCACTTGCTACCAGTTCAGGGTTGTTGCTATCTCTTGAAATTGGAGTGATATTATAGAACACTACTCCAAATTCATCTGCTACTCTTTTAAAAACCTGGTTGAACCTGTCAATTTCAGCACTTATTTTCTCCTGGTTTGAAGATCCAAAAGGTGTATAACCGTAATCTGGAATACTTACAGCAAAAACTCCTTTTTCAAGTGTTTTGGAATGATTGATCGCACGCCTGAAAATCTGGCGTAGTTCTTCCTCATATTCTGTAATAAGTTTTCCCTGATATTGGTTGTTAACCCCAATCAATATAGAAACCAGGTCAAAATCACGTTGCACTTCCAGGTTCTGGTCCATTCCTCGCAAGAGATCTGAAGTCGTCCATCCCGTTTTTGCAATGATCATAGGCGCCGCCATCTCATAATTTCTATTTCGAAGTTGCTCCGTTAATTGTACCGGCCATCGTTCAGTTTCCCGAACGCTCTCCCCTATTGTATAAGAATCACCGAGTGCCAGGTAAGTATATTTGGGATTTTCCGGAGTTTCGTTACTCGTAGTATCCATGGTTGCATTGCAGGATACCATTAGTATTGCTAAAAGTAAAAAGTATAGATTTTTCATAAGTTCAATTTCAGCAATGAAAATACTTTATATAAATTTATTCTAAAATAGAATTCAGCATAATTCTGAAGACTCAGGATTTTCATAAAGCTTCATTAATTGGAATGGATGGATGTCCAGATTTTTTATCTTAGAATTCAATTTAAAGATCAATAGAATTTCAGCAGTTGAGTTCCTGCAATGGAACTAATCGAGAAAGCGCAGTACAACATGGAGAAAAATCCGAAGAAAACTAAACTAAAATCCAGTCGTAGACCCGGAGAATATAAACGAAAGTCAGCACCGGAACCTGCAGAAGAACATAAGAATCCTATTGTACGCTTCCTTGCCAAAACCGGGTACACAGTCTGGCTTATTGTACTTGGAATAGGCATTGTAATCGCCTTTGTAGTATCTGTTGCGCTTCTATGAGATTACTGAACATCAGCTTTATACTATTCGTCCTGATCTTTATACTATTTGAAGCTCTAAAATTTACTGGAGCGAACTTTCCAGAATGGACCACATCCTACCTCAACGATTTTTTATGCATGCCTATCATTCTGACTATTTGTCTAAAAACGGTGCATTACCTCACTAAGGATAGAGCGGTCAAAATAAGTATTGCTCAAGCGCTCGCACTTACTTTTTTCTATGCTATTTATTTCGAATTAATACTTCCGCAGTTCGTAGATAGATATACTGCAGATCCTGTTGATGTTCTGCTCTATTTTTCAGGAGCTATTCTATTTCTCTTTTTACAAGCATCTGGTAATATGAAACAAAAAACTCTTCCGTAGAAGGAAGAGTTTTTATAAATCTTTCAATAAAAGCCTTATCAGGCATCTCTGAATTTAGGATTGATAAACAACTCTCCGTTTTTGAGTCGCTCCCAGTAATTTTCCATATCTGCTCTGACTTCCGCAGACATAATATATAATCCAATGATATTCGGAAATGACATCGCGAGAATCATCATATCAGAGAAGCTTAAGACTGCTCCAAGACTTACTGATGCTCCTACGACAACGAATATCAGGAACAGGACTTTATAGATAATTTCAGATTTCTTGCTTTGCCCGAATAGATAGGTCCAGGAACGCATCCCGTAATATGACCAGGAAACCATCGTGGAAAAAGCAAATAAGAAAACCGCAAGTGCCAGTACTGCCGGGAACCAGGAAATCACGCTTCCAAAAGCATCTGAAGTCAGTTCAACCCCTTTCATTCCACCGCCTACTTCATGCATTCCGGTAAAAATAAGAACCAATGCCGTCATAGTACACACGACCATAGTATCGATAAAAGGTTCTACTAAAGAAGTAAACCCATCTGCAATAGGATTATTGGTTTTGGTAGCACTATGCGCGATAGCTGCTGAACCAACACCGGCTTCACTGGAAAATGCTGCTCTTTGCAGACCAACAATTAGAACTCCGATAAAACCACCTTTTAGAGCATCTGCCGAAAAGGCTCCGTTATAAATCGCTGAAAATGCAGCGCCAATATTTTCAATATTCACCCCGATCACAACTGCGCAACCAAGGATATAGATAATCGCCATTACAGGTACTACTTTTCCAGTTACCCGGGCAATACTATTAATTCCTCCAAGGATCACCGCTCCAACCAGGATGGCGAATCCAACTCCAAACAAGAATCCCTGACCTTCCAGAAAAGGTAATTGTTCAGAAACTATTTTAAATGCCTGGTTGGACTGTATCATATTACCACCTCCAAAAGAAGCTCCAACTCCTAATATTGCAAATAGGCTGGCAAGGAATTTCCCAAGACCTTTCATATTTCTTTTCTCCAGGCCGTAACGTAGATAATTCATAGGTCCACCAAAGATTCTACCGTCTTCGTTGATCTCTCTATATTTCACCCCTAATGTACACTCAGTAAACTTTAGTGACATCGCGAAGAATCCGGCACAGAACATCCAGAAAGTTGCTCCGGCCCCACCAAGTGAAATTGCAACCGCAACACCGGCTATATTCCCAAGACCAACGGTTGCAGAAACTGCAGTAGCCATTGCCTGGAAATGTGTAATTCTACCCGGAGCATCGGGATCGTCGTATTTCCCTTTGGCCAATTGAATAGAATGAGAAAAACCACGAATATTTACGAAACCAAGTCTTATAGTAAAGAAGATACTTCCCAGAATAAGCCAGATCACGATAAAAGGAATAGAGTTAGTGATCACATTACCATTGGGATGATGCAAAGGCTGAGGCTCGTCGAATTCAATTTTGGCGATCATATGAGCATTTTGCTCAATAACATCATCCTGGTCATTAGGGTCGAAAATTTCGTTGCCTTCCAGAACCAGGTAGTTCATGGTACCGTCAACTTCTGAAAAGATCTCTTTCTCCTCTCCAGATTCACTTTCTATAATAGCAATTTTATCACCTGCTTCTACCTGACCACCATCCTCAACCAGCCATTGCTTTAAACTGAAGGTTTTACTTGTAGTAGCATCCCAGTTCGGGATTGGTATCTCTCTATCGTTCGTATAAACTACCGGGTCGTAGATCCCAACTGCAGCAAAAGGATCCCAGAATAATATTCCGCCTAAAAAATCTACTGCCGGCTGCACCTTACTGTTTACAACTTCAGTAATCGCTTCAGCAGGTATTTTAAATTTTTTAGTAACACTTACTCCGTTGGCATCGGTCACAGTTACCGATTCTTCCTGACCTTCAGTTATACCTGTGGATTTATTAGATTGAAGGGAAGTGCTTTGCTTTGTCCATTTATAAGTGTAAGGAGCTTTCCCTCCTTCAACATTAACCATGGTGACCCCATCATTGATCTCCCTGGTAGGATTGTTTAGATCTAAAGTTACTTTAAGATCTGATTCTTTCCTTTCATCATCCTGCGCATGTATCGAGAGCGTCAGCATAAAGAATAAACTGGTTAAAAACCATGCATTCTTAGTCATATAAAAAATCAATTAGTTCCTACATTCTATAACTGGTGTTAGTCGATGTAACCCATTTTTCTCATCCAGTCATCATTATACATTTTACCTACATACCGGCTTCCGTGGTCATGGAAAAGCACTACCACGACATCATCCTTAGTAAAATGTTCTTTTAGTTGCAACAGCCCTTTTACCGCTGCACCTGCACTATTACCTAAGAAAAATCCTTCTTCCTTGGATAATTTCTGGGTATAAACGGCTGCATCTTTATCTGTTACCTTCGTAAAACCGTCGATCACATCAAAATCAACGTTCTTAGGTAAAATATCCTCTCCAATTCCTTCGGTCACGTAAGGATAGATCTCCTTTTCATCGAATTCACCAGTTTCGTGATATTTCTTGAATACTGAACCGTAGGTATCTATTCCCCAAACCTTAATATCGGGATTTTTTTCTTTCAAATACTTTCCCACTCCAGAAATAGTTCCACCAGTCCCTACTCCAACAACAAAATGGGTAACTTTCCCGTCTGTTTGTTTCCAGATCTCAGGTCCAGTAGATTCGTAATGAGCTTCTCGGTTAGCGAGGTTATCATATTGATTTACATACCAGCTATTCGGAGTTTCTTCTGCAAGTCTACGGGAAGTAGAATAATAAGATTGTGGATCATCTGGTTCCACATCTGTAGGACAAACAACCACTTCACTTCCAACTGCACGAAGAATATCCATTTTTTCCTTACTCTGCTTGTCACTCATCACGCAGATCATTTTATATCCTTTAACGATCGCTGCAAGTGCCAGTCCCATTCCGGTATTTCCTGAAGTTCCTTCAATGATGGTTCCTCCTGGTTTTAATAAACCTTTGGCTTCGGCGTCTTCTACCATTCTCACAGCCATTCTATCCTTTACCGAATTCCCGGGATTAAAGGTTTCATACTTTGCGAGTACAAGCGCATCGATATCCTCAACGATCTTGTTCATCTTAACCATAGGAGTATTCCCAATGGTTCCTAATATATTCTCAGCGTAATCCATGCTTTCATTTTTCTTTAACGTCTGCAAATGTAAAAAAACCTTTGGCCTTAAACCAAGCTTTACAACGTCAACTATGAGAGCTGCAATTATTAATCGAATTTGATCGCCTTAACCGGAGAGATTTTGGAGATAATTACCGATGGAATTAGCAGCATAAGCATGCAGAGAATCAAAGTACCGGTATTTACGAGTAGAATATAATCCCAGCTTAGATAGATTGGAACTTCGGTTACATAATAAGTTCTTGGATCCAAAGGAATCAATTTAAAATATTTCTGAAGCGCCAGCAGGCCAATTCCAATTAAATTTCCCCAGAAAAGTCCCAGCACTATTAGATAAGCAGCGTTATAAAGAAAGATCTTTCGAATACTCCAGTCGGCTGCTCCAAGTCCTTTCAGCATCCCGATCATTTGGGTTCTTTCCAGGATTAAAACCAATAATGCGGTGATCATGTTGATCCCTGAAACTAGGATCATTATGCCCAGAATCAGCGCCATATTAAAATCGAAAAGGGACAACCATTCGAAAATGGAGTAGTATTTCTGACTTATAGTTTGGGTATCCAGGAAAGATCCTGTATTCTCATAAACTTCGTTGCCCTTGGCATCAAGTTCATCAAAATCTTCTACGAAAACTTCAAAATTACCGATCTCATCCTCTTCCCAACGGTTTATTCTTTGGATGTGCCTAATATCTGTAAGCATATAAAGCTCATCAAATTCCTGAAAACCTGATTCGTAAACACCTACAATTTCAAAACTACGCTGTAGCGGCAGATCACTATCATCACGCATAAAATACGTAGCCACCCGGTCGCCATTCTTCAGCTTAAGCCTATTGGCGAGATATTCAGAGATTAGAATTTCGTTATTAAGGTTTTCAGAATAGTTGGGCAATCTACCCTGCGTAAGGAATTCCTCGAAATAATCCCATTTGTAATCGGCGCCTACACCTTTGGCCACGATCCCTTCAAAATCTTCCTCTGTTCGAATAACGCCAAAAGTACTTGCAACTGCCTGCACATGAGCGATGCCGTCTACGCTAGTGAATTCGGGATAAAAATCCTGATCTGTTGAAACTGGTGTTAATGAAACTTTAGAGCTATTGTTATCATAGCTGGAGATACTAATATGACCGTTAAAAGCAGCGATCTTATCCCTAATTTTTTCCTGCAATCCAAGACCGGTCGCGAAAGACACGAGCATCATCACAACCCCTATAGCAATTGCAGTAATCGCTATTTTTATTATAGGAGCAGATATGCTATTTTTATATTTTTTCGCGCTAATAAGGCGCTTTACTATAAAGTACTCGAAATTCAAATTGCTATGATTAAGAGGTTGGTCAAAAGTACATTATTATTCTTTGTTTTTGGAATTCTTTCCTGCGGAAACGCTCATAGTGAAAGCTCTTCGGAAAATCCTGAAGTTGTCTCACCGGAAAAACTTTCAGATTCGGTTCCTTCTGAAATTTTACCAGCCGCAAACAGGATGGATCTTATACTTCCGAAGATTGCAAATAGAACTATCGGGATCGTGGGAAATCAAACTTCCGTAGTAAAAAGAGAGAACGGAGGATACACTCATCTTGTGGACACTTTATTAAGCAAGAATGTCCAGATAAAAAAGGTTTTCGCTCCCGAACATGGTTTTCGCGGAACTGCAGATGCTGGCGAAACCGTCAAAAGCGGTAAAGACCCAATTAGTGGCCTTCCGGTTATTTCTCTCTACGGAAGCCATAAAAAACCAACTGCTGAAGACCTGAAAGGCATAGAATTACTAATCTTCGATATTCAGGATGTTGGAGCCAGGTTCTATACGTACATCTCAACCATGCATTATGTCATGGAAGCCTGTGCAGAACAAGGAATTCCGGTTCTAATTCTGGACAGACCAAATCCTAACGGACATTATATTGACGGTCCAATTCTCGAAAAACAACATCAGAGCTTTGTGGGAATGCATCCCGTACCGGTAGTGCACGGAATGACCATTGCTGAATATGCAAAAATGATCAACGGAGAAAAATGGTTCGAGAACGGAATTCAGTGTGATCTGGAAACAATTGCTATGCAGAATTACCAGCATTCGATGAAGTATAAACTACCTGTAAAACCATCCCCAAACCTCCCCAACGCTAAATCGGTCAATCTCTACCCAAGTCTTTGCTTTTTTGAAGGAACGAATGTGAATGCCGGCCGCGGTACGAATCTTCAATTCCAGGTTTTTGGCTCCCCTTTTCTGGATGAGGAGCATTTCGATTATGCTTATACTCCAAAGTCGATGGAGGGTGCCAAATATCCAAAGCATGAGAATAAGGAATGTTTCGGGCGCAATTTAAGCACTGCGGAAACATTGAATTTCATCAACCTGGAATGGTTGCTGGAAGCTTATCACAATACAGAAGATCAGGAACAGTTTTTTAACGATTTCTTCCTGAAACTGGCTGGAACTTCTTTACTGAAAGATCAAATTATAAAAGGTCTCTCTGCTGAAGAAATCCGGGAATCCTGGAAGCCAGGTCTCGAAGCTTTTCAAAAGACTCGTAAAAAATATTTGATGTACCCTTAGATGATCAGCTAGTTTCCTGCAGATTTTTAGCCCTGGTTTTATAAAGATCTGAATTGTTTAGTTTTTCCAATTCTTCGGTCCACTTACTAATTTGTGCCTCTTCACCATTTTCTATGGCCATGCAGTAATTTAGAAAAGTATATAAGCCCCAGTTATATTTACGCAATTCTTCTTCGTCAATTTTCTTCTTTAGAAACCGTTCAACCTTTCTATAATTACCCTGATAGAGATCAACGTTTGTCACAAGCAGATCCAGTTTCTGACTAATCATCTTATAATTAGACTGTTTTTCGTCCAGCAGATCCTGAGCTTCATTAAGATATTCTTCGGTTACATTTAGAATCGGTCGTCGAAGATCCTTTTCCAGGTATAAGCTATAATCCAGGTATTTCTGTGCAAGTCTAAGAGCCGTAGCGTAACTTGGTTTTCTTTTATGATAAGCTGACTCTACCTGCAAAAACGACGTATTTAGTTTGAATTTCTCCAGAACCCTCATGGTCTCCTGTTTATTGGTATAGCCAAGATTGTTATGAATTACCTTGCCATTGGCATCCATGATCACCACATACGGAATCCCTTTTACCCCATACTCCAAGTTCAATTGACGCTGCGTGTCAAAATCAACTCTTAAAGGAATATAGTTTTGCATCACTTCCTGTATTTCCTGATCACTCCATACATCACGATCCATTGCTTTACATGGACCGCACCAGGTAGCCCAGAAGTCTACCAATATCAGTTTATTGCTAGCGATAGCTGCATTTTTCGCCGCTTCAAGATCTGTATACCAATTACTTGCAAAGAGATTAGACCCACATAAAAGCAGGAGAAGAATAAGACTTTTCATCGTTAAGGTTTTCCCAAAAATATAAATTTTTTAGACCTAAGTGTTACGATTTAATCTTTTTTTCATTTCCTCGACGATATTGTATGCCGCCGGACAAATGCTGGTATTTTTTATAGTGAGAGAAGATATTTTATGAAAATCCTTGCGGTCTGTATGAGGATATTCCCTGCAGGCTTTCGGGCGCTGATCATATATACCACAGTAATTGTCGTCGCCTAAAAAAGGACATGGCACCTGTTGTAGCACATAATCGTTCTCCTCATCCAGCCTGAGATAAGTATCTATAAAATCTCCGGGCTTCATTCGAAAATGTTTACTGATCCTTCCAATATCTTTTTGTGTAAACAAAGGTCCCGTAGTCTTACAGCAATTAGCGCATTGCAAACAGTCGGTTCTGGAGAATTCTTCCTCGTGCAATTCCACCATGAGCTTGTCGAGATCCTTTGGAGGACGCTTCTTTAGTCGCGAAAAAAATTTCCTATTTTCCTTCTTCTTATCTTTGGCGCGATTAGGTAAACTTTTAAGCTCTTCATCCATTGGACAAAAATAAGGATATATTCGGCAAAGCCATTGCAGGCTACTACAAAGAAAAAGATGAAACTCCCATCACGGTGCATTCACCAGACTTTGAAAATGATGAAATACCCATCGCTTATCTGTTTCGGGACTTTGAAGAAATGCCAAAGCTCGAACAGGAGGCAATAAAACTTTGCAAAGGCAGTATTCTTGATGTTGGTTGTGGAGCTGGTAGCCATGCACTTTATCTTCAAAATGAGCGCAAGCTGGAGGTTAAGGCTATTGATACATCTTCCGGAGCTATAGAGATCGCAAAAGAACGCGGACTAAACAATGCGGTTGTTCAGGATTTCTATAAGATCTCTTCGGAACGATTTGATAGCATTCTTATGTTGATGAATGGAACCGGGATCATTGGAAAACTTGATAATATCGATGATTTCCTTCAGCACTGTCATAAGCTACTGAATGATGACGGACAGCTGATTCTGGATTCTTCAGACCTTATTTATCTTTTCGATGATGAATTTATCGATTCCGAAGAATATTACGGAGAACTCACTTATGAATTAAGTTACAAAGGAGAAACTTCAGATCCTTTTGAATGGTTATATGTGGACAAAGAAATTCTTCAGAAGGCAGCAAACAATAACAATTTTTCCTGTGAGATCGTTCTTGAAGGAGAACATTATGATTATCTGGCGATTCTCAAAAAAGTCTAACTCGTTATTTTTCATATTTTTGCGCAAGATCTAATACAGAATGAATAAAATTTATAAAGCTTTTTTAATCCTGTTTTTGAGCAGCCTCGCTGTATCGTGTAGTAAGGATTCTGATAATGATTCCGAAGAAGGAAACAATAAAGCGGCTAACTTAAAGGTTACCGGTTCATCTGCTTCAGATCTATTAAGTGATACCGAATTTACTTCAATGAATATTGAGATCGTGTATGCTGAAGGATTTAAACCTGAGACAGAAGCGATCGATGCATTTAGAGATTTCCTGGAAAGTAGAGTTTATAAACCCGATGGAATTACCATCAATTTACGCTCTGTTGCAAGTTCGGGACTTACTCCTTTCGATGAAGATGATTTGAGAACTGTAGAATCCAATACACGTACGGTTTATACCATAGGCGATGAAATTGGAGTCTGGATATATTTTGCCGCTGGTAAGAAGATCAATGACTCCGAAACTAAGATCACTCTCGGCACGGCATTCAGAAATACTTCGATCATCTTGTACGGGGAAACTATCAAGAACTTTGCAAACAAGTTCAACGCTCCAAGTAAGGCAATTATTGAGGCCGCTACTTTGAATCATGAATTTGGACATTTGTTTGGTTTGGTCAATCTGGGTGTAGAGCCAGTTACAGATCACGAAGACCCGAATAATACTGCACACTGTATTACCGATAAATGCTTAATGAAGGCCAGTATTGAATTTGGTAGCGGGGTCATTAATACTATCGACAATAATAATCTTCCTCAACTTGATGATGCCTGTATTCTAGACTTACAATCTGCGGGCGGAAAATAAAAAACCCGGCGATCGCCAGGTTTTTTTAAATTAATTTATAATAGCTATTCCACTATTGAAATACGTCTGGATCCAGGTAATCTGGAGTTCCGTCGTTATCTGAATCGGTTAAGATCAAAGTTCCATCTTCCGTAATTTCAATTTCATCTCTTGTTGGAGTACCATCACCATCATCATCTGGATCTGATAAATTTGGAAGTCCGTCCTCATCGGTATCATCTGTAGTTACATCATTATCTCCATCCAGATCTTCCATAAATGAAGGAATACCATCATTATCATGATCTGCCTGATTTACCACATAACTACTAATTTGAAAAACAAGCGGTGAGTAAACCGGTATCGTCTCAGGTGAATTAAAGTAATAGGCCAACCCGGAAGGCATAAAAATAGCACCAATCCCGTAGTCATTATTCCATTCTACAGAATTGTCTGCATTTACTTTAAAACCAGTAGCTGCACCAAACTCAGTTAATCCAGCCTGAAATCCTTTAATAACTCCGCCAAGCGGTGTTACACGGTTATCAACGATCCCAAAATATGGTGAAAGATTAAACCAAACAGGGTTTCTTAAGTTAGAGTCGAAAACAGTCCCTGTGAGAAGTTCTCCTTCATAAGTAACAAAGGTAGAATCTGCAAAGGTAGGTTTCGCACCAGCACCTTCACGTACTCGTAGTACATATAGATTCTGGTCTACACCTTCATGATTAACGGTTTTCGTTATTAATTTATCTGAACTGATGATCGGCTCTTTGTCTGCATTTTCGCCAGCGATCGTATCGAATACGATTTGATAGTTGAAATCTTCAGAAGGACTTTCGAAGTCTTCATAGTTATAGAAGTGCGTTGACAGGTAGTCTAAAAGTGCCTGGTCGTCTTCGACCGCAACCTCTGTACGGTCACGAACTTCAACCTGGGCCAGACCGCCATCATCATCATTATTACATGCAAATGCAAGAAAAGCCGTAAGACCAACCAGCATCAATTTGTTTATTCTCATCAGAATTTTATTTTGGAGCCGCAAGATACAATAATCTTGTATTTTTGTTCAATATTGAACGGCGATTTGAAGGTATAAGTATGAGAGTTGATAAGTTTTTATGGTGCGTACGCTATTTTAAGACCCGAAGTCTGGCAACAACTGCCTGCAAGCAAGGAAAGGTAAGATTGAACGATGAGATCCAGAAACCAAGTAAAGATGTATTTCCTGGTGATAAACTGAGAGTTCGGAAAAATCAGATCAATTATGAATTAGAGATCCTCGATCTTCCTAAAAGTCGTGTTGGGGCCAAACTTGTTAATATCTATGTTCATGATATCACCCCGAAAGAAGCCTTTGAGAAACTGGATCTTTTAAAATACTCCAAGGACTATTACCGCAAAAAAGGTACTGGCCGCCCTACTAAGAAAGACCGTCGTGATATTGATGACTGGTTTGAAAATACAGATGACGGTTTAGACGAAAAGAAGGATGATGGCTTAGAGAAGAAAAAAGATGACTAAAGATTACTGGAACGATAGATATAAAAATAATCAAACCGGATGGGATCTTGGCGCTGTTTCGCCTCCAATTAGGAAATTTGCAGATGGTATTGAGAACAAAGAACTATACATTCTAATTCCCGGAGCAGGCAATGCTTATGAAGCTGAATATCTTTTTAAAAGTGGTTTCAAAAATGTCTTTCTCTGTGATATTGCTGAAATTCCTCTAAACTCATTTTCACTTCGCAATCCTGAATTTCCTGAGCAACAAATGCTGCACCAGAATTTTTTTGAAATTGAAAAATCCTTCGACCTAATCCTGGAACAATCATTTTTCTGCGCATTACCGGTTACTAAACGAAATGCATACGCTCAAAAAACCAGTGAACTTCTAAGATCTGAAGGAGTACTGGCAGGTTTATTATTTGATTTTGAATTAAAGGAAGACGGCCCACCTTTTGGCGGCAGTCGTGAAGAATATTTAACTTATTTTAGTCCGTATTATCATATTGAAATTCTGGAGAAAGCACACAATTCCATAAAACCTCGTTTAGGAAATGAACTATTCTTCAAATTCCGAAAAAAGTAATTTATGAAAGCCAAGCATTCAATTCTCAACCAGGATGAGATCAAGCATAAAATCAGGAGAATAGCATACCAGATCTATGAGAGTAATGTGGATGAGAAAGAGATCATTATCGCAGGAATCGCTAATAATGGATATATTCTAGCTCAGAAACTGGAAAAAGAACTTCAGGAAATTTCACCTTTAAAAACTACTTTGGGTAAAGTGGTGATTAACAAAAAAGCACCGTTGGATCCTATAAGTGTTTCTTTAAAACCCGAAGATTATCAAAATAAATCTTTGATCCTGGTGGACGATGTATTGAATTCAGGTTCCACCCTTATTTACGGAGTACGATACTTTCTGGACGTTCCAATTAAAAATTTTAAGACCGCCGTACTTGTGGACCGGAATCATAAACGCTACCCGGTGAAAGCCGATTTTAAAGGTCTATCTCTTTCGACTTCTCTAAGCGAAACGGTAAAAGTTATTTTTGAAAAGGATCATGAACGTGTAGAGTTATCTTAAAGTCTCCACTAATTCCCGGGTGATTTCAGAAGGATCTTTATCATTACAACTTAAAATTAGTTCACTTTGATTGTAATAAAAGCCTCTTTCGAACAAATGTTTTCTGATAAACTCTTCCAGCAGCTCTTCGGTATCCAAATGACTTATCACTGGCCTGTCTGCTTTTTCACGTTGCAATCTCTCTAATAAGGTTTGAATGTTCAGCTTAAGATAAATAGATCGTACCGAATCTGCATTTTTTATAAGCTCCATGTTGTCACCATAACACGGCGTGCCACCGCCAAGTGAAACTACCGCGTCCTCATCAAGGTTAATTAATTTCTCCAGCATCTTTCGTTCAGCTTTTCTGAAGAAAATTTCTCCCTTTCTCGCAAAGATTTCAGAGATCGCCATGTCGTACTCATTTTCGATCTCTTGGTCAAGATCATAAAATTTGTAGTTTAATTCTTCAGAAAGCAGTTTTCCAACGGTGGATTTACCGCTTCCCATGTATCCAATCAAAAAAATTTTCATCTGTAAATCACTTAAAATGAGCAAAAGGCAAAACTATGGTAAAATTATAGCAATTATGTCTTGAAAAATAAATTAATGCATGTATATTTGCACCCGCATTCGCAAAAAGACGGATGCTTTTTAATGATCTGGTAGCTCAGTTGGTAGAGCATCTCCCTTTTAAGGAGAGGGTCCTGGGTTCGAGCCCCAGCCAGATCACAAATAAGTTCCTATTTTATTGTTCAAGATCTGGTAGCTCAGTTGGTAGAGCATCTCCCTTTTAAGGAGAGGGTCCTGGGTTCGAGCCCCAGCCAGATCACTATTTGCTCGCTCCGATTTTTTATCGGAACTTGTTGACCAGCCTTATGGAAGCTTTCCATAAACTCACACCCGAGTGCTGGAATTGGTAGACAGGCATGGTTGAGGGCCATGTGTCCATTAGGGCGTGCGGGTTCAAGTCCCGCCTCGGGTACTACTTTCCAGGAAATATACAATTAGCCGCTAAGGCTTTTTTTTATATCCCATCTTAATTTTGTTTAATGTAAATTATGTTTAATTAAACATTTTAACTTTTCTCTATTACTTTCACCTTAATAATTGTTTAGATTTGTTTAATAGCTTAAAAGAAGTATGGAACACATCAAACAAAATTTTAGCATTAAGGATCTGGAGCATCTAAGTGGAATTAAAGCTCACACTATTAGGATCTGGGAAAAGAGATATAATATTCTTAATCCTGAAAGAACAGATACTAATATTCGTACCTACGATGGTGAAGACCTGCAGAAGCTGCTCAATATTTCTTTTTTGAACATTCATGGATACAAGATTTCACGTATCTCGAAAATGAAAGAAGATGAAGTTCATGCGCTTGTAAGAAGAATCTCAGCTTCTTCTAGTGTAGAGAACAGAGCCAAAAATGCTTTCAAGCTCGCAATGATGAATTTTGATGACAGGTTGTTTCAGAAGACTTACAATGATCTGGTCTCAAAATTGTCATTTAGAGATGTTTTTTACGATGTTTTTATTCCTCTGCTTGAAGAGATTGGGCTGCTGTGGCAAACTGATACCATCAAACCTATTCATGAGCACTATATTATTGAACTTATTAAACAAAAGATCTATATCAATATCGCCGAACTAAAATCTAACGGCGAGGAAGAGAATAACGACAAATTGTATGTTCTTTTTCTTCCCTATAATGAAATCCATGATATTGGTATTTTGTATCTTAATTATGAGCTTTTAAACGCAGGTAAAAATGTTATTTATGTCGGCCCGAGTTTGCCATTGGATAATATGGATTACCTGATGAAAATCCATAATGACCCGGTATTCGTAAGTTATCTTACCATCTCTCCTGTAAATACAGATGTTTCAGAATTTATAAATGAGTTCCAGGAGAAGTTATGTCAGGATAAACCAAGAGAATTCCTGTTATTTGGACAAAGAACGAAAGAAATTGATCAGGATGGTCTTCCTGGAAACATCAAAGTACAGACATCGATCAAAGATTTTATAAATAGTCTCTAAAAATCCCCAATGCCAAAAAAGATAAATATTATAGGATCCGGTTTTTCATCTCTAGCAGCTTCCTGCTACCTGGCTCAGGCCGGTTACGAGGTAGAAGTATTCGAAAAGAATGATACCGTAGGTGGTAGAGCCCGTCAATTAAAACGTGATGGTTTTACTTTTGATATTGGGCCAACCTGGTACTGGATGCCAGATGTTTTTGAACGTTTCTTTTCTGACTTCGGAAAATCCGCTTCAGATTACTTTCAACTGAACAAATTAGATCCAGCCTACGAAGTTTATTTCGGTAAAGATGACTCCGTAATAATTCCGGGTAGCCTGGAAGAGATCTATGAGACTTTTGAAGAAGTCGAAAAGGGAAGCTCAGAAAAACTGAAGAAATTCATCAAAAGAGCCCGTGACAACTATGACATCGCCATTAAAGATCTGGTTTATCGTCCTGGAGTTTCTCCAATGGAACTTGTAACAACTGCGACCGCAACAAGACTGGGGCGCTTTTTTACAAATATTAGTGGAGATGTTCGAAAAGAGTTTTCCAATGAAAAACTAAGACAGATCCTTGAATTTCCGGTATTGTTCCTGGGAGCAAAACCTAGTGATACCCCGGCTTTTTACAGTTTCATGAATTATGCCGACTTTGGATTGGGTACCTGGCATCCTCATGGAGGTATGTATAAAGTTATTGAAGGCATTACAGAGCTCGCAGAGTCCTTAGGCGTTAAGTTTCACCTCAATGCTAATGTCGAGGCTATTACTACTGAAGATCGCGCAGCAAAAGCGCTAAAAATAGACGGGAAACTTTATCCTGCAGATATCATTCTTTCTGGGGCAGATTATCACCACACAGAAACTTTGCTTCCAGAGTTTGATAGGCAATATTCTGAAAAATACTGGAAGAAGAAAACATTTGCACCCTCTTCCCTACTCTTTTATGTGGGCTTTGACAAGAAACTGAAAAATGTATCTCACCACACTTTATTCTTCGATAGCAGTTTTAAAGATCATGCAAAAGCCATATATGATGTCGCCGCATGGCCTGAAGATCCACTCTTCTATGCCAGTTTTCCATCAAAAACTGATGATTCCGTAGCTCCTGAAGGAAAGGAAGCAGGTATATTCTTAATTCCGCTTGCACCAGACCTTGAAGATACCGATGAGATTAGGGAACGTTATTTTAATATGATAATTGAACGTTTTCAGGCGCTTACAGGGCAGGAAATAAAAGGAAATATTATATTTAAGGAATCCTTTTGTGTAAAGGACTTTAAGGAAGCTTATAATTCCTATAAAGGAAATGCTTATGGAATGGCAAATACACTTTTCCAAACCGCATTTTTAAGACCTAAAATTAGAAGCAAAAAGGTGGAAAAATTATATTTTACCGGGCAGCTAACCGTTCCTGGACCAGGTGTACCACCATCCCTTATTTCAGGGAAACTTGCAGCTGGATTGATACAACAAAATGAACAAAACTAATTTATGAAAGCGATTTTTGATACGGTATCCCGGTCCTGTAGCAAAACTGTTACTAACAGCTATAGTACTTCTTTTAGCCTGGCCACTAAGATGCTGGCCCCCTCTATCAGGCAGGATATTTATAATATTTATGGATTTGTAAGATTTGCAGATGAGATTGTGGATAGCTTTCATGATTATGACAAGGAATTATTATTTAAAGATTTTGAAGCCGATCTATATAAGTCACTAAATCAAAGAATTTCTCTTAATCCAATTCTGAATGCTTTTCAGGAAACGGTACACCGGTACGATATAGAACCTCAACTTTACAAGGCTTTTATGGATAGTATGCGGCTGGATCTTCATAAATCTGAGTACTTGAGCGTTGAGGAATACCGCCAGTATATCTATGGCAGTGCAGATGTTGTTGGTCTGATGTGTTTAAAAGTTTTTGTAAAAGGTGATCAGGCGAAATACGAAGAATTAAAATCATCGGCGATGAGTCTTGGTTCGGCTTTTCAAAAGGTTAATTTCTTAAGAGATCTAAAAGCAGATTATGAAGATCTTAGCAGATCCTATTTCCCAAATGTGGACCTTTCAGAATTAGACGAGGTGAATAAACAACAGATAGTTGCTGAAATTGAAGAAGACTTCAGTAAAGGTTTAAGCGGGATCGCTCATCTTCCGGTTGAAGCTAAGTTTGGTGTGTATACTGCTTATATATATTATAGAAAATTACTTCAGAAACTTAAAAACGTCCCATCTTTGGAGATTAAAAATTGCCGGGTTCGTGTTCCTAATTATCAAAAGGCAGGACTACTGGCAAAATCCTATATTTCTTATAGATTGAATTTAATATAATTGATGATGATGCAAGTGATATTATGGCTATTAGTATTTTTTGGAACCTTTATGATGATGGAGGGAATGGCGTGGTTCACACACAAATATGTGATGCACGGTTTCTTATGGAAATTGCATAAGGATCACCACCACAAAGACCATAGTAGCTGGTGGGAACGAAACGATCTCTTTTTCGTTTTTTACGCTCTTGTAAGTATTGGGTGTTTCCTGCTCTGGAGGTATGAAGATGTATGGTTTGGCCTGCCTATTGGACTTGGGATTCTTGCTTATGGGATCACGTATTTTACAGTGCACGATATATTTATACATCAAAGGTTTAAGATCTTTAGAAATGCGAATAATAAATACGCAAAAGGTATAAGACGAGCGCATAAAATGCACCATAAACATCTTGGAAAGGATGACGGCGAATGCTTCGGAATGCTATTCGTACCTTTTAAATATTTCAGGAAATAAAATCTACCCCTAAATGATCACGCCAGACTATTACTACATCATCGTTGGTGGTGGACTGGCTGGGCTACAGCTTGCTCTAGAAATCAGGAACGACATTTTTTTTAAAGGAAAAAAGATTGCGATCATTGATCCTTCACTCAAAGATAATAATGACAAGACCTGGTGCTTCTGGGAAGAAGGTTCAGGTAAATGGGACGAGCTTATTCAGAAGGAATGGCAGCAAGGATCATTTAAAGCAGATTCCGTAGAGAAAGAACTGGATTTTGCACCTTATTCCTATAAGATGCTAAGATCCATTGACTTTTATGAATATGCGAAAAGCGAATTAACAAAGGATCCTGACACATACTTCATTCAGGATAAGATTAGCAGAATCGATGAAGTTACACGTACAGCTTTAGGTAAAAAGGAATCTTACACCGCTACTCATTTTTTTGATAGCAGACCACCACATGCTTATAAAGATGATTCTGGTAGCGCCAAGATCTACCAGCATTTTAAAGGGATATCTATTGAAACTCAGGAAGCTCAATTTGATCCTGAACGCTTTATAATGATGGATTATCGGGTCAAGTACAGGAACAGTACGTGTTTCACTTATGTCCTACCAGTATCTCCTAAAAATGCTCTTATAGAGTTTACCTTTTTTACTCCTTTTCTAACCGAAGAAGAAGTTTATGATGAGCAACTGGAAAAATATACTCGGGAAGTTTTAAAAATTGATGATTACAGTATTATTGAAAGTGAAACAGGTGTAATCCCAATGACCGACTACCCTTTCCATAAACACAATTCCAAACATATTACGAAGATAGGAACGGCCGGCGGTTGGGTGAAGGCATCTTCAGGATATTCATTTAAGAGTACTGAACGAAAAGTAAGCAAGTTACTGTCAAATATCAAAAGTGGTAAAAAGCCGGCGCAAGGTCTGTTTAGCAAAAGATTTCAGCGGTATGATGCGATATTTCTGGATGTTCTGGAAAAGCGCAATGATCTTGGTGAATCATTGTTCACTAAGTTCTATACGAAAAATAGTATTCAGAATATATTCAAATTTCTGGATGAAGAAACCACATTTTCCGAAGATATCAAGATCATGCAGAGCATGTTCCATCCTCAGTTCTTAAAATCTTTCTTCAATAAATTATAATTACTCTTGCAGCAATTTATCAAGAGTGCTTCGGAAGCTGTCCGAGTTCCAGTCGGCAGAACCAACCTTATCTATAACGATCTTCCCGGATTTTGAGATCACATAAGTAGTTGGCAATGTCTTACCCAGCATTGGCTCCGGTGCTTTTGTGCGCATCTTATAGGATGGTAAAGTAAAGCGTTTACGTTTCATATAATTATCAGTAGTTTGATGCTGTTCTCCGGAAACAAAGACGAAACGTACCTTTTCACCATAATCCTCATAAACTTCCTGGAAACTTGGCATTTCTGCAATACACGGCGGACACCAGGTTGCCCAGAAGTTCACTACGATAACTTCATTTTCAAATTCAGAAAATTCTATTCTCTTACCTCTCTTATCTTCCAGTATCCAATCATAACTGGCTAGTTTTTCCTGATCCTCTTCATCATTTACAGAGGGCGCGAAGGAAATAAGTTTGTTCACAAAGATCTGAACCGGCTTCCTGGTTTGAGGAATCACCATCACCAGAATTATCACGATAATGATAATATTTGACCACTGATTTTTAAATAGTTTCATAGCATTGCTTAAGTCCTGCAAAGAACGGAAAAATTACAATTTTGGACGGTGATCATCTTGATTCAATTTGAATAGTAGCTAATAATTCAAGACTCCAAATCATCTGATTAATAATTTGGTGCCAATACAAATTCTCGAAAAACAAAAAACCTCAGGATTACTCCTGAGGTTCTTTAGAATTATATAATTAAATGCTTATGCTGCGTTCTCCTTTTTAATAAGGTTTAATGCAGATCCATGCTTATACCACTCTATTTGAGGCAGGTTATAAGTATGATTTGCTTTAATTGTATCCTTACTTCCATCTGCATGTACGATCTCTATAGTAAGAGGCGTATCTGGTGCAAAGTTTTCAAGATCTATAAAGTTGAACGTATCATCTTCCTGGATTAGATCATAATCAATTTCATTTGCGAAAGTAAGACCTAACATTCCCTGCTTCTTAAGGTTTGTCTCATGTATACGAGCAAAAGACTTCACCAATACCACCTTAACACCTAAATGTCTCGGCTCCATGGCTGCATGCTCTCTGGAAGAACCTTCACCATAGTTATGATCTCCTACTACAACTGTTGGAATTCCTGCTTTTTTGTATTCTCTCTGTACTGCCGGCACACCATCGTACTTACCAGTAAGCTGATTCTTAACAAAATTGGTCTTCTCGTTGTAAGCGTTAATAGCTCCAATAAGACAGTTGTTAGAAATATTATCTAAATGTCCTCTATATCTTAACCATGGTCCAGCCATAGAAATATGGTCGGTAGTACATTTACCCCACGCTTTGATCAGTAATCTCACGCCAGTAAGATTTTTACCATCCCAAGGCTCGAAAGGTGTAAGCAATTGAAGTCTTTCACTATCTTCAGCCACTTTAACTTCTACACTGCTTCCATCTTCATTTGGAGCAACATATCCAGCATCTTCAACAGCAAATCCTTTAGTAGGAAGTTCAATTCCCTGAGGTTCGTCAAGCATTACTTCTTCACCATCCTCGTTCATTAATTTATCACGGGTTGGATCGAAATCCAGTCTACCAGAAATTGCAATTGCTGCAACCATTTCAGGAGAACCTACAAAAGCATGCGTATTTGGGTTACCATCTGCACGCTTAGAGAAGTTACGGTTAAAAGAATGAACGATCGTGTTCTTCTCTTCCCCTTTTCTATCTGAACGATCCCATTGACCAATACATGGTCCACAAGCGTTTGTAAAGATAGTAGCATCAAGATCTTCAAAGATCTGAAGTAATCCATCTCTTTCAGCAGTAAATCTAATTTGTTCAGATCCAGGGTTGATCCCGAAGTCAGATTTAGCCTTTACTTTCTTATCTACTGCCTGTTTTGCGATAGAAGCTGCTCTGGTCAAATCTTCATAAGAAGAGTTCGTACAGGAACCAATCAGACCCCAATCGACGTTGATTGGCCAGTCATGCTCCTTAGCTTTTACGCCCATTTCAGAAATAGGAGTTGCAAGATCTGGAGTAAATGGTCCGTTTAAGTGAGGCTTCAACTCGTCTAAATTGATCTCGATCAATTCGTCAAAATACTGCTCTGGATTTGCGTATACTTCATCATCACCAGTTAAGTGCTCACGTACTTCATTAGCTGCATCTGCAACATCTGCACGGTTGGTAGCTCTCAGGTAACGCTCCATAGAGTCATCGTAACCAAAAGTAGAAGTAGTCGCTCCAACTTCAGCACCCATATTACAGATAGTACCTTTACCAGTACAGGAAAGGTTACGCGCACCTTCACCAAAATATTCTATGATTGCTCCGGTACCACCTTTTACAGTAAGAATACCTGCAACTTTTAAGATCACATCTTTAGAAGAAGTCCATCCAGAAAGTTTTCCGGTTAACTTCACTCCAATAAGTTTCGGGAATTTAAGTTCCCAAGGCATTCCAGCCATTACATCTACAGCATCTGCTCCACCTACTCCAATTGCAACCATTCCTAATCCACCGGCGTTTACCGTGTGAGAATCGGTTCCAATCATCATTCCACCTGGAAATGCATAGTTTTCTAGAACTACCTGGTGAATAATACCTGCACCTGGTTTCCAGAATCCAATTCCGTATTTGTTTGATACTGATTCCAGAAAATCAAAAACCTCACTACTACTTTTGTTTGCAGATTGCAAATCTATCGCAGCTCCCATTTTCGCCTGGATAAGGTGATCACAATGTACAGTTGTAGGAACAGCTACCTGCTTCTTACCTGCCTGCATAAATTGTAATAATGCCATTTGCGCAGTCGCATCCTGACAAGCAATTCTATCCGGTGAAAATTCTACATAATCCTTACCTCTTTGAAATGCTTCTTTAGCACTCCCATCCCATAAGTGAGAATAAAGGATCTTTTCTGAAAGCGTCAAAGGTTTACCAACAACTTTACGTGCTGTATTCACACGTTCAGCCATGTGGCTATACACCTTCTTAATCATATCAATATCGTATGCCATATTCTGTTTTGTTTTTATTCTAAAAAAGTCTTGCAAAAATAGGAAATTTAGACCGATTTTAAAAATAAGGAGCAATACTCAGAAATCGCTGTAAATTATTTCTGAAATTGTAATTTTTACGATAGAAAATTCAATAAAAATGAATTTTAGGTTAGATTTCTAAGAATTCGATAATTTTTGAAGTCTATATCGAATATCTGGCAGGTTCACGGAGTGTCTTTTGCCTTCGGAATAAATAAACTACAGGAGCCATAAAAGCAATAAAAAACATGGACAGGATCCAGAATGTTTTGTCACGTAGCTTATTCAGAATCATATCCAGGAGAACGGTAATCCAGAATCCGAATAAAAAGATAGAGGATACAAATTTCAGAATAAATGCTGAAGATTCATCCAGTCCTGTTATGTTAGCAAGAAACTTATTACCAAAAGCAAGATAAAAAAGTATAGAAAAGAGAATTTTATAGCGTTCAAGAAAATTGATCACTAGAATAAGTTTTTGATGATTTGTTCAGCAGAAATACCTTCAGCCTCCGCCTTGTAATTCCTGATGATACGATGCCTTAAAATTCCAATGGAGACAGCCTGAACATTTTCAATATCTGGTGAAAATTTACCCTGTACTGCGGCATGGGTTTTGGCAGCCAGAATTAAATTCTGAGAAGCTCTTGGTCCCGCCCCCCAATCAATATAATTCTGAACAAAATCTGAAGCTTCTTTGCCAGGCCTTGTTTTTCCTACCAGTCTCACAGCATATTCTATAACATTATCCGGCACCGGGATACGCCGGATCACTTGTTGAATTTCAGATATTTCTGAAGCATTAAATAATGGATTCACCGTTTTCTGAACATCTGTGGTCGTAGATTTCACGACATCCACTTCTTCCTGGAAACTTGGATATTCAAGATTTATTGCAAACATAAACCTGTCCAGCTGGGCTTCAGGCAAAGGATAGGTTCCCTCCTGTTCTATCGGGTTCTGTGTAGCCAGAACAAAATAGGGTTTATCAAGCTTATAATGATGACCGGCTACCGTAACAGCTCGTTCCTGCATGGCTTCAAGTAAAGCTGCCTGAGTTTTTGGCGGAGTACGGTTGATCTCATCTGCCAGTAAAATATTGGTGAAAACCGGACCCTTTATGAACTTAAATTTCCGATTCTCATCCAGGATCTCTGATCCCAGAATATCGCTGGGCATAAGATCTGGTGTAAATTGTATCCTTTTGAAATCCAGACCCAGCGCTTTTGCGATGGTATTGACCATCAACGTTTTTGCAAGGCCTGGAACTCCGATCAATAATGAGTGTCCTCCTGAAAATATAGAAAGTAAAACCTGTTGCACGACTTCATCCTGACCAACGATCACTTTCGCGATCTCTGTTCTAAGTTCGGCGTGTTTCTTTACCAGGTTTTCTATCAGGGCAACATCAGACATTCATTATTTTTTTAACCAGTCGTTAGCGTAATCACAATCACGGTACTTCCCGTTTACTTTAATATAAGTATCTGCGATCTTTTCCTTTTGCCACTTCTCGATAACTTCGAGCTGTTTATCTCTTAGCGCAAGCTCCTTGATCTTAAGATAATCTGTCGCATAATCTGCTTCGTGTTCTTCTATTTTCCTAGTAACCTTGATGATCTTGAATTGAGGTCTTCCTGTTCTGTCCTGTTGTGTAAGAACCAGGGAAACTTCACCTTCATCTAAAGATTCCACCTGCTCAAATAATTTAGGATCGATCTTGGTTAGTTCAAATCTGGTATCACCAGTTCTTGGATTGATCAATTTTCCACCTTCAGTTTTAGTTTCTTCTTCATCTGAAGCTTCTCGAGCAGCCGCGGCAAACTCTAAGTCTCCTTTTAAGATCTTACTTCTTAAGGTATCGATTTCAGCTTTCGCTGCCTGCACAGATGCATTCGTTACATCTGGGATCAACAATATATGTCTAAGTTCTACGGTTTGCCCACGAATCTTGTCGATCTGGATAATATGGTAACCAAATATAGTTTCAAAAGGTTCACTAATCTCACCCTCCTGAAGACTAAAAGCTACATCCTTAAATTCCTTTACAAATGCATCTTTTCTGGTGAGCGTAATTCTACCACCATCTCTACCGGTAACCTCATCATCTGAATATAAAACTGCCTTGGTAGAAAAACTTGCACCGTTCTCTTCAATATCAGCCTTAAAGCCTTTCAATCTATCTATAACCTTCTGACTCTCTTCCTTAGGAATTTCAGGTTCGATCACGATTTGAGAAAGTTCAATTTCAGTACCAAACATCGGTTTTTCATCCATTTGCACGTAGTACTGTCTTACTTCTTCCGGAGTAACCTCCAGATCCTGAATGATCTTTTGCTGCATACTCTGGGTAAGCTGATTTTGCTTGGTAAGTGTAAAGATCTCGTCTCTTAGTTCGGCTTCGCTATCCTTTTTGTAGAATTCAAGGATCTTTTCCATAGAACCAGCCTGCTGAACTAATCCCTGCAGTCTTTGGTCTACCATTCCATTAATCTGAGCGTCAGAAATAATAATACTATCCTGTATCGCATGATGTGCATACAATTTGTTCTCCATTAGAGAACCTGCCAGCTTACAATCATTCACCTCTGCCGTGGTCATTCCCTGTGACTGCATATCCTTATACATCAGGTCGATATCACTTTCAAGAATGATATATTCTCCAACTACTGCAGCGATCCCATCAACTTTCATGCGCTGTTTCCCCTGCATTTCGTTTTCCACCTTCTTCACCTCGGCATCTGGCTGGATCGACGTACTATCTGTTACGATCACTTCCTGAGAAAATCCAAGAGCCGTGAACATCATGCACACTCCTGAAAATAGCGGTTTAATTGTAGATTTCAAATTCATTATTTTTAATTGCATCTTTAGTAATATCCTTTTCTAATTCTTTAATAAGCGACTGCTTTCTCTTATTCAGCAAGATCTCGCGAATGGTTGCTGAAGCGTAATCTAAAGGAGCCTGTTCATTTCTTGCCAGTACATCGTTCACATAAACAAGGTACACGTTTAATGAATCCTTTAACTCCAGGAAATTTGATTTTCGCAATAGCTTGGACCGATCCTCTACAGAAAGCGGACCAATTTTATCATAAACAGATTTTGTTTTAACCCAAACAGAATCGTTCATGCTGTAATTTTTAAACTGAATCGCCATATTGCTTAATGCTTGCTGATCTGCAGCGTCAAAGCGGCGAAATTTAGTTCTTATTTCATCAAGGTTGTTAGTATTCTTCGGAAGATTAATATACCTGAGTTTTACAAGGTCCTCATTCAGAATAAAATTTTCCCCATTTTTCTCATAATAAGCTTCGATCTCGTTCTTGTTGAGGGAGGTATCAAGATCCCGGGTGACAATGGCATCTGTATATGCATTGGTATACAACTCATTCTTATAGTTCTCCACCAGGGCATTAAATTCTGCCTGTTGTTCTCCTGGTAAATTTAGTTTCGCCCTGTCAATCAACAATTGCTGAGTCGCCCAGCGAGTCACGTAATTACCAACGATAATCGAACTGTCTTCAGGAGAGGTATCTTCATCAATAAGAGATTGAATATCCTCCTCGTATAAATAAGAATCATTGACTCTTACTACCTGTACCCTGTTATCGGTTTGCTGAAAATACTCACAACTGCCAAACATCAAAGAGCACAATCCAAGGTAAAACCAATAAAAACGTATATTCAAAATCAATCGTTTATGCACCTCTTTTATTAAGCTGAAAACACCTTCAGCTCTTACTAAACTTACTATCCGCGCAAAAATAACAATTACTTGAGGTTCTGCAAGCTAAAGGCATAACGAATAAGCAACCTACGAAATTATAAATTCTGAAAGATTTTTATTTCCGTAGTATCTTTAGACTGAAGCTAAAGCAACATCATATGAAATACGAACAGAAAATTGTGATAAACAAACCTCTTAATGAGGTCATAGAAAAATTTTCAGATCCGGAAAGTCTTAAGCACTGGCAGGAAGGTTTTATTTTTATGAAACCCATAAACGGAGTACTTGGAGAAAAAGGCTCTCAAAATCTTCTAAAGTTCAAGATGAATGGTCGTGAGATCGAAATGACCGAGACCATACTTGCCAACGAACTTCCTCTAAAATATGAAGCCACATACATCGCTAAAGGAGTATTTAACCAACAGGCTAATTATTTCGAGGAAATAGAACCTGAAAAAACGCTGTGGCGCACAAATAATGAGTTCAGGTTCTCAGGATTTATGAAAGCGATTGGAATGTTGATGCCCGGAGCATTCAAGAAACAATCAAAACAATTCATGACAGATTTCAAAGCTTTTGCTGAAGAAGGTAAAAGTGTGCTCGATAAATAATTAATTTTCTGAAGGATAGCTGATATTTACCTCAGCCTGTTATATTTGCGAAAAAATATTTAGAATGAAACGATTAAGTATTGCCATTTTAATGCTATTTGTAGTAGTTTCTGCAAACGCACAATCAAAAATTGGAACTATTGATGCAGAATATATTCTGGCACAAATGCCAGAAAATGTTGAAGTAAATAAATCTCTGGAAGTTTACAACGAAGAGCTTCAGGGCGACCTTAAGAACACAATTGGAAAATACGAAACAGCGGTTAAGGAATACCAGGAAACCAATGTAGGTCTTACCGATGATGTTAAGAAAGAGAAGGAAAACGAGATCATTGGAATGGAGAATGAGATCAAAGGCTTCAGACAGAAAGCATCTGTAATGCTTCAAATGAAGAGAAGTGAACTTACCGGTCCGCTTTATGGAAAGATCGATACTGCAATGAAAGAAGTGATCCAGGAAGAAGGTTACACTCAGATATTCCATTCTGGTTCTGGCGGACTTGCATTCTCAAGAGAACAGGATGATATCACGCTTAAAGTGATGGAAAAAATGGGTATAGAAGTAAAACCTGAAACTACTCAACAGGCTGCTGGATCTACTACCACAGAAAACTAGAAACTCCAGTTATTAAACAAAAAAGCCCTGCAATTTGCAGGGCTTTTTTTTATTTCAATTTCTTAGATTATCTACTGTAATTAGGAGATTCTTTTGTGATCGTCACATCATGAGGATGACTTTCGTGAACTCCGGCAGCTGTAATTCTAACAAACTTTCCAGTTTCCTTCAAGGTCTCCACATCACCCGCACCGCAATAACCCATTCCGGCTTTGAGCCCACCAATAAATTGGTGAATACTTTCTTCCAAATCTCCTTTGTAAGGAACTCTTCCCACGATTCCTTCTGGAACAAGTTTCTTAATGTCATCCTCCACATCCTGGAAGTAACGATCTTTCGAACCTTTTTCCATAGCTTCAACAGATCCCATTCCACGGTAAGACTTGAATTTACGACCTTCATATATGATCGTTTCACCCGGTGATTCCTTAGTTCCTGCTAGCAGTGAACCAAGCATCACACAATCTGCACCTGCAGCAATCGCTTTTGGAATGTCTCCGGTATAGCGAATTCCTCCATCGGCAATTACCGGCACGCCAGAACCTTTGATTGCTGCGGCAACCTCCAGCACTGCTGAAAATTGTGGAAATCCAACTCCAGCTACAACTCGCGTTGTACAGATTGAACCTGGTCCAATTCCTACTTTTACAGCATCTGCACCTGCGTCTACCAAATATTTAGCAGCTTCTCCGGTAGCGATATTTCCAACAACTACATCAAGATCTGGGAATTTCTTCTTTACTTCCTTAAGCACCTGCACCACACCTTTAGTATGACCATGAGCGGTATCAATAATGATTGCGTCCACACCTGCATTTACTAAAGCTTCAGCGCGGTCCACTGCATCTCCGGTAACACCCACTGCTGCAGCTACGCGAAGTCTTCCGTAGGTATCTTTATTAGCCATTGGCTTTTGGGTAAGCTTGGTGATATCACGAAAAGTTATCAAACCAACCAGTTTATCCTCAGCATTTACGACCGGAAGTTTTTCAATTTTATTTTCCTGTAGAATAACTTCTGCCTCTTCCAGTGAAGTCCCTTCTGAAACCGTTACCAGGTTTTCTGAGGTCATTACCTCCTGTATTGGTCTTCCTGTATTCTTTTCGAATCTTAGGTCACGATTGGTTACAATCCCAATAAGTTTCCCGGCATCATCTACAATTGGAATTCCTCCAATGCTATGTTCTTTCATGGAATCTTTAGCATCTCCAACTTTGGCTGTAATTGGTAAGGTTACCGGATCTATGATCATCCCACTTTCTGCACGCTTTACCTTTCTAACTTTCAAGGCCTGCTGCTCGATCGTCATGTTCTTGTGAAGTACACCAATTCCACCCTCTCTAGCCATGGCAATTGCCATTCTGGATTCGGTTACGGTATCCATCGCTGCGGAAACGATAGGAACGTTGATTGGAATATTGCGTGTAAATTTTGACTGAATGCTTACTTCTCTTGGGAGAACTTCAGAGTATGCCGGTACTAAAAGTACATCGTCATAAGTTAGTCCGTCACCTAGAATTTTGGAATCGTGTGCGATCATTGCAATTAGAGATTTAATTGCATGCAAAGATATGGTTTATAAGTGACAATCAATGAAGTATTCCACTTAACAAAACATAAATCTCCTGTTAGAAATAGAAAATGCGAATCTTTACACGTTTATCTAATTATATGGCTTACAGGTATTTAAATTCATTCTTAATGAATCGCGTGGTATCTTTAGTTTAAAACAAATCAATTATGAGTATTAGACTAGGAAACAGCTGCACCAATTGCGACAATTTTCAGAATAACTTTTGCACTAAACATGAGACCGCAGTAAATGTTCAGCATACCTGTGACAGTTTCGATATGAAAGCTGTTATTAAAAATGAGAAAAACTGCCTTAATTGCGCAAGATATGAAAGTCCGACCTGTGCGAATCCTCAAAAAGCAGCACCCGGGATGTTATGCAGTCACTGGGCACCGCAAGCTACTGCGTGATTTATAATTTAATCTGCAGACTTGAATACCAGGTAAGCGGCTGTGCGGGAATAATCCCTGGCCCGGGATATCCTGTGGCTCTACGTGTAAAATAACTATTGTCTAAAAGGTTATTGATCCCGGCTTCCAGCTTAAATTTACCAAGTGTATAGCTGGCCGATACATCCATAATTCCATAAGATGGAATGGAACCTCGAATTCCATTAATCCTGTCATCCACATCTTGCGGAGCATTCGTTGCGTCTGAGAACTGTTCAGAAAGATAGGTATATTGAAGACCTGCGAGGAAGTTTTTATAACCAAAATTAAGACCGGTTTTCAAGTTTACCTTCGGAATAAATTCAACTTCATTTCCTTCTACGTTGATCTCATTAGAATCCACATATTCAGAGCTGGTAAAGGCAGCATTCACAAAATAGTTTAGTTTATGATCTTCAGAAGTTTCAAAGAATGTATTCTTCAGATCCCAATCAGCGAAAGTTTCCAAACCGTATATAAAGGCATCACCAATATTGGATTTGTAACGGTAATAATCTGTAGCAGTAGCCACATCCACAACCCCTATCCTGTCATTATATCTTAATCCAAAAACGCTAACATCGTAAGAAACCTTATCGGCAAGTCGACCGCGCACACCAATATCTGCAGTGAATCCTTCTTCATCGGTAATTTCAGGATCTATGACAAGATTTGGATTTACAACCCTAATATCATTAAAGGTAACAGACCTGTAATTCTGGGAGATATTTGCATAGAGTTCGTTCTTAGGATTCAGGGAATAACTGGATCCAACACCAAGTAAAACAAAAGAACGCTCGAAATCTCGACTATCTTCTACAGTTTCATTCTGAAGTGGATTTCCTGCCAGATCCAGAATAATATTTTTGTAAGACCCTTCAGAAGCGGTATTTATATATTCAAATCTAAAGCCGGGTGTAACCGATAATCTTTCAGAGATATTAAAAATATTCTCTCCAAAAATAGCAAGGTTCTTATTAGGGAAGTTAAACTCAGCCTGTCTCGCGTAATCTGGATATGTTGAATCTGCAAATGAGAAATCGGGACCGGTCGCGTTAGAGCCAGGTCCTTGTCTCTGGTCATTATTGGCATCATAATACTTTGCACCAATTAGAAAAACCGACTGATCATTAAGCAGGTCATACCTTGTTAATAACCGGGTTTCAATTCCCCAATTAGAAAAGTTGTCTACCAGCAATTCTCTGGGTGCATCGAGATCATCTACTTGGGAAACTCTATCTACTCTAAATCCCAGCGCTTTTCTTGTCGCATCCAGTCCAAAGAAATTAACGCTAACATCTGTTCTATCTGTAAGTTTGTGTTGTAGCTTGAAGGCATAAAGATTCCAGTTAACATCGAACCAGTTTCTTTCCCGATTGCTAAAATCCGGATCTTCATAGAATTGAAAATCTGAAAGCCCTCCCGGTTGTTGTGCCAGGTAATCCAGGTAAGTATACTCAAAACTGATATTGGTGCGATCACTAAGCTGGTAACCGAGATGTGCGAACACATTCCTGGAATCGTAGCCAGAGTTTGGACGGAAACCTTCCCCGCCCTTATAATGAAAATAAGTGTAGTAACTCAATTTCCCTACAGTCCCACTAAGGCTGTTAAAACTGGTAAAAAGATCGTACGAACCTACACTCTGCCTCGAAATTAGCTCTATCTTTTTATCCTTTACCGGTTCTTTGAATTTGAAGTTGATCATCCCGCCAAACTGAGTCCCGTACTGTAAAGATGCGGCTCCACGAACCACCTGAATCTCCTTGAGAGCTTCTGCCGGAGGTGTATAGTAGCTTTCAGGATATCCCAAAACATCTGCTGAAATATCGTAACCGTTTTGCCTGGTATTAAAATTCTGGGTTCGGTTAGGATCAAGCCCGCGACCTCCAATATTTAATTGCAAACCTGCATCGCCATTATCATAAATGTTGAGTCCTACCACCTGATTGTAGATCTGTCTGGCATTATTCGCCGCCAGGTTTCCTACTGTTTTATCAAGCAGAACCACCTCACTTTTCTTACCTGCATAAATTGCAGTTCCTTCTACCTTACGCAATTTTCTTAGCGCGAAGATCTCTTCCCTGCGATTAGTGATCATTACTTCACTAAGGTTATTAGAAAGTTTTGCAAGCTCAAAATTCACTCGAGTATCAGCATTAATGAAGATCTCTTTATCTGCGATCGCATATTCAAAACTGAAAACTGCAAATTCGTAATTACCCTCCTGAAGATTCTCTATTCTGAAAACACCATCTTCATTGGTAAGTACCATTTCTGAAACTGTTTTGTTCCATACTTCAGCATTAGCAATTGGAGAGCCATCTTCAACTGAAGTAACCGTCCCACTAATCGTGAATTGGGCCTGAGCCAGTGAAGTAAACAAGAATATGATACTAAAGACCTTTAATTTCATCCTGGAATGGTAATATGAATTCTTTGTGTTCAAACGAGTCGGCAAAATTAAGCAAATTTACATCAGGATCGATGTAAGGCGCACTCTTTCTGCCGTTAAGCGCCACGTAGTTCTCTACGTAAATCTCTATATTTTGATGACCATCTTTGCTGAAATGATCTTCAAGAAATTTCGCGTATTGCAAAATAAAATCTGGTTGGAATGACATCTGTTTTTCCTGAAAAGGAGTCAGAAAATCTGAATTATTAACGTAAAAGCGATTTCCGGTTTCAGCATCTACTATCTTAAACTGAGCGTAACCAGCTTTTTCCATGAGCATCACCCGCCAGCTAAATCTAAAACCTTCTTCAGTCCAGAATAATTCTCCCGGATATGCTAGATATCTCCACGGTAGTAAAAGCTGAATTGTAAAGAATATTACTACGACAGTTCTCACGATCTTGCCGGTAATATCTGGAAACTGAAATACTTCAGAAGTATCGAATCTTGATTTATTGATCTTAAATATTTCAGCAATAAACTTCAGGATCCTGTGGTGAAGCATCGGACTAAAAAATATCAATGCGCTTACAATCATGATGTAAGGAAACATTCCGATAGGAAAAAGTACGCGTGTGAGAACATGAAAAATGATCACCATGATAAAAGCTGCAAATCGAGTACGACGCCACAATAGCAAAAATGGAATAAAGAGATCGTACAGCATCCCGCTCCAGCTAAAGGCATAATGCAACCATTCCTGCTGCATGATATCACCCAGCCATGGCAGATCATATTTGGAGGGTAGCCAGATTTTTAAAGGCATGGCTCTTAACAACCAATCTGAATTTAGTTTTGCCAGTCCCGCATAGAAATATACGATCGCTAGAAGCAGTTTTAAAGAATCCACGCACCAGGCCGGTACTTTTTGAAACGATTTCTTTTTATCTCTCCAGGCATCTATTGAAAAATAGACATTAGCGGGTAGAAAGATCATCAAAAAGCTCAGGATGCTAATAAAGTAATAATGGTTCAAATAAGTGGTCTTATCCATAAGCTCGATGTAGGTGAAACTCAGGAAAAACACGATGATAGAAATTCGGTACTTGTAACCGGCTGCGACGGTCAGGGCAGAAAGTCCGCAGATGATAAAAATAAAATAGGTATACTCACCTATTGGCTGTACCCATTCAAATCCATAATAAGAGAAGAAAAATTTCGGGGCAATGTAGAGTTTCTCGATCCAGCCGTTGGCCCAGAAACGTAGAATACTGGCAAACATCATCAAACCAAAAAATAAACGAAAAGCCGCCAAAGGGGCAGCTTCCGTATACTTTTTTAGATATTTATTTGCAGAAAACAGCATTCAGATATTAATCTCCATCTGAATCTACATAATCCACACTAATGGATAATGCCTGCATCATGTCAACTTTTAGAAGAATCACAGCCTTCTGTAATTCGTCATAAGCTTCCAGCATTTTAGTGTTATCTTTTTCTACCTGTGATTTCAAGTTCGTTTCAAGAGATGAACTTTGAGATTGAATGGCATCTAACTGGTTTTCAATTAAACTAGCCAGATCTGCTCCGTCTTTCATAATATCCAGATACTCCAGGTACTGTTTGTAGCTGCTTCCAGTTCCATTTCCTGAAAAATGTCTTCCGTAGAAAAAGTCTTCAAAACTCTGTACCGCTTCCAGGTAAAGTTCTCTTGAAATCTCACCATTAAAACGAGCTTCTACATTAGAAGGAGACGCTGTTCCTGTAAAAGCACCTGCCGGGAATCCTATCTTTCCAGATCTAAGAATCTTCTCGAAGTACATTACATAGTCATTCGTAAATTTATCTACAGAACCTGTGCTTGATGATGAAGTATTACTTACAAAAGTATCTCTGTAATCTCCGTTCCAGGAATTTGAAACTTCAGTAGTAAGAGCATTCATTCTTGAGGCTACAGCATTTAAATATGTACGGTAATTCTCATTAGAGCTATATAGAGCCACGGTTTCTTCCGAAGTTCCCATACCGAATAAAAGGTAGTCTAAAGCTGGCAGTCCCTGTTCAGCAAAACTGGATGGTAATTCCAGATTAAAAGAACCTGAACTTATTTTAGATTCGATATTCGAGGTATTTGCAGGATAGGTATTTAAATAACTACGATAGTTAATTTCCTCTGCCTTTCCAACCTGGAACATAGAAACCGACTGGAAGCTCTTGTATGCATCAACATAATCCTCACGAATTTGCTGCAAACCTGCAGCGTCTGGAGCAGCAGTGAAAGCAGAAGCTGCCGATTCCACATTTTGAGTCTTAGTAGCCATGTTATTGTAAGCAGGGACAATGATATTATCTGCCCAGTTTACAAGCATTGCGCCACGATCAAAAGAATCTGTTCCTCCAGTTTCCCCACCTGTCTCTGTGCCGTCATCTTCAGAAGAACAAGCCGCGAAGATCAGTGCAAATACAATGAATAGTCTTGAAAATTTAATCATATCGTTTAATTGAAAAACCGGAGCACAAGACTCCGGCAAATTATTATTCTGCAGCTTCAGCTACACTAAAATCAAATTCTGCAGCGATCTTTTCTGAAATACTGTCCAGAGTATCAGGACTTACTTCCCAGAAACCATTTCCGCTTAATAATTGATCTTTAAAATTATTGATATCAGACACGCTTACATAAGGCATGTTCGTCATAGGATCATTGGTAAATCTTAAGCTATATAGGAAACCATAACCTTCAGATAATGCATGGAATGCTGCTCCAAACTCACTATTCGCAAGAAGGTTCTTACCATCCTGCAGATAGTAAACTGCTCTTACCGCGATAGTTTTAGAAATATTCTCGCGAATAATAGCAACCTGCTCGTCACGTACTACGTAATCCCCTGCAACGATTGCTGCTCTACCAGTTTTAAAGGCTTCGAAAGTTTCTTCAGCTAACCCGGCGAAATCTTCATCTTCATCAACCTGTCCTAAATAGCTGAACAATAATCTATCATCGCTTTCATTCAGGATCGAATTTGGATTGGAAGCAGGAATTGATGGATCACCATATAAGTAACCATAAGCTTCATCCCACTTATGCTCCATTGTAGTATAATTTTTCCCTTCTTCTGGAAGCTCATCATCGTTGTTCAACCTGTTATCGGCTTCGTCAAGAACTGGCTGAGATAGGTAATTATTAAGAATTTGATCTGCCAGAAGACCACCTATAAGAGACTTGGCAAATGCCTGATTCAATTCCAGACCTTTTCCATTCACGTATCTTACACGCGTTCCCTGTGCAATCTGTCCTGCCTGACCTGCTTCTGCAAGCACATCTTTATTTGCTTTAACAGTAGTCATTTGCTCGGTGATCCAGGATTCAAAATCAGATTTGATCTCACTGGCTTCTACATTATTGGTAGCAAAATACAGATTTGAAGCTGCTACTTTGGATTTGATACTTTTACTGGAAGCGTTAAGATCTTCATTAGCGAAAGGTGAATTCTCATTCGCAAACATATTCAGCAACATTTCTTCTGAAGCGTTGTCAAAATCGGTGAAGTTCGATAGAAGTTCTGCAGACATCTGTAGTCTGGTAGTTTGTCCTTCGAAGTTTACAGTAGATTCACCGTTTCTCGTAAAATCGTAAGAAACCGGTACATCGATATTTTTTTCGTTTAGGATATCAGAATCATCATCAGATGAACATGAGCTTAAAGTTAGGGCTGCAACAAAGGCTGAAACGAACAGCTTTTTCATATAGTTTTATTTAGACTGGTTTAAAATAACTAATTCCAGCGCAAATATAATATGAGCTTATAATTACCGCAAGTTTATTTAGATTAATTTTAAATAGGTTTTATTAATACCTCTATAAGATTCAATAAACAGTACTAATGGTAGGCGTTGAAGATCTTTGATGCCTCGTTGTAGGATGACTCGAAACTGGTCATTTTAATGTTACTATCTGCTTTGGCTGCGTTAAAATAGGAGAGCATTTTTTCTGAAGGCATGTTCCCCGTTAGTTCATCTTTAGCCATAGGGCAACCACCAAATCCCTGAATAGCGCCATCAAATCTTCTACATCCTGCCTTGTAAGCAGCGTCGATCTTTTCATGCCACTTAGCCGGTGTTGTATGCAAATGTGCCCCAAATTCCACTTCTGGATATTTAGTGATCAAATTTGAGAACAGGTATTCGATGATCTCTGGCGAAGATGTTCCAACCGTATCTGAAAGACTCAGGATCTTTACTCCCATTCCGGCCAGCTTTTCTGTCCATTCTCCAACGATTTCCACATTCCATGGATCTCCATATGGATTCCCAAAGCCCATGCTCAGGTAAGCGACCACTTCTTTATTACTGTTGTTGGCAACATCAAGAATTTCCTGCAATACTTCTACAGATTGAGCAATAGTTTTATGAGTATTCCGCATCTGAAAATTTTCAGAAATCGAAAATGGATATCCCAGATAATCAATCTCTTCAAATGCTGAAGCATCCTGTGCTCCGCGAGTATTAGCGACAATAGCAAGTAATTTAGATTGTGTTTTAGAAAGATCTAATCTCGATAGCAAATCTGCCGTATCCTGCATTTGCGGGATAGCCTTAGGTGAAACAAAACTTCCAAAGTCGATAGTATCAAACCCGCACCTTAAAAGTGACTGAATATACTGCGCCTTTTTCTCTGTAGGAATGAATTCTTTAATTCCCTGCATCGCATCGCGGGGACATTCGATTAGTTTCACTTGAGCCATATGGTCAAAGATAGTATTTTAAAGAAAATTTAAAAAGAATATAGTTTCATTGATAATCTGAAATTTCAGAATCAACTATTGCCATTATAGCTAAGAATTCCACAATTAGATAAGAATGAGAACCGCTATAAGAATAAAAATGACCACTTGTAACCATTTCAGAAAGATACCAGAAGAAGGATATGATCTTACCCAGCCAGATATTTTGTTTGCGGCGAAGGCTACCAGACAAAAAATGACCAATGCCTGTAACATGAATACAAAACCAAGAATATAAAATTGCCAAACGGTATTACCATCAGGTTCCCACAGAAATCCAGGAAAGAATGCCAGGAAAAAGATTCCGACTTTTGGATTCAAGACGTTCATGATGAATCCCTGTCGGAATAATGACCACAGACTTTTATGTTTAATTCCTGCCGAAGAAAAGGCAATTTCAGGATTAGATCTGTATACCTGGTAAGCGAGGTATAACAAATACAAAGCTCCGAGTATTTTTATGATGAGAAAAGTAGTATCAGATTGCCGGATGATCGCTGAAACTCCAAAAGCAACCAGACTGGTATGAATGATTATTCCGGAAACAAGTCCGACCGCCGTAGCTACACCCTGTTTCGCTCCGTACGCGATCGACCTTACCAGTACATAGATAATATCCGGTCCCGGCGAAAATGTAAGTAATATGGAAGCTGTAAGAAAAGGAATTAGTTGTTCGAGCATCTTAACTATAATCCTTTCTCCAGAATCTTCTTATTAATATCTTTTATTAGTTGAGGACCTTCATAAATAAAGCCTGTGTATAGCTGAATCAGGCTTGCTCCGGCTTCCAGTTTTTCTAGAGCATCTTCTGCAGAATGTATTCCTCCAACCCCAATAATCGGAAAGGTACGACCGCTTTTTTCAGAAAGAAAACGTATTACTTCTGTAGCCCTTTTGGTTAGAGGTTTTCCACTAAGTCCGCCCATTTCACTTTTGTTCTCAGACTGCAGTCCGTCACGCGAAATTGTAGTATTAGTAGCGATCACCCCGGCTATTCCGGTTTCCTGAATGATCTCGATAATATCCAAAAGTTGCTCATCTGTAAGATCTGGCGCAATCTTTAATAAGATAGGCTTCGAGGCATCTTTAAGTTCGTTTTTCTTCTGAAGAGTGTTCAGCAGTGCTTTTAATGGTTCTTTATCCTGAAGTTCCCTTAGGTTCGGAGTATTAGGCGAGCTAACATTCACAACAAAGTAATCTACATAATTAAAGAGTGCTTCAAAGGAATAAACATAATCATCTACGGCTTTATCATTGGGAGTAAGCTTGTTCTTTCCAATATTACCACCAATAAGCACGTTTGTATTTTCCTTCAATCTGGCCACCATCTGCTCCACGCCTTCATTATTGAAACCCATACGATTTATGATAGCTGAATCTTCGGGCAACCTGAATAACCTGGTTTTTTCATTTCCAGGCTGAGGCTTTGGGGTTACAGTTCCTACTTCGACGAAACCAAAACCTAAAGCTGAAAGTTCTTTGTAAAGTTTTGCATCTTTATCAAAACCTGCGGCCAGACCTACAGGGTTCTTAAACTTCAGTCCGAAGACTTCCCGTTCCAAACGCTTGTCAGAAATATTAAATCTTGATCTTAGAAAGGCTAATGCTCCGGGGATCCTGCAAAATTTCCGAAGAAAATTAAAAGTGAAATAATGAATCTGCTCAGGATCGTACTTGAAAAGCGCTGGTCTTATGAGTGACTTATACATCTAGGTAGGTTTATGCAAAAGTAACTGAAATTCTATAAAAGCAAACCCCAATTGACTTACTTCTATGCTGTCGAAAATAATAAAAGGCAGCCACCTGGCTGCCTTTAAACATTAAATTGAACTATTTAATCAAGAGTTATGCTCATTCTCGCAAACATAAATCGTCCTCCAATTCCAAATTGCTGAGCTCTACGAGACCAGTCAAATCTTCCTGAACTACGGTTATTGAATGCCTCCTCTGCTCTATCAGGATAAATATCGAACAGGTTGTTTGCTCCAATTGTAAAGGTAAGAGCATCTGTAGCCTTATATCCAACCGAAAGGTCAGTCACCACTTTTGAACTAAAAACCTGCTGATTTGCCAATGTCGTTGAAGCTTCTGTCACTTCCCCAAAATAAACATTTCTTAGAAATACATTAAAGTCCCCTGCTGTCAAACTGTTAGTTAGATTCACTTTAGTTCGTGGTACTGCTTCTTCAAGATACACACGGCTATCTTCCGGGAAATAAGTATCTACTAAACCAGCTCTTTCGAGAACATCAGAAGCATTTATATCTCCAACTTGTTTGGTCTTAGACAAAGTTGCTGCAAGATCAGATTTAAGACTTACATCATCATTGAAGATCGCATTATGCGTTAATACAAAATCCAAACCTTTAGATTCTGTATCAATTGCATTTGCAAAGAAAGACGCTGCAGTAGCATTTGCCTGAGCCAATAGGTTATCAAGTTCAGTTCCTGTTCCAGGGCCCTGAAATTGCCCGGTATATACTATACGATCGTCTATCGCCACCAAATAGCCATCTACGGTAAGTGAAAGATTAGCATCAGGAATTTTGGCCGTGAAACCTAAACTTATACTCCTGGAGGTTTCTTCTTTTAGCTGAGGAATTCCCAGTAATTGCGCTGGTCGGCTATCGTTTGAAAAAGTACCGACTTCCTGTGGGTTCCCAGCATTATCAAAGATCGTAGATGTAGAATTAAAATAAAGCTGATGCAAAGATGGAGCTCTGAAACCTGTATTTGCAGCACCTCTAATATTGATATTATCGGTGAGCTTATATCGTGAAGATAATTTAAAGTTGAGAGTAGAACCAAAGTCGGAGTAATTCTCGAATCTCGACGCGAAGGTAACCAGCATCTTTTCACTGAAATCCATCTCAACATCGAAATATCCGGCTATACTGCTTCTTTCTCTGGAAAGCTCGTTCTTTGGACTAAATCCAGGGAAAACCTGTGAACCACCTGGTCTTGCACTGCCAAAAAAGTCGGTAGCAGGGTCTTGATCTGATCTCACTACTACATCACCATTAGCGGTATACTGTTCATACGAACCTTTTTCGCCTGCCATGATCTCATAGTTTTCAAATCGATGTTCTGCTCCAAATGCGACGTTCATTCCCATAAAAACATCTTCAAATAATCTGCTTACATCTAAATTAGTAGTGTTTTGCATAAAGGAGAATCCACCGGCATCAAATGCTGTTGGACTTGCTCTCTGTAAAGATGCGTTGGCGGTATTTGAAATAAAATACTGGAATTCATTCTGTCCCCAGGTATTACTAAAGTCAACTCCCCAATCACTAATTTCTCCTTTAACTCCTACTGCAAAAGACTGATCCTTAATTTTGGAATTGATTTCCGGAAGAAAACCATTAATATAAATTGGAGTGTATGTACGACTCTGGTTTGGCAGTCTATAGAAACCAGCAGAATTTCCTCTACGGGAACTTATACCTGCAAACGAATATAATTCAGTTCCCTCCTCATCGAGTGGTAAAGACATATTTGCGAAAAATCTACCCCCTCTTAGACCAGATTGACCAACTCTCATATTAAAGTCAGTTCTCTCCAAACCACGAGCATCCAGTTCATTTTCGGTAACATCCAAGCCAAGAAGTGACTGTAGTGTAGCTCTATCTGGAGCGTTACTAATATCATCCTGAAAATCGTTGGTAAAGTATGAAACCTGCTGAGCAAAATCCTTAATTTGATCATCAGAAAGATTGGCAATATTAGCTCCTGCATTGGCAGCACGGTTTTCTATTGCGTTATATGCATTAAAAATAGACCCTTCCCATTCTCTCATCCGGTTGTAATCTTCCCGGTAATCGAAATCACCCGAGAAGGTGACATAGCCACCCTTATCTCCCAGACCTATCCCATAGCTTGCGGCGACATTTACGGTTTCACCATCTACCCCACCAGTTTGCTCATTGGCATTCTTAGAAAAATTGGCACCAGTGGTCACGTTCAAACTTAGTTGATCTGTTTGATCTTCAAGAACTATATTGATCACCCCTGCAATGGCATCAGACCCATACTGAGCTGCTGCCCCGTCCCGTAATACCTCAATTCTTTTAATGGCTGAAGCCGGAATCGCGTTAAGATCGGTTCCCACACTACCTCTACCAAAAGTACCATTTACGTTCACCAAAGAAGAGTTATGTCTACGCTTTCCATTTATTAATACAAGTACCTGATCTGGGCCAAGACCTCGAAGAGAAGCCGGATCAATATGATCTGTTCCATCAGAAATAGTTTGAGTATTAGAAGTAAAGGATGGCGCTACGTAATTTAGCATTTGATTAAGATTAACCTGAGGTACTGCGGTAGCCATTTCTTTAACGTCGAGTACATCTATAGGAACTGTACTTTCAACAACAGTACGGCTTCGGTTTCTCGAACCTACAAGAACTACCTCTCCTAGCGCCATACCGGACACCATGGTTACATTAATTTGCTCCTGATCAATCAATACTTCGCGAGCATCATACCCTACGAAGGTGAAAACCAAGGTCTGACCAAATTCAGCTTCCAAAATGAATTTTCCATCAAAATCTGTAATAGTTCCCTTGTTGGTATCCTTAATAGCAACAGAAACTCCGCCGAGCGGCTGGGAATTTTCGTCCATTACTAATCCTTCAATTGTCCGCTCCTGTGCCTGCAAGATCGAACACATAAAAAACGATAAAATTAAAAAGTAATAGTTCTTCATAACTAAAAGTTTTTGGTTTCATTAAATATAACTCATTTATAATTAGCATTATAGGCCCTCGAAACCCAACATGAAATTCAGAATTAGTCCATGATTTATGCGATGATTGAACTGAATACGAACCTTGAAGTTTTTCTATATTATTTTAAAAAGATTAAGAAAAAAGAGATATTCGAAAATTATATTTGCAACATTCTATAAATTATAGATTTACCTAATCAATAAGTTCAGATGACCAACAAACAGCATATCATAGACAGATTTTTAAGCTACGTAAGGATAGATACGCAAAGTGATCCTGAAAGTACTTCGACGCCCAGCACCATGAAGCAATGGGACCTGGCGAATAAGCTCGTAGATGAATTGAAGGCTATTGGGTTGCAGGATGTAACCATAGATGAGAATGCTTATGTTATGGCAAGCTTGTCTGCGAATGTTCCACACGAAGTTCCTGTGATCGGTTTTGTTTCGCACTTTGATACAACTCCAGATTTCTCAGGTACAAACGTGAATCCGCAGATCATCGAAAATTATGATGGTAAGGACATTGTCCTAAATAAAGAGAAAAATATCATTCTTTCTCCGGAATACTTTGACGATCTGTTACAGTACAAGGGCAAAACGATTATCACTACAGATGGAACAACCCTTCTGGGCGCAGATGATAAAGCAGGGATCACAGAGATCATGACAGCCATGGAATACCTGGTGAACAACCCTGAAATTCCGCATGGAAAAATAAGAGTCTGTTTTACTCCAGATGAGGAAATTGGTCGCGGTGCACATAAATTTGATGTAGATAAGTTTGGAGCCGAATGGGCTTATACGATGGATGGCAGCCAGATTGGAGAACTGGAATACGAAAATTTCAATGCAGCTCGCGCAGTTGTAAAAGTGGAAGGGAAAAGCGTACATCCTGGTTACGCCAAAGATAAAATGGTGAACAGTATGTATATCGCCCAGGATTTTATCAATTCCTTACCAAGAATGGAAACCCCGGAGCATACTGAAGACAGGCAGGGTTTTTTCCATTTAAGTAGCATCAAGGGAGATGTGGAGGAAACTATTCTGGAATATATCATAAGAGACCATGAACTCGGGCACTTCCAGGCCCGTAAGGAAATGATGCAAGATCTGGCCAGCGAGATCTGCTCACAATATGACCGGGATCTGATTACTATTGAAATTACCGACCAATACCGGAATATGCGAGAAAAAGTAGAACCGGTAATGCATATTGTAGACCTTGCTCGTGATGCGATGGAAGCAGTGGATATCGAACCTATCATCAAACCAATTCGTGGCGGGACAGATGGTGCTCAACTAAGCTTTATGGGACTTCCCTGCCCAAACATCTTTGCAGGTGGTCACAATTTCCATGGTAAATATGAATATGTACCGGTAGAGAGTATGCAAAAGGCTGCGGAAGTGATCGTAAAATTAGCAGAACTTACGGCTAAAAAATACGAATAGAAGATTTGAGTAAGATAAGTTCCATTGAAGAATATGTACTACTTCATGCCGATTGGGATGCACAACTCAGGCAACTTGTAGGCGTAATGGAACAAACAGAATTAACAGCTTCCATCAAATGGGGAGCACCGGTATATGGCCTGGATGGCAAAAATGTCATTGGTCTTGGAGCTTTTAAAAACCATATTGCCATCTGGTTTTTTCAGGGCGTATTTCTGAAGAAGAACACAGCACTGTTGGTCAATGCTCAGGAAGGAAAGACAATGCCTTGAGACAGATCAGGTTTGGGCAAAATGATAGTATAAACAATGATGCGATTATTCTTTATATTGAAGAAGCGATAGCCAACCAAAAAGCGGGTTTGGAATTAAAAGCGAAACCAAAGTCGCTTGAAATTCCTGAAGAACTTGAAACTATATTAAACGGCAATAAGTTGCTAAAAACAGCATTTCATGATCTAAGCCCTGGGAAACAAAAGGAATACGCTCAATTTATTGCTGAAGCCAAAAAGCAAGCAACTAGAACAAACAGAATCAAAAAGATCGAACCTCTAATTTTACAGGGAAAAGGACTTAATGATCGCTATAGAAAATAAAAAAGCAGCTCAATGAGCTGCTTTTTCGTTTGATATGTCTTCGAAAATTATTTCTTCTCTACAACCGGAGCATTCAGTTTCTGACTCATTTCCATCGAAATGGATGAACGATCAAAAGTGATCTTACCGGCGCCTGTTTCAATAATTACCGAATTATTCTTTTCGCTGAAATCAATAATCTTACCGTGCATACCACTTTTGGTAATAACGCGATCTCCTTTTTTAAGTTCAGCGGCAAATGTTTTTTCCTGTTTTGCTTTCTTCATTTGTGGGCGTATCATAAAAAAATACACTACCACAAACATTAATATAATCGGTGCAAACTGGGTTAATTGATCCATAAATGCTTTTAGCTAGCTGTTTCTGTTTCCGCAGCTTCTACAAAAGCTTTGATTTTTAATTGTTCTTTTCCAGCTTCAGTATTTGCAGATACTGTTACAGTCTTAGTTACCTGCCCATTACCAGAACCGTTGAATTTCACAAGCATCTCTCCAGTTTCACCTGGTTGGATAGTTTCATTCTTAGGGTAAGTTGGTACTGTACACCCACAAGAACTTGAAGCATTGGTGATCACTAATGGAGCTTTTCCTGTGTTAGTGAATTTAAATACGTGCTCAACGTTTGTTCCTTTAGCAATGTTTCCGAAATCAAATTCAGTTTCTTCGAAAGAGATTTCAGGATAAACAGTCGCCTGTGCATCACGTTCAGCTGAAGCTTCTACGTTTTCTGCTTTTACTTTATCTGAGGCGTTGTCTTGACATCCGGTTAACAGCATAGCCCCTGCAGCTGCAAACATCAAAATTGTTCTTTTCATGACGAAGTTATTTTGTTTAATTTCTAATGGGTAAAAATACTAAAAAATCTTTACTACATCAGGCCCCTGCCCATTTTATTTAGCTTGCCTTCTGTCTGGTATTCCTTAGAAAGTTTGTCCAGAACACCGTTAATAAAAATGCTACTTTTTGGAGTGCTGTATTCCTTTGCGATCTCCAGATATTCGTTGATAGTAACCTTTACAGGGATACTACTAAATTTCAAAAACTCGCAGATCGCCATCTTTATAAGCACCATATCTACTTCGGCAATCCTGTCTTTATCCCAGTTTGGAGTTTTCCCTAGCATTTCTTCGGAAAGGTCCTCATCATTAAGATAGGTTTTCTGAAATAATTTTAAGGCGAACTCTCTATCCTCATCGTTTTTAAACAAACGAGCGATCTGCTTTTCTCTACCGGTAGATTCTTTTAACTTCTGAAGAAATTTAAGCGCGGCGGTATTTACTAATGGAAGATCATCTACCCAGGTTAATTTCTTATCCTCAAGGTAATCGTACAATTTCTCGTTAGGAGCAATGATCTCCTTGAAGATCTGAATAATAAGCTCTTTATCATCCTTAAAACTGCCTTCACGAGTATTCATATATTCTGAATACAGTTCGCTATTTCTAATCTCATTCCAAATGATCGCCACATATTCATCATCCTGTTTCCAGTGATTAATTTTGTGGTCTTCTAATGCCTTCTGAATACTTTCGTTTTCATTCAGGATCTGGAAGATCTGGTTATCGATAAATTTTCTATTGGGATCTTTTTCCTCGTTGGTGGCAAGGTGCTTTTGCTGGGATTTCTCCAGATACACTTCAGCATGTTCTCTTATCTCGGTGATCAAACTCAACTGAAGCAGAAAGAGGTCGTACATTTCCTGCATACTCTTCAGCAGGAATTTCTCTTCTGTGGCAAGGTTGTCATTCTGGCTTTGGTTAAATGCATACAGTGACTGCATTACTTTAACCCTGATATGTCTTCTTGTCAACATAATTGTAAAAGAACTTTTTAGGAATTAGAAAGGGCGAAAGCTTTTCGCTTTCGCCCTGCAAAAATATTAATAAATTAGAACTGACTAATTTAAATTCTGTTTTTTTCTATCGGCAATACGTTGCTTCGCTATTTGTAAAGCTGCAAAGTGCGTAGTAATATCGTCTTTAGAAGCTTTTTCAAGAATTCTCAAAGTTGTATTGTAGATATTCTCAGTCTTGCGCATGATCTCCTGCTTGTCGTAATTCTCCAATTCAGCATACACATTAATAATTCCACCTGCGTTGATAAGGAAATCTGGTGCGTAAACAATACCTCTGTTTTGAAGGATCTGCCCGTGAGCTACCTCATCTGCAAGTTGATTGTTCGCAGCGCCAGCGATGATATCAACTTTAAGTCTGTCTATGGTATCATCGTTAATAGTCGCTCCAAGTGCACAAGGTGCATAAATATCTACTTCAGCCGAGTAAATATCTCTATCTGTAAATATATGAGCTCCGTATTTCTTACTTACTTCTGCAAGCCTGTCTTCGTTAATATCTGTAATATAAACTTCAGCTCCATCACCGGTTAAATATTCAACCAGAGTTTCTCCAACATGTCCAATTCCCTGAACCAGTACTTTTTTACCTTCAAGATCATCTGTTCCATACTTGAACTTAGCTGAAGCTTTGATTCCCATAAACACACCATAAGCAGTAATTGGAGAAGGATTCCCTGCTCCACCCTGAGATTCTGAAATCCCGGTTACATAAGGTGTTACTTCACGTACGGTATCCATATCTGAAGTTTCCATACCTACATCTTCTGCAGTGATATATTTACCACCTAAAGAATGTACAAATTCTCCAAAACGCTTCATTAGCTCCGGAGTTTTATCTGTTTTAGCATCACCTATGATAACAGCTTTCCCACCACCTAGATTTAAACCGGTGATCGCACTCTTAAAGGTCATACCACGAGAAAGACGCAATACATCATTTACAGCCTCCCATTCACTGGTATAATTCCACATTCTGGTTCCTCCCAGAGCTGGTCCTAAAACCGTATTATGGATACCAATTATTGCCTTTAAACCTGTATCTTTGTCGTTGCAAAAAACGATTTGTTCGTGTTCGTCAAAAGACACCTGTCCAAAAACCGGAGCAGCTTTTTTTAGTTCATTTGCATTTAGAACGTCAACTTGCATAATTTGTTGATTTTTACATTATTCAGATTTTGAATTTGATCAAAAATCCGCCGCAAAAATAATAATTATTTAAAAAGCATGGATTCTAAACGTGTTAAATTACAGAATCCTCAACTTTATAGAATTTCACTGAATGAAGAACCTTCAGCATCTCAATAAATATTTCTACAAATACAAATGGAAACTACTTATTGGATTGGTTATTACGATTGCCGCCAGAATTTTTGGGATCTACTACATCCCTTTAATTGGTGAAAGTACAGTCATTATAGAAGAATACATCAATGGCGAAGTAACCGATGTCGCTGTGCTTAAAGATGAACTTCTTTACAATATCCTGCTTATAGTAGGAACTACACTTATATCAGCTTTCCTTACTTTCCTGATGCGACAAACTTTTATCGTGGTTTCCAGGCATATGGAATATGATCTTAAAAACGAAGTTTATCGTCATTACCAGGATCTCTCTTTGAACTTCTATAAGAAGAACAGAACCGGAGATCTAATGAACAGGATTAGCGAAGATGTCTCTAAAGTGAGATTATATTTAGGTCCTGCTATCATGTATAGTGTAACGACATTCACCTCTACGGTCGTGGTTTTGATCTTTATGATCCAGGCCGCTCCTTTACTTACTTTGTATACGGTAATTCCGCTGCCAGTTCTAGCCTTCTCTATTTATAAGTTGAGTGTCGCGATCCATAAAAGAAGTACGGTTGTACAGCAATATCTTTCAAAACTTAATACGTTCACCCAGGAAAGTTTTAGCGGGATCGCTGTTATTAAATCTTATGGGCTTGAACCTCAAACTAACAACAACTTTACTGAGCTTTCTAATGGGAGTAGAGATAAGAATATTGACCTGGTAAAGGTTCAGGCATTTTTCTTCCCGCTTATGATCCTTTTAATTGGGATTAGTAATATTATCGTGATCTATATTGGTGGGCGACAGATCATTTCCGGAGAGATCGAAAATATCGACGTGCTGGTAGAATTCATACTTTATGTAAATATGCTAACCTGGCCAGTTGCAGCCATTGGATGGGTAACCTCTCTGGTTCAACAGGCGGAAGCATCTCAGGAACGTATCAACGAATTTCTTAGTGAGAAACCTGAGATCACCAATCCTAAGACCGAACAGGATGCGATCAATGGTAGTATTGAATTTAAGAATGTGAGTTTTACTTACGACGACACGAATATTACCGCTCTTAAGAATGTAAGTTTTAAAGTTGAAAAAGGGGAAACACTGGCAGTGATTGGAAAGACTGGTTCTGGTAAATCTACCATTCTGGAATTGATTGGTCGTCTTTACGATATTGATCAGGGTGAATTATTGATCGATGGTCGCAAAATTGATACTGTGAACCTGGAAAGTCTTCGGGAAAATATTGGTTACGTCCCACAGGATGCTTTCCTTTTTAGTGACAGCATTAGAAATAATATCAAATTCGGAAAAACAGACGCTTCCGAAGAAGAAATTATTACAGCGGCGAAAAATGCTTCCGTACATAAAAATATTCAGGGCTTCAGCAAAGGTTACGATACTGTTCTAGGTGAACGCGGAATCACACTTTCTGGTGGACAAAAGCAACGGGTGTCTATTGCAAGGGCAATTATACATGATCCAGAAATTCTCTTATTCGATGACTGCTTATCTGCTGTAGATACTGAAACCGAAGAGGAAATACTGAATAATCTCTTCGAAATCACAAAAGAGAAAACCACGATCATCGTGAGTCACAGAATTTCTTCAGCTAAAAATGCCGACAGGATCATAATCCTTGAAGACGGACTGGTAGTACAGGAAGGTAGTCACGAGCAACTAATTACTACTGAAGGTTACTACAAAGAACTCTACGCAAAACAGCTAAATGAAAAAGAAATGTGAAAATTTTTTGCTAGATGTTAAAAATTTTTAGATTTTTGAGCTCGTTAATAACAACCATTAAAGAATCTATTTTATGAGCGACAAGGGAATGATGGAGAAAGAGGAAATATTCTCTAAAGTTTTAAGAGCAGGAAGAAGAACTTATTTTTTCGATGTAAGAAGTACCCGTGCAGATGATTATTATCTTACGATTACAGAGAGCAAGAAGTTCACGAACGACGATGGTTCTTTCTACTACAAAAAACACAAAATCTACCTATACAAAGAAGATTTTGATGGATTTAGAGAGATCCTTGAGGAAATGACGAACTTTATCGTTAATGAAAAAGGTGAAGAAGTGATCAGCGAACGTCACCAGAAAGATTTCAAAAAAGAATATGATGAGCAGCCAGTGGAGCAAACAGCATCTCCGGCAGCAGAGAAATTTACAGATGTAAGTTTTGATGATATCTAGACAAAACGTCTATACACTATACAAACCGTCCCTATCAGGACGGTTTTTTTTATATTAGGGCTTTTCAAAAATAAACCAATGCGCAAACTTTTACTTTTCTATCTTTTTCTAGTATTCCAGATAAGCTTCGCTCAGCAGGAGGATCTGTCTATGAGCTACTATTTACCAGCTGATATTTCTTACAACCAGTCTATTCCTACTCCAAAAGAGAGCATAGGTTTTATTCCCGGTGAATGGCATGTTAGTCATGACCGTCTGGTTTCGTATATGCATACCCTGGCAGCGTCCTCTCCCCGACTAAAAATTGAAAATCGCGGAAATACTTATGAAGGTCGGCCATTGATCCTGCTCACTGTTTCTTCAGAAGAAAATATTGCCAATATTGAAGATATTAGAACAAAACATATTGGTTTAGTTTCTGAAAATTCTTCGGAAGATCTTTCGAACATGCCCGTTGTGATCAACCAGGGATTCTCCATCCACGGAAATGAAGCCAGTGGATCCAATGCTGCCTTACTATACGCCTATTATCTCGCCGCTGCTGAAGGTCCAGAAATTGAAGAAACATTAAAAAACACAGTAATTCTATTAGATCCCGCCTTTAACCCAGATGGGCTTCAACGATTCGCTTACTGGGCAAATACTAATAAGAGTAAAAACATCAATCCAGATCCACAGGACAGAGAATACAGCGAGATTTGGCCGGGCGGAAGAACCAATCATTACTGGTTCGATATGAATCGTGACTGGCTACCTGTGCAGTTACCGGAGTCCCAGGCAAGGATCAAAACATTTCATGACTGGTATCCCAATGTTCTAACAGATCATCATGAGATGGGATCAAATTCTTCTTTCTTCTTTCAACCCGGGATTCCTTCTCGTACGCACCCGCTTACTCCGCAGCTAAACCAGGATCTGACCAAAGAAATTGGAACTTATCACGCTCAGGCTTTCGATGAAATTGGATCACTGTATTACACCGAAGAAAATTACGACGATTTCTACTACGGAAAAGGCTCTACCTTCCCAGACATTAATGGAAGTATAGGAATTCTTTTTGAACAGGGAAGTTCTCGGGGTCACGCGCAGGAAACTGATAATGGTATTCTTACATTTCCATTTACGATTCGCAATCAATTCACAGCGGCACTTTCAACTTTAAAAGCTGCTGAAAATATGCGTGAAAAATTACTAAACTATCAGCGTGATTTCTTCAAAAAATCTCGAAGTAGTGCCTCTAATGGTGCTTATGCTTTTGGTAGCGAAAATGATCCTGTGAAAGCTTATGAACTTGCAAAGATTTTGAAGCGTCACCAGATCGAAGTTCACCAGGTAGATGAGAATTTCACGGAAGCAGGCATAACATTCAAAAAAGGAAATTCTTATGTAGTACCAAAGAATCAAAGGCAAAATCGACTATTAAAAGCGATGTTCGAACGTAGAACTGAGTTTCAGGATAGCCTGTTTTACGATATATCTGCATGGACATTCCCTTTAGCCTTCAACCTTGAGTTTTCTGAAGATATTGCGATGAAAAATGCCGGAGAGAAGATCCAGGAACTGGAAATACCTACACCAGAGCAACCTGAGAAAAGTTCTTACGCCTATTTACTGGACTGGCACAATTACCTGGCTCCAAAAGCTCTGAATATGATCCTGGAGAAAGGGCTTCGAGCAAAAGTTTCCATGGAAGCATTTACCTTCGAAGGAGATGAGTTTGCTGCCGGAACGATCATGATTCCAGTTCAGAATCAAAAATTAGAGCAGGATGAGCTATTTAATTTTATTACTGAAGTTTCTAAAGTAAGCCATATAGCTATCAAGGGAATTCCAACCGGAATGACCGGAGGAATTAATCTTGGAAGTAACCAGTTTCGTGCGATTGAACCTCAACAGGTTGCCATTCTGGTTGGTGGATCCATATCTTCCTATGATGCCGGGGAGATCTGGCATTTGTTCGATCAGCGTTACGACATGAAAATTACTAAACTTGATCTTAAAGACCTCTCTGGAAGTGACCTTAGCAAGTATACCGATATTATCGTTCCAAGTAACTGGGGCGGTGGATTGAACGATGGAGTTGCTACTCAGCTGAAGGATTGGACTAAAAACGGAGGAACCATCATAGGCTTTAGAAGTGCTGTAAACTGGCTGAAAAGCAATGATTTCATTGACTTTGAGACTAAAAAAACAGAGAATACTGCAAAGGATGTCAGTTTTGGAGAACGTGGTGACTTTCGTGGTGCACAGGTAATTGGAGGAGCGATCTTTGAAGCAAAGCTGGACAGAACGCATCCAATCGCTTTTGGATACAATAGAGACAAAATTGCGCTCTTCAGAAATACGACCATTTTTATGGAAGCAGATAAGCAGAGCTACAAAAATCCTATTCGCTATACTGAAAAACCTTTATTGAGTGGATATATAAGCAAACCAAACCTGGATTCGCTTGCAGGAACAGTTCCATTTAAACATGACAGACTTGGCCGCGGGGAAGTAATGCTATTTACAGACAACACAAACTTTAGAGCATTCTGGTACGGTACCAACAAATTACTAATGAATGCTATCTTCTTCGGAACAGAAATGTAACCGATAGTTTGGGTAAATTTTAGCAGACTTGTACAGTCGGTTACATAACTTTGTACCGGTTTGTTAAGGAAAATAGGTCCGTTAGTTTCAAACTTACCGGACCTATTCTTTTTCACCTATTATTCATGCTTCTAAATTCCAATTATTGAAATTTTCCGGATTTAAATCATGGTTGAGAAACGAGAGGTTTTTAAGTTACCTCAACAGACTTTCCTTTTTTGCCAGTTGCATTGCATTGCTCGTAGCACTTTACGACCTGGGATTTAAACAGGAAAAACTTCAGGAAGCACAATTAAACAGTTTTTATTATGTAGTCTTATTGATTGGGATCGCTGCGATCCTATGTCGGTATTTTGTTCTAAAGGTTAAGGTTCCTGCCAAGATAAGGATTCTCGACGCTATCCTTGGAACGCTTATTCTCCTGTTAAGTATCGTGAAGACTGATGTTCTTATGGAGAATTTTCCGGGTTTGCAGTTCCTCAATAAGATGGCTTACATGTATTTCGCATCGCTCGTTTACTTCATACGGGAACTTGCCACCATCAATTTCAGGTTTAATAAAGCATACTTGAATCCGGCTCAGCTATTTATAAGCAGTTTCCTGGGAATTATATTAGTCGGCACTGGTTTGCTGATGTTACCTAAGGCGACACATGAAGGAATCGGACTTCTGGATGCACTTTTCACTTCTACCAGCGCAGTTTGCGTGACCGGTCTTATCGTAGTAGATACCGGTTCGTATTTCACCACTTTTGGACAGTCTATCCTTTTACTCTTAATGCAGTTGGGAGGACTCGGGATCATGACCTTTGCCAGTTATTTTAGCTACTTTTTTCGGGGACAGACCAGTTTCGAGAATCAACTGTTACTCAAAGATGCTACGAATTCAGAACGTATCGGTGAAGTTTTCGGCGTACTTAAAAAAATTCTTTCTATCACTTTTGTTACTGAATTGCTGGGAGCTATTTTTATATATTTCAGCTTAAGTGAAAATGAATTGAGCCAGATTAGTGATCGTATATTCTTCTCAGTATTTCACGCGATAAGCGGTTTTTGCAATGCAGGGTTCTCTACACTTGAAAACAGTCTTTATGAACCAATTTTCAGATTTAATTATCCGCTACATCTGGTAATTGCCGTGTTATTCATTCTTGGAGGAATTGGTTTTCCTATTGTTCTGAATATTTATAAGTATCTGAAATATACTTTTTCGAATCTACTGCTCAAGCTCAACAAAAAAAGACCTTTACCTTACTCGCCTTGGGTGATCAATCTCAATACACGAATCGTCATTGTAACCACGATAATTCTCTTAAGCGTGGGAACTTTAGGTTTCTATATTTTGGAATACAATAATACTTTGGCGGAGCATAACTGGTTTGGTAAGATCGTCACTGCTTTTTTTGGAGCTGCTACGCCGCGTACAGCCGGTTTTAATACTGTAGACATGCAAGCATTAAATGTAAGTACGCTTATGCTTATTTTTATGCTCATGTGGATTGGAGCCTCTCCTGCATCTACCGGAGGTGGAATAAAGACAAGCACCATTGCCATTGCCGCCTTAAATTTTGTGAGTCTTGGAAAAGGCAAGGATCGTATCGAAGTATACAAAAGAGAAGTATCAAGTAATTCCATTCGCCGTGCGTTTGCTATTATATCGCTCTCACTTATGGTGATTAGCATCGCTATATTCCTGATGACCATCTTCGAAAAAGATATAGCGATCATAGATATTGCTTTTGAAGCATTTTCGGCTTATAGTACCGTGGGACTATCTACAGGAATTACTTCCAGCCTTTCATCCTCGTCCAAGATCGTTCTTATCTTTACGATGTTTATTGGAAGAGTTAGCATGCTAACCCTTTTAATTGCTATGCTTCGGAAGGCTAAACATCTTAATTATAGAGTCCCTACAGATGAAATTTTAATAAATTAACACATGAAATATATCGTAATTGGTCTTGGAAACTTTGGATCGTCCATCGCAGAACAGCTTGCAGAAATGGGCAACGAAGTTATTGGCGTGGATATTAGTATGAGCAAGGTTGAAAGCATGAAGGAGAAAATAACTCATGCCATTAGTCTGGATGCGACAGATATGGAAGCAGTAAAGAACTTACCGCTAAAGGATTGTGACGTGGTGATCGTTGGGATTGGAGAAGATAAAGGTGCAAATATCATGGCCGCCGCGCTTATGAAGCAAATGAAGGTGAAGAGAATTATAAGCCGCGCGATAGATCCACTACAGCGAACGGTGTTGCAAACGATGGGTATTACAGAAATCATTCACCCTGAAGAAGAAACTGCTCACCGCTGGGCACAAAGGTTAAATCTTGAAGGCGTGGTGGACAGTTTTGAACTGGATAGTAACTTTAGTATTGTTGAGACTAAAATCCCTGAAGAGTATCATGACAAAACTGTAAAGGAACTGGACATTAAAGGAGAATTCAATATTCTTATACTTACGACCATGAATGTTTCTGAAGGTAAAAACGAACTTGGAGCTCCAACTGAAAGAAACACAGTACAGGGAATTGTACATGCCGACACCAAATTATATAAAGACGATATCATGGTGTTGTATGGACACAATAAGGATATTCGAAGATTACTCGATCAACATAAGAAGTTTAAAGAAGCTCAGAGTTAAGCGATCCTGAGTCCGTTTGGTACTTTTTGATCTGGTGATAACAGAACAACATCGGTTTCATCACCGACCACCCCCATCACCAGGCATTCGCTTTTGAAGCCGGCAATTCTTTTAACCGGAAAATTGACTACGGCGATGACCTGTCTTCCTGGAAGTTCTTCCTTCGTATACCTTCTAGTGATTTGGGCAGATGTTCTCTTCTTACCAATTTCTTCTCCAAAATCTATCAGCATCTTATAGGCTGGCTTTTTAGCCTTCGGAAGTTCTTCAGCTTCCAGAATTGTTCCTACTCTCATATCGACTTTCTCGAAATCTTCCCAGCTAATCTCACTCATCATATTCAGAATTTAAAGATGGGAAAGTAGAGAATATTCAGCATTAATATTTAATTTTAAAGAAAAAGATGTCACTTACATCCTCAAAAATGCTTCCGCTTGGAAGCGATGCTCCAGACTTTAAACTGATGGATACCAGAACCGGACATCTTCTGGATCTAAAAAATATCAAAGGTGAGAAAGGAACGCTTATCATGTTTCTTTCAAATCACTGTCCTTTTGTTAAGCATGTAAATGGGGAAATTGTGAGGCTCGCTAATGAATACAGGCAACTGGGCTTTGGTTTCGCAGGTATAAGCAGTAATGATCCCGAAAGTTATCCAGATGATCATCCAGACCTGATGACAGAAGTTGCATCAAAAAATCAGTATTCATTTCCTTATTTATTCGATGGCACGCAGGAGATCGCCAGAAAATATCAGGCAGCCTGTACACCGGATTTTTTCCTTTTTGATGCCGCACTTAAATTGATCTATCGTGGGCAGTTAGATGACAGCAGACCTAACAACGGCTTGCATTCCAATGGAAGAGACATCAGGGAAGCGATGGATGCAGTGCTAAATAATCGTAAGGTCAATAAAGATCAAAAGCCATCGATTGGTTGTAATATTAAATGGAAAACTTAATTTAACTTGATCTTTTCATTTGACTCCCCGCAATTTTTTAAATTTGAATAACCTACTATTTCAGTAGGATTTAATAATATAAAACAGACTGATTATGAGTGATTTGAAATTAGGCGATACAGCACCAGATTTTACTGCAGATACATCTGAAGGGAAAATTAGTTTTCATGAATTTCTAGGCGATAGCTGGGGAATCCTATTTTCTCACCCGGCAGATTATACTCCTGTTTGTACAACTGAATTGGGAGCTGCTGCGAATTACGCTGAAGAATTTAAGAAAAGAGATGTAAAGGTACTTGCACTTAGTGTCGACGGAGTAAAGTCTCACAAAGACTGGATCAAAGACATTAATGAAACTCAGAATACCACGGTGAACTTTCCTATCATAGCAGATGAGGACAAAAAGGTTTCAGATCTATATGGTATGATCCATCCCAAAGCTGATAGCACACTTACCGTACGCTCTGTATTCGTGATCGCGCCAGATAAGTCTATCAAAATGACGCTGACGTACCCGGCGAGCACAGGTAGAAATTTTGAGGAATTACTTAGGGTAATTGACTCTTTGCAACTTACTGCTTACAATAAAGTAGCAACGCCAGCGAACTGGAAACATGGTGATGACGTTGTAATTAGCCCATCTGTAAGTAATGAGGAAGCAGATAAAATGTTCCCAAAAGGCTACAAAATAGTAAAACCTTACCTGAGAACAACTGCACAACCGGAGTTAAAAAAGTAATATTCCGATTAATTAAATCTAAAAGGCTGGTTAATCCCAGCCTTCTCTTTTTTTAAGTTCGATGATATGCTCCAGATGATGCTTTCCATGCCAGGCGTAATTCGCCAGACTTTGTTTTAAACTATAACGAAAGCCAGATTCCGGATGTATAAAAGTTCTCTCGAAATCCTCTGTGCTCATATTCTCCAGCAGGATGATCCATTTCGCGTGCAAAGCTTTAAGGAATCCAAGGGATAACGTTACTGGTGTGAATTTTGAATCTGCCAGTTCTGCAAAACCTTTTTCATTAAATGCCTTGATGGTCGGCTCGTCTTCAGTTAGCGCCCATTTAAAACGCATAAATGCACTCATATGGCTATCGGCAATATGATGCACCAATTGCCGGATGTTCCAGCCTTCAGGACGATAGACCATTTGTAATTGATCCTGATCAAGATGTTCGACTTCCTCAATCAATGCCTGAGGTAATCTCGCCACCTCATCAATATAATCTCTTATGTTTTCTACGGAAACCTGTTCCGGAATTTCAAATTCCCCGATAGGAAATTTTAAATTTTCGATCTCTTCTTCTGTACTCATATCTAAAAATAGAAAACGCCCTGAAGAATCAGGGCGTTTTTAAGAAATATATAAGTCTATATTATTTTACATCCATCAATTCCACATCGAAAATAAGCACAGCATTTGGTGGAATCACACCACCTGCACCACGTTCTCCGTAAGCAAGGTCTGATGGGATCACCATTCTCGCCTTATCTCCAACCTGTAGTAATTGAATACCTTCATCCCATCCCGGGATTACATGGCCTACACCTACTGGAAATTCCAAAGGCTGATTTCTTTTATAAGAAGAATCGAACACAGTACCATCAGCTAACTGACCTTTATAATGTACCGATACGTTCTTACCTTTTTCAGCTTGAACACCATCACCCTTCTGGATGATCTGGTATCGCAAACCACTATCTGTAGACTTAAAACCTGCAGCAAGCTTGTCAACTTCAGCAGCAGCCTTTTGCTTTGCTTCAGCTTCTTTTTCCTGCTTTTGAGAGGTGAAAGTATTGAATGCTTCAGCAGCATCGAATGCTTCAGCTTCTGCACCAACTCTAACGATCTCCAACTTTTCGATCGTATCGTTCTGCTGAATCTTATTCACTACATCCTGTCCTTCAACCACACTTCCGAAGACTGTATGCTTACCGTCTAACCATGGCGTTTCCACGTGAGTGATAAAAAACTGACTTCCATTAGTACCAGGTCCGGCATTTGCCATAGACAATTTACCAGGCGCATCGTGTCTAAGATCTGCATGGATCTCATCATCGAAATTGTAACCAGGTCCACCAGCTCCGGTTCCCTGAGGATCTCCTCCCTGAACCATAAAATCTGGAATCACTCGGTGAAATTTAAGTCCGTCGTAATAAGGAACTCCCTTATCTTTCGGGTCATTTTCTATCTTCCCTTCTGCAAGACCTACAAAGTTCCCTACAGTTCCAGGTGTTTTTTGAAATTCCAGTTCAGCCAGGATCTCTCCTTTAGAAGTATGGAATTTTGCGTATAATCCGTCGTTCATTGTTTTAATTTTTAATAAGCTACAAAGATAATTCCTTTAGTTCTTATAGACCTGCTCCCCTGCTACAAAAGTTGAGATCACTTTTGTATCTGGAACTTTATCAATATCCACTTTCATAATATCACGATCCAGGATCACGAAATCTGCAAATTTACCTGCTTCTATACTTCCTTTTTCGTCTTCTTCAAAATTTGAATAAGCAGCCCAGATGGTCATACCGCGTAAAGTTTCTTCCCTACTTAGCGCTTCTTCTCTCATAAATCCTCCTTCTGGAAAGTTTTTGGTATCCTGCCTGTCTACAGCCGCGTAGAATGTAAGAAATGGATTAACCTGTTCTACAGGAAAATCTGTTCCAAGAGCTACCATTCCCGCCTGGTCTAAAAGTTTTTTATAGGCATAAGCGCCTTTGATCCTTTCTTCCCCAAGTCTTTCTTCAGCCCAGTACATATCGCTGGTTGCATGAGTGGGTTGGATAGATGGAAGGATATTTTTACTGAAATATTTAAAATCATCTGCATCGATCACCTGCGAATGCTCCACTCTCCATCTTCTATCTTCGGAATCACTTAAAAGTGAATCATAGGTTTTAAGAACCATATAATTAGCAGAATCCCCAATGGCATGCGTATTCATCTGAAAACCAGTTTTCGAGATACGTTCGGCAGTGGCTTTGAATTCTGAAACCGGCGAAAGTAAAGCTCCGTAATGATCATCACGATCTGAATAAGGTTCTTTCAATGCTGCTCCACGAGAACCAAGTGCACCATCTCCGTAAAATTTTACTGAACGCACGTTTAGCAGATCAGTTTTATAAGGTCCTTTTTCCAGGTAATAATCAAGATTCTTATCGCTGTTACTTAGCATCGCATATAAGCGAATTTTCAATTCTCCAGTATTATTTAGACTATCGATAAGCTCAATTACCTGCTTGTCCAGTCCAGCATCATCCACCGTGGTTAATCCATAAGAAAATGAGATTTCCTGAGCAGCCAGTAAGGCTTTCTTCTGGGTTTCAATATCTGCGCGTTCTGTGATCTCTTCAATAAGCATCATTGGATTATCAACGAGAATCCCGGTTAGTTCACCGTTTTTCTGCTCGATATCTCCGCCATCAAATTCTGTATTCGCAGTGATTCCAGCTTTATCAAGTGCCGCCTGATTTACCAGCATCGCATGACCATCTATCCTGGTGATTGCAATTGGTGTATCAGGAAATAATTGATCGAGGGTGTCTTTTACAGGAAATTCCTTTACTTCCCAATCATTTTGATCCCATCCACGACCTACGATAAATTCTGTTTTATTTTCTTTCTGAAATTCCTGAATTCTGGCAACAACCTCAGCAAAACTTTTAGTCTCGGTAAGATCCACCCGCTGCTGCTGCATTCCAAGACCGTAAAAATGGGCATGAGCGTCGATAAGACCTGGATATATCGCTTTACCTTTAGCATCTAATTCTTCGGAAAAATCGAATTCTTCTCTTAGGGATTCTTCAGTTCCAACTTTAAGGAACTTACCATCTTTAACGGCAAACGCTTCTGTCGTATTAAATTCAGAATCGACGGTATAAACTACGCCATTTAACACTAAAAGATCTGCCTCCTGTTTCTGTGCAACGCTCGAAAACGTAAGAAAAATGGCAAAAACCAGTAATAATCTTCTCATATTTTAAATTTTCAACTAAAATAATCAAAGAAGTATGAGCTTGAAGTGTAATTCACGGAAAATTAAGGAAATGCAAGTAGCGGCACGCAACCAACTGTATAAATCTGTATCTTCATAATACCATGATGAAATTAAGCACATTTAGCTGGTCACTTGTTTTCCTTTGCGCAGGTTTCTGCTGTCCCGAAGAATATGATTATATCGAACCCGCCACCTACACTATAGAAGCTCCGAACCTTATCGAAATTACAGATGCAAGGACAACCTATGCATTGAACGATACTATTTGGATTAAAACTGAAGTTCCCGTGAATCTGGAACATAATGGTGAAATCATTGATATTTCTGAGGTAGCTGGAAACTCAGACAGGTTATATGCCTACCTGGACCTGTACCAGCAAACAGGATTCGAGAATCCTACGCTACTGAGCCTTAGTCCTGATGAAGTAATCATTCGTGGAGGGGAAGTTTCTACCAGTAGTGCACTCATTGCTACCGCTTTTTAGAACGGACAGAACTTTCAAAGTGAATTCGGTATCGTTTTAAAACAGCCTGGGGAGTTTTTTATTAGCAGTTACTATCAGCAACCTCTCAACCTTTATATAGATAGCAATAACGGAGTACTAGTTTATCTACTTACTACTTTCAAAAATTCAGATGAACCAGATCTATTTAGATTTACTGTAGAATAAAAAAAGGAACCTTTTCAGGTTCCTTTGAATTTTATAGTGGATGTAATAATTAATTAAAATCGAATTTATAGGTTACTCCACCCAGAACCTGAACACCCTGAACGTTGTAGTCCATCCATTTCTGGTAATTATTGTTCAACAGGTTACTACCTTTTACAAATGCAGATAATTGATCATTAAATCTATAACCAACATGAGCGTTAGCATCAAAATAACTATCTAGAGTAACTATTGGATCAACAAATGTTAGGCTTAGAGACCTGTTTTCATCTTTACGCTCTCCCACAAAAAATAGGTTCGCTCCAGAATACCATTTTTCAGTTATTTGATAATCTGCATTCAAACTAGCCGTCATATTTGGCAAATTCCATGCTTCTGCCTGATCATCTGTATTATAATTTAAAAATTCAGCATTGATTCCCAGTCTGAAGTTTCTGTTTACATCCACATTCAATTCCGCAGCAAGAGCGAGAGTTTTCACATCATCATACACCACATCAAAACTGTTTCCATTAGTATATGGTTCCCCATCGAGTACCATCGCATCGTAATTTCTTCGGAACAATGGTTTGTCAAATTGAGACTGATAACTGGCTTTTAGATTATAAGAGATCGCGTTGGATAGCTTCCCTTTTCCACCTACATAACCTTTATACTTACTATCGGTTGGCCTGATTGTAAGCGTTGGTGAAATATATGGATTCGCCTGGTAGAAATTATAATACGTATTCTGTTCAAGATCACCATCCAGACCAGCATAGGCCGTAAAGTAATCTCCGGCAAGTTTATAACTCGCGTTCACGGTAGGATAGATATAAATGTCCCCATCGCTGTTCTCCACATCTGCACCATACACGAAATTCACACCCAGATTAATACTAAGATCATCTCTCAGGATCAATAAACTTGGGTTTGCATTGAAGATCATATAAGTATAATCATACCCTTCATTAGAATCATAACGTTGCTCGAACTTCCCGTTTAGAATATCTGCTCCAACTTTGGTTGTGATCAACTCCTCAGCGATCTCCACTTCAAAAAGACCATCTACATTAAAATGATTTTCGGCAGTAGAAAATGCATCTCCGGAATGTCTGAATTTGGCTTTAGCTTTTTCGAAGAAGCTATCATAAAGTTCGATCTCACTTCCAACGTATACAGAATAGTAATTTTGCTGAGGATCGAGATTAGCCAGAAATTGAGAAGTATCAGGATTTGCAGGAACATTGTATTCTGGAAGTCCGTACCAGTTGAACAATTGATGCTCAGCTCCAAACTCGGCGATCCAGGAAAGATCACGATTTCTTGTGTTATAATTTAAATTTAACTCGGTATCGTAGAATTTATCATCCAGGTAAACATCATCAATGCCGCCCTGAGACGAATTATGAGTTAGAAAAACACCAAAGTTCTTACTACGATCAATTTCGATATTAGAATAGAACTCAGCGAGAACATTGGAGTAGTTTCCAAATCCAAGAGTCGCGTAATTATCGTAGACCTTTGGTGGTCTTACTCGCTCCACGGTAGTTGCCCGACCTTTTACCGGAGTAAAAGTTGATGCCACAGGAACTGAAAATATAGAATATTGTACGGGCTTTTTTTGCAAAGTGACCGAGTCATTTTTAACCGGACTGGCTTTTATTTTACTTGCATCGCGAACAGATGGTGTATAAGGTTTAACTACGGTTACCGTTTCGCTACCTAGAGGGTCCTGGGCATATAATATCCCCCCAAAAAGGATTAGACCGAAAAACAGATTTTTCTTAATTGCTTGAAATCGCATATAGCAGTGAATCTATTAGATTATTTTTAGTTGTTGGTTTCTACTGAAGAATTGGTTTTTGCTTCCTGAGCTTTGATCTTACTTAGCTCAGCTTTTGCTTCAGAAACAATATCCGGGTACTTCTGGAAGTTCTTGATCACATTCTCCAGAATATAAGTTGCCTGGTAAGCATCTCCCAGAGCGTAGAAGTTTTTGGCCATTAACACAAGGCCTTTGGCTCCCCACATTTTATATCCTGCAAAGTCTTTTGCCAGGATCTGTACAGCAGCATTCGAAGCTTCAAAATTCTTATCCCTGTTTTTGAAATAAGCGTCATAATACAATGCTTCCGCACCAAGTTCTCCTGTAGCAGTTTTCTGAACTTCTTTATAAGCAGATCTCGCTTTAGATTCATTCCCCGACTTGATAGCTGCTCTCGCAACCATAATTCTCGCATCGTTTCTAGCTTCAGTATCTGCTGTAGCATTACTTAATACTTTCTCAGCATATACATTGGCTTTTGCGAAGTTTCCAGTTTCATAATAAGACTTCATCAGGTTCTGCTGAGCAAACACAACATTTTCGTTAATATCTGCCTGGGTTTCCAGTTTTTCCAGCAAAGGAAGTGCCTGTGCATAATCCTTCTTCTCCAGGTAAATTTCAGATAAACGAGTAAGTGCCTGTTCGCTAAATTCGTTTTTAGGTTTTGAAGTAACATATCGATAATTAGCAATCGATTTATCCACTTTCCCATCACGATAATATAGCTGAGCGAGGTAGAAATTAGCATTAATCGAGTGAATCCCGTTCGGGAAATTCTGAACATACTTTTCAAAATTTGCCATTGCCTTCGCTGTATTGTTATTTAGATATTGATTTTCTGCTGCTTCATAAGTAGCATTATCAAGATCTGAATCACTTACTTCTACAAAGTCAATATTTCTTACCCAATCTGCATACTCATCAGTTCTACCTAGATCTACATAAACGTTTCTTGCGGTGGATACTGCTTGCTTAGCTTCAGGAGTATTAGGAAATTCAGCAACCACTTTTCTCAGTCTCTCCAATGCCTTATTACCATCATTTTTATTGTAGTAAATAAGCCCCTGTCTTAGCATCGCTTTGGGAACCAGTGCACTTTCCGGCACATCACGAATAAGTCTATTATACGATTGTATCGCCTGGTCTGTATTATTTGCAGCTACATACGTATTCCCCAACTCATACATCGCATCATCACGATATGGTGAGCGTGGGTAACGATTAATGAACCCATTCAATTCTTCCAGTTTGGTATCATTCCTATTTACGAAACCGTAGCTGATGGATTTCTGAAAAGCAGCATAATCTGCATTGCTTACTCCGTTATCAATAGCTTTTTGATAAGCTTCCATCGCTGGCCAGTATTGGCTGGTTACATAATAGGTATCCCCAAGTCTTAAAAGTGCATCATTCTTCTTTGCTCCTTCCGCAGAAGCTGAAGAGGCAAATGATTTAAAGTAGTTTACCGCCTGGGTATAATCGTTCTTCTTGAAATAAGCATACCCAATATTATAGTCCAGATCTTCATATTCCGGAGTATTTCGTGCAGCGCTCATTCCTTTAAATTCACGATATCCAAGAATGGCGTCATCCATTCTATTAATATTGTACTCACTTTCAGCTTTCCAGTAAGTAGCTTTTGCAGTGATATCCTGGTTTCTAGGTTCTTTTAGAGCCTTATCAAAATTCTTGATTGCTTCATAATACTCAGCTTCTTCGAAAAGTTCCAGTCCGTAGAAATATGCAACTTTCTGGTAAGCTTGTTTATCACTGAAGTTTCTGTTATTTTCCAGCAATCTCATCGCTTCTTCGTAATTTCTTGAAGTAATAAAGGAATCAATAAGTAGCGATTCCATTTCAGATTTATGTTCTGATGCTGGATAGGCATTTAGATAATTGATCAAAACCTGCGACGGACTTTCATAAGAATTCCCGATTTCGTAACTAAGTTTAGCGTAGTTGAAAAGAGCATCTTCTTTGATCTTTGCATCAAACTCCATTTCAGAAGCATTTTTGAAGGCGTTCAAAGCCTGTTGCTTCTGGTCACTCTCAAGATATGATTGCGCAAGGTGGTAGTAAGCGTTCTGTGCGATCGCATTTTTACCATCAACGATCTTATTAAATTCACTGATTGCCGCTTCATAATTACCCTGTTTGTAATAAGCGTAACCAAGCTGATAGTAATCTGTGTTATTCCATTTACCTTGAAGGCCATTATAACCTTTTAAGTAAGGAATTGCTTCCTGGTAGTTCCCAAGATTAAAATAGCTCTCTCCTATTATTTTATTTAACTGCGGAATCTCCTGTCGGTTAGCTTTTGGCAACTGCTCAAGTCCCTGTTCAATTGCTTTTTCGAAGTTTCCAAGTTTGAAGTTCATATCTGCCTGGAAATATGAAAGATCTTCGGTATACCGATCGTTTCCTTTTACTTCTTCGAAATATTCGTTGGCTTCCTCATAGTCATCACCTTCATAGGCGATATAACCAAGATAGTATTTAGCCTGTGCACCATATTCTTTGGAATCCCGAACGCGATTCAGGTAAGTTTGAGCCTCCTCGAATTGATTGGAACGAAAGTATGCATACCCATTGTTGAAGTAATATCTCTCCCTGTCCTTTTTGCTCATGGCATTTTCATCCACACGATCATACCACTTCCTGGAGAGCGCATATTTACCGGTTTGGAAATAATAGTCGGCTACATCAAGGTAAGCCGAATTGGTTTTTGTGCTGGTAGGATACCTGGTCACGAAATTCTCCATAAGCCTGTCAGCTCCTGGTTGATTAAGTCTCACCGCAGCATTGGCGATATAATACGCAGCATCTCCCTTGATCTTTTCATCATCGGTCTCGTCCATCACCTCGTCAAAAAGATTTTGAGCGGCGAGATATTGCTCATTATTATACAATTCCAGAGCCCGATTGAAGTCAACCAGATCATGTGTATAGGTAGCAGATTGCTGACAAATACCGGAAAATGAGAAGGATATGAAAACGACTAGCAGGTAAGCTTTTTTCAGTGTCATTTATGATGTTTTAGATTGGAAATCAAAGATAATTTAAAGCTTGATTCTATAACGTTGTTTAACTTCTATAATTATGTTAATGGTAAAAAAAGTATGTGGCTGCACCTTGAAAAATGTATATTTGAGCATAATTTTACCCGAATATTCAACGTTAGCAACCCATGTCTCAAACTGTACTTGAACTAAAAAACGCCGCGATCTATCAACGCGAAAGTCTTATTTTATCTGAAGTGGATGTCACCGTATACAAAGGTGATTTCGTTTACCTGATAGGAAAAACTGGTACTGGTAAAAGTAGCTTTATGAAGACATTGTACGGAGACCTGCCTTTAACAGAAGGTGAAGGAAGCATTGTAGATTATAATCTTCGAACTTTAAAGGAAAAGGATATTCCGTTTTTGAGACGTAAACTGGGAGTTGTCTTTCAGGATTTTAAATTGCTGACAGATCGTAATATAAAAGACAATCTGCTTTTTGTACTGAAGGCTACAGGCTGGAAAGACAAAAAAGGAATGGATAGTAAGATCGATGAAGTACTGGACAAAGTTGGAATGAAAACTAAAGGATTTAAATATCCTTACCAGCTTTCGGGTGGAGAACAGCAGCGTGTGGCTATTGCCCGCGCATTGTTGAACGATCCCGAATTGATCCTGGCAGATGAGCCTACCGGAAACCTGGATCCACAAACTTCTGTGGAAGTAATGGAAGTTTTACAGGAAATTAGCAAGAATGGTAACACTATTCTTATGGCTACTCATGATTACGCCTTATTACTGAAGTATCCTTCGAAAACCCTGAAGTGCGATGGCCAGAGAGTTTTCGAAGTAGTTCAGAAATCGGTTTAATGAATTTAGGTAAAGGGTCATATATACTTGCTGTACTTGCAGTGATTTTGATAGCGGCAAACTTCTGGCTCGCTTACCCTGATAATTTTGATACTACTTTTTTCCTGCTTACCATTTCGAATCTGTTTATTCTAATTTCTTCCATTATCAGCATCAGGAAGCTAAAAAAACAGGACTGATGCATCCGGATTTCAGAATTGAATTTTCACCAATATCCCTTGTTCACCCTAAGTTTTACTAATATAGCCATATATAACCCTTAAGCATAAAACCTTCATTATCAACAGATTAAACTTTGTTTAAAATTTAGTTAACTACGTTAGACAATATCAATTTTGAATCTATATTTATCTCATAATCAAAAACTTAAATATTATGAGAATTTTGTCTTCCTTCGGAATTGCCCTGCTAATGATTCTTTTTATTTCCTGCGAACAGGATCCAGTTTCAGATGAACTGAACACCGCAGATGCAAGTGCAAAAGCTTCTGTTGCTGCTCAGAAAAGTGACGAAAGCATTGCCGCTATCGTAGTACAGTTTGCTTCAGCTGAAGAGGACGCACAGTTCACCCTGCTTTTAGCTGCCTTGAATTACGCTGGAATCACTTCCCTATTCGCAGAATCTGATCAATATACAGTCTTCGCTCCTACCGATGCTGCTTTTGAGAGGTTTCTGGGAGATAATAGTTTAACAGACTTTACACCAGAACAGGTCGCTGCAATTCTTTCTTATCATGTTACTGAAGGGAGACGTTTCAGCAATAGTGTGGTGCCAAAGAATAAACCAAGAGAAATTGAGACTTTGCTAGGTCCTTCAATCTATGTCAACAGCTCTGCTGGAATTGATACTAACGATAGTGATATGGATACAGACGCTTCAATTCTTGTAGGTGCTGGCTTATTCGATATTCCAGCTAGCAATGGAGTGATTCATGTGATCGATGAAGTACTGGTTCCGGAACTATAATGCTCATAAAATCTACCATTTATAAAAGTCACCTTGGGGTGACTTTTTTATTTCTACTTTTCATTTCTGATCAAAACTTAAGTCAAGGCCTTCAGCAATTCATCCGAAACAAACCGAGATATCATCTGGAAGAATTTCAGAAATGATAATTTTCAGGAAACAGCTGAGTAAAAACTTCATTTTTATTAACTTGTATCCACTCAAATAAATTCATGGATATTTTAGGAATAGATATTGGCGGTTCCAGTTTGAAAGGAGCCATTGTAAACATGCAGACTGGATCATTGAAAACTGCCGTTCACAGAATTCCGACTCCAAAAGACCGCAAACCCGAAGGTATTATTAATGCCGTTTCTCAAATGGTTTCCTATTTCGATCATAAAGGACCTGTAGGCTGTGGTTTTCCAACCATAGTTAAAAAAGGTATTTGTAAACACGAAGGAAATTTGCACCTCGACTGGGTAGAAAAAGATATAGATCAGTTATTCGAAAGTGCTACCGGACTTGAGTTTAGTGTGATCAACGATGCAGATGCCGCCGGTCTGGCTGAAATAAATTTTGGAGCAGGAAAAGATCTTGATGGATTTGTACTTATGATCACTATTGGAACAGGCCTGGGCAGTGGTGCTTACCTTCGAGGTGAACTCATTCCAAATTTTGAACTGGGCCAGATCCCTTACAAAGAGTTCGAGAAAATTGAACAATGGGCGGCTTCTTCCATTAAGACCGAAGAAGGACTTAGCTACCAGGAATGGGGTGAAAGATTTAATACCTTCCTTGAATATGTCGAAAAAATTTTGAATCCAGATACGATCATTATTGGTGGCGGAATTTCAAATGACTGGGATAAATTTAAAGATCATCTAAAGATCAAAGTCCCTTTAATTCCTGCTGAACTTCGAAATGATTCCGGTATCCTGGGTGCAGCACTCGCAGCCTATTTAAAATATGCGAGGTAATCTCTTTCCGAAATACTTCAAAATTTTGCTATTTTCAAAAACTTCAGATGAAAACCAGGATTTTTATACACTTCCGAAGAAAGATTACTCCTTTGCCATAGCGTGCTGACTCTTTTTTAAATTCATTTGAACTACAGCAAGCAGGATCAAACCTATTCCCAGCCACTGTGCAAGATCTACCTGCTCATTCAGTAAAAAGTATGCCATCAAAACAGCGGCAGGTAATTCAATAGACGAAATGATCGCTCCAAGACCCACATCAATTTTCGGCATTCCAGCTGTATATAACAACGGAGGCAGAATAGTTCCAAATAAGGCTAATATTAATCCCCAGTTCAGGAAGATACTGGTGTTGAACTCGACGATCAGGTAAGGCAACGTAATGATACTTACTACTATAAAACCACCTAGCATCATCCATAAACTTCGTTTTAGAGAATGCATTTCCAGAGAAACCGTATTAGAACAATAAATTGTTCCGGTGTAGGACATGGCAGCCAGCACTCCCCAGCCTATTCCTCTCCAGTCTATCTCAAATGAATCTTTAAAAACATTAGTGACCAGTAGCGTCCCTGTAAGAATCGCAATTACTGCAAGAATCTTTTTAGTACCTGGTTTTTTACGTTTCATGATGGCTTCCAGGACAACACCCATCCAAACACTTTGCATCAACATTACGATCCCAATAGAAACCGGTATATATTTGACCGCGAGATAATAGAAAAAACTGGTTAGACCTAATGTTGTTCCAGCCGCGATCAATTTCAATTTACTGCGGTTCCTGGAAGTTCCGGTTTCAGCATTATCCTTCTTGCGTACAAAAAGATTTATAAGTAAAAGTCCCAGTAGACCAAGGGCCATTTGTGAAAAGGTTACCTCATAAGAAGTATAACCATCTTCATAGGCTAATTTCACGAAAGTGGTAAGCATCCCGTAGCTACAAGCTCCAAGCGCTACCAGAATTGATCCTTTAAGTACAGATTTATCCATGTATTTTTAAACAATAAAGTTTAGAGCATTCCATAGTTCGCAGAATACTCCTGCAAGCTTATTTTGAAACTCAGGCGAAAATTTTGCATGAAAAAGCCCACCTTACGGCAGGCTTTTCAAAATTATAGTTGATAAGATTATACGATCTTATTTCTCTTACGTTCGTTTTCAGTAAGGTAGATCTTTCTTAGTCTCAAGTGCTGTGGAGTTACCTCTACATACTCATCTTTCTGAATGTATTCTAAAGCTTCTTCCAAAGAGAACTTAATCGCAGGAACGATCTTCGCTTTATCGTCTGCTCCTGAAGAACGTACGTTAGAAAGCTTTTTAGTTTTAGTGATATTCACCGCCATATCATCCTGACGCGAGTTTTCACCAATTACCTGACCTTCGTAAATATCCTCACCCGGATCTACGAAGAACTTACCTCTATCCTGAAGCTTATCGATAGAATAAGGAATTGCTTTTCCTTTTTCCATAGAAACTAAAGAACCGTTCTGTCTTTCAGGAATTCCACCTTTAAGTGGCTGGTATTCTTTGTATCTGTGCGCCATGATCGCCTCACCTGCAGTAGCAGTAAGCAACTGGTTTCTTAGACCAATAATACCTCTTGAAGGAATAAGGAATTGAATATTCATTCGCTCTCCTTTTGCTTCCATAGAAAGCATCTCCCCTTTTCTCATAGTTACCATTTCCACGGCTTTTCCAGAAACATCTTCCGGAAGATCGATCGTAAGCTCTTCAATTGGCTCACATTTCACTCCGTCAATTTCTTTGATAATTACCTGTGGCTGACCAATTTGAAGTTCGTAACCTTCACGTCTCATTGTTTCAATAAGAACAGATAAGTGAAGTACACCTCTACCAAAGACCATGAATTTATCTGCACTATCGGTTTCGTTAACACGAAGTGCAAGGTTCTTCTCAAGTTCTTTGTACAGTCTCTCTTTGATATGTCTTGAAGTCACAAACTTTCCGTCTTTTCCGAAGAAAGGAGAATCATTAATTGTGAAAAGCATGCTCATTGTAGGCTCATCGATAGCGATCGTCTTAAGTCCTTCAGGATTTTCAAGATCGGCAACAGTATCACCAATTTCGAATCCTTCCAGTCCAACGATAGCACAAATATCACCTGCTTGTACTTCTTCGATCTTTCTACGGCCTAAACCTTCGAAAGTATGTAATTCTTTAATTCTTGTTTTCTTAATGCTTCCATCACGCTTCACTAAAGAAACCTGCTGACCTTCAGTCAAAGTTCCTCTTTGTAATCTACCAATCGCGATACGACCTGTAAATGAAGAGAAATCCAGAGAAGTGATCAACATTTGAGGAGAACCTTCAAGATCTACTTTAGGTGCAGGAATATGTTCCATTACCATATCAAGTAGCGGCTCAATATTTTCAGTTTCATTTCTCCAGTCGTCACTCATCCAGTTGTTCTTGGCAGAACCGTAAACTGTTGGGAAATCCAACTGCCACTCTTCAGCACCAAGTTCGAACATTAGGTCAAAAACCTTCTCATGAACTTCTTCAGGAGTACAGTTTTCTTTGTCCACTTTGTTTACAACCACACAAGGTTTTAAACCAAGATCGATCGCTTTTTGCAAAACGAATCTAGTCTGTGGCATAGGACCTTCAAAAGCATCTACTAATAAAAGAACACCATCTGCCATGTTTAGAACACGTTCTACCTCACCACCAAAATCGGCGTGACCAGGAGTATCAATGATATTTATCTTCGTGTCTTTATAAACAACAGAAACGTTCTTGGAAGTAATCGTGATTCCACGCTCTCTTTCAAGATCATTGTTGTCCAGGATAAGATCACCTGTAGATTGGTTATCACGGAACAATTCACAGTGATACATTATTTTATCAACCAGGGTCGTCTTACCGTGGTCAACGTGTGCGATAATCGCGATATTTCTAATAGCTGTCATGAAGCCTTATTTTTAAGGCTGCAAATGTACGTCTATTTTTCGCTAATCCATCGTATCTTTAAAAGATTTTAATTTGCTGATTATCAATTATTTTAATCTGTATACTATTCTTATTTTCTTCTTCTTAAATATGGAAAAAGCTTAAACATTCCAGAAAAGACAATTTCGAGCAAAATTCATTCAATTTATTGCTCATCTGCAGAAGGTCCATATGTTGAGGGAACCGGTAAGTCCAGTAATCGAAAATAAACACCCAGTTGCGCCCTGTGATGCGGAAATTGATTCATCACGATAGTCTGTAAAACATTAAACTTAGGCATCTCCATCAAAATCTCACCATCCTTTGTCATTTTCCAGTTTTCCTGGTAAGCTTCGTCTGGTTTCTGTAAAGCTTTCATGGCTTCTTCGGAATTTTTCTGAAGCGTTGCGATAATTTCTGAAACAGTCGATTCTGAAGGTGCTTTATATCCTGAAAGATCCATACTGCCATAATCCATGGTGCCACTAATCCAGGTTGGTATTTCCGCTAGGTGATTTGCGAGCTCTTTGATGCTCATAGACTTGTCATGAGGTTTCCAGTTCATTTTATCATCTGGAATACGCTCCAGGAATTTAATAGTAAGTGCCGTTTCCTGTTTCAACTGCGGAATAAGAAATTCATGGATCTTCATAAGCTTAATTTAATAGTTAATTCTTTCTAAATTAAAGCTTTTCCAGCTAAGATTGAGCAAAATCGGGTTCTCCCAATTTTTTGATGCGAAATTAATTGAACTATCTTTGCAAAAAACCGAAGAAATGGAACTGAGTAAAATTCCGCAGTTAAAACATAGTGATTCTAATAATTTCTTTCTACTTGCAGGTCCGTGTGCAATCGAAGGGGAAGAAATGGCTTTGCGAATTGCCGAAAAGGTGGTGGAGATCACTTCTAAACTGGAGATCCCTTATATATTCAAAGGTTCTTTTAAAAAGGCAAACCGTAGTCGAATTGATAGTTTTACCGGAATTGGAGATGAGAAGGCTTTAAAGATCTTACGAAAGGTTTCTGAAACTTTTGAGATTCCTACAGTGACCGATATTCACGAAGTAAGCGATGCCAAAATGGCTGCTGAATATGTGGATGTACTGCAAATTCCTGCATTTCTGGTTAGACAGACAGATCTTGTAGTTGCAGCGGCAGAAACTGGCAAAGTGGTGAACTTAAAGAAAGGACAGTTTATGAGTCCGGAATCCATGAAGCATGCTGTTACTAAGGTTACTGATTGTAATAACGGACAGGTGATGGTCACAGATCGTGGAACCATGTTCGGTTATCAGGATATGATCGTGGATTTTCGAGGAATTCCTACGATGAGAGAATTTGCTCCAACAGTACTTGATGTTACCCACTCCTTACAACAACCAAATCAAAGCTGTGGTGTAACAGGAGGCCGACCAGATATGATCGAAACGATCGCTCGTGCCGGAGTGGTGAATCATGTTGACGGACTTTTCATCGAAACTCATTTTGATCCCGCAAATGCAAAAAGTGATGGTGCAAATATGCTCGATCTGGCTTACCTGGAGAATCTTTTGAGCAATCTGGTAAGTATTCGAAAAACCATTAATTCATTCTAAAACTTTGAAAACCGCCGTCCAGCGGTTTCTTTTTTTAAATCATAAGCGGAAAATCTTCAGATATTCCTGTAACTTAGGATAGCCTAATAAATATAGATCAATGGTTTACACGAAATTCTATCAGAGTTTACTGGTAGCACTTACCTTATGTTTTTTCAGCTCAGGTTATTCACAGGAAAAACTTGAAGTTGATATTGGCGGGGCACTGCGCTTTAATTACAACCTTTCTTCCTGGAAAGAAGGACAGAAAGATCGAGGTGGAGATTTTGGATATGACCTATTCAGATTGAATGTAAATGGAGCATACCAGGGAATCTATGTAGATGCAGAATATAGATTTTATTCTGAAGCTTTCGGTGGAGATTTCCTGAAACACGGAGTCGTTGGTTATGAATTAAATGAGAATAGTAAGATAGAAGCTGGTCTTGCAAAAGTCCCTTTTGGAATCGAACGCTATAACTCCAATAACTTTTTTCTGAATCTTCCATATTATGTGGGTCTGGAGGATGATTACGATATGGGAATTACCTATACCTATGAGAATGATGATTATGAGTATCATCTTGGATTCTTCAAAAATTCTGAAGAATTGCGATTTGGAAGTAATTCTGAAAATTCTTCAAACAGGTATTCTTATGATATCGTTGGTAGAAATAAAGAGATCAACCAGGTAAATGGTAAATTCATCTGGAAGCCATTAGGAACCAAAAAACACCGGGTTGGTGCCTCTGCAAAGTATGGTGGCATCTATAATCTGGATACCGAAGAAATTGGTGATCGGTATGCCTTTGCGATCCATCACCAGTATCACACTGAAGACTGGCTAATTAAAACTCAAATTTTAACTGCCGGATTTAATCCGATTAATGCTCCCGGTGAACCAAGAAATAAGTTATTACTCGGAGCTTATGGTGTTCCTTATGAGACCGCAGCCAAATTCGAGATTTACACTCTCGGGATTTCCAGATATATAGACATCGATACAAAGTTGTTCAAACATCTGGAAATTTATAATGATTTCGGCTTTATGGATAAAAGAGAAAAAGGTTTCACCGATTCCTTCATGAATGTTACAGGTGTATTATTCAGCTCTGGTCCAATTTATTGCTTTGTTGACTATGCCGCAGGTTACAATCATTCCTGGCTTGGAGGGAATTTCGCCGACGATTTTGGAGTTGGAAATCCCGATGCCAAATGGGAAGCACGATTCAACATCAACATTGGATATTACTTCTAAAATTTCAGAATTAACTGTTTAGATATAACAATACAGAATGCTAAAAACTACTTCTTCTAGCTTGCTTTTAATGATGCTATTTGCATTCATGAGCAGCGAGTCTTCTTATGCTCAGGAAGATCCCGAATTGAAGATTGGCGGTGCGCTTAGATTCAATTACAATCTATCCTCCTGGAAAGAAGGACAGAAAGACCGTGGCGGTGATTTTGGATACGACATGTTCCGGGTTAACGTAAATGGATCTTACCAGGGAATTTATGTGGACGCAGAATACAGATTATATTCCCGATCCTTTGGTGGAGGTTTTCTAAAGCAAGGCTGGCTGGGATATCGGTTCAATGATCTGGAGGAAATTCAGGTTGGATTAACACAGGTTCCCTTTGGAATTCAGCAATATAATTCTCACAATTGGTTTTTCAATCTTACCTATTATTTCGGCTTAGAAGATGATCATGATATGGGTGTTAAATATGTTCATATTGATGATAAGTTCGAATATAATCTGGCTTTCTTTAAAAATGCTGAAGAATTGCGCTTCGGTGGAACTTCTGAAGTTTCTCCAGATAGATACTCTTATGATGTCGTTGGTAGAAATAAAGAGGTAAATCAATTCAACGGAAAGCTAATCTATAAATTTGGTGATTCCATCAAAAACAGACTGGGAACTTCCGTTCAATATGGAGGTTTATACAATCTAGACACAGAAAAAACAGGAACTCATTACGGGTTGGCATTACATTATGAAATGTTCTATAAGAACTGGAACCTGAAGCTACAGGCGATGAATATAGACCATGATCCTGAAAATTTACCGGGTGAATCCAGAGAGATCATCAAAATGGGAGCTTACGGCTTTCCTTACGAAGTAGCATCAGACTTTAATATTTATACGATTGCGGTTTCTAAAAGCATTCCGGTAGAACTTGGACCTATTAGCAATATTCAGTTCTATAATGATTTTGGATATCAGGATAAGAAAGTAAGTAGTTTTGAAGATTCGTTCATGAATGTCACAGGAATGCTTATCACCGCAGGCCAGGTCTATACATATGTAGATTATGCCGCCGGTTATAACCAATCCTGGCTGGGAGGAAATTTTGTAGATGACTTCTCCACAGGGAATCCCGATGCAAAATGGGAAGCCCGATTTAATATTAACATAGGATATTACTTTTAATCAGACTTAAATTAATTTATGGCTAAAAAAGTTACCAGAAGCGACGAAAAGAAATCAATATTTGGACTTGAAGTGAACGGTCCGGTATTTTTTACTTCTACCGCTATCATTATTGCAATTATTACGCTCACGCTTATTTTCAATAAACAAGCAGAAAGTTTTTTTAGCGATCTCCAGCTTGGAGTTGCCGAAAATGCCGACTGGTTTTTTATTCTTTCCATTAATATATTCCTGGTGTTCCTTATTTATTTAGCAGCATCAAAATTTGGAAATATGAGAATTGGTGGACAGGGCGCCAAACCAGAATTTAAAACCGGTTCCTGGTTCGCTATGTTATTTAGCGCAGGGATGGGAATAGGACTTCTTTTCTTTGGAGTTGGTGAACCTGTGATGCATTTTAACAGTCCACCTACTGAAGCTGCCGGAACTGCCGCAGCAGCTCAGGAAGCAATGAATTTCACGTTTCTACACTGGGGATTTCATGCCTGGGCAGTTTATGCGCTTGTAGGCTTATCCTTAGCGTATTTCACTTATTCCCGTGGATTACCACTTACCATCAGATCTATTTTCTATCCATTTCTTGGAGACAGGATCTATGGTAGAATTGGAGATGTGATTGATATTTTTGCTGTTCTAGCTACATTATTTGGCCTCGCGACTTCGTTAGGTTTTGGAGTACAGCAGATCGCTTCAGGTTTAAACCATGTCTTTGGACTACCAGATGGTATTACGACACAAGTTATAATTATTGGAATTGTTACTTTGATCGCAACTACTTCCGTAGTGCTGGGTGTGGATAAAGGAGTAAAAATCCTGAGTGAATGGAATATGCGGATTGCTGTCGTTCTATTAGTGCTTGCATTAATATTAGGACCAACACTTTTTATATTCAGAAGTTTTGTAGAGAACACAGGAAGCTATTTATATAATTTCCTTGAAATTTCCACGTGGAGTGAAACCTATACCAATGGAACCTGGCAAAATGACTGGACCGTATTTTATTGGGGCTGGTGGATTGGATGGTCTCCTTTCGTAGGAATGTTCATCGCCAGAATCTCCAAAGGAAGAACGATTCGGGAATTTATTCTAGGTGTGCTACTGGTCCCAGCAATTGTCACATTTTTCTGGATGTCTGCCTTTGGAAGTGTAGCTATTGAACAGATCATGTCTGGCAATAACGTTCTAAGCGAAGCAGTTAATGCAGATATTGCTACTGCCCTCTTTGTATTTTTCCAGGATTACCCATTATCGATGGTAATTAACGTGGTCGCTATATTACTTATTGCAGGTTTCTTTATCACATCTTCAGATTCCGGATCACTGGTGATTGATAGTTTGACCACTGGTGGAAAGATCGATGCTCCGGTTGGACAACGAATTTTCTGGGCGGTGACTGAAGGTGCTGTGGCAGCCGTGCTTCTTATTGGAGGTGGCTTGCAGGCATTACAGACCGCAACCATTGTCACCGGGCTTCCCTTCGCCATTATTCTTATGGTCATGTGCTATTCTTTGTATAAAGGATTGAAGGAAGATCATGAGCAAATGGAAGAAAAGAAATCTGAAAAGCAGATGAAGAATTATGAAGAGATCGTTTCTGAAATTGTACAGAAGCGTAATGTTAAGAATGAAAATAAAACCAATCAGTAATGAAGAAAGTCAACAACATTCTGGTAGCTCTGGATTTGAGCACAATAGATGACACACTCATTCAATATGCATCTTTCCTGGCCGATACTCTGAAGCCTGAGAAGATATATTTTGTACATAATATTAAAAAGTATGAGATTTCTGAAATCTTTCAGGAACAACTGAAGGATCTGGATCTGGAGACCATGATCAGTGATGAGCTGGACGAGAAGGTTGCTCAGCATTTTTCAGCTTCAACCGAATTTGAAGTTTTAATTTCCGAAGATCCATATACCGAAAGTCTTATGAGCTATGTGGTTCATAAATACGCCATCGATCTTGTAGTGGTAGGTAAGAAAAAAATCACCGAAGGTTCAGGAGGAATTTCAGAAAAACTGATGAAAACTTTAAAATGTGATATCGTCTCTGTTCCTGAGAATTCTTTGGGCAGTATGAATAACATTTGGGTTGGAACAGATTTTTCCCGCGAGTCGGCTAAATCATTTGAAACAGCCTCTATGCTCGCAAATTATACCGGAGCCGGAGTTTCGTCCATCCATGTGTATTCTATTCCTATTCAATTTACACCATATATTGAGAAGGATGCGATGTTGCCAAAGATTCAAAAACATAGCCAGGAAAAGTTCGATAAATTCCTGAAGAGATACCTTATTACAGATACTACTACAAAGATTTTTCGGGCAAAAGATGCAAGTGTCGCAGAACGTCTTGTACTGGAATCTGATAAAGAGCAGGCAGATCTTATGGTAATTGCCAGTAAAGGGAACAATGTCTTTTCATCGTTGCTTGTAGGAAGTGTAGCAGGTGAGCTTTTCAAAATGAAGCGAAATATCCCAATCTGGATCTCAAAATAGATTTTTAATATTTAATAGAATAAAGCGTAATGATTTAACGATATCAGTTATTTCATTACGCTTTATACATTTCATTACCTAAACTATTGTTAATCAATTAACAATACACTTGCATTTCTCCTAATTTCATTCGGTCTAACTAATCAAACAAATTATGAGAAACGAATTGGAAAATATTGCAGACAGGATTAGCGACTTTCTGCCAGATTTATTAGGTGCTTTGCTGGTCTTATTGATCGGTTGGCTTATTGCCAAAGGCATCAAAGCGGTCATTGTACGCTTACTGAAAAAAACTCGCTGGGATGAGCGCGTCTTCGGAAAAGGTAAGATTGAGGATACGAACGTCTTTCTTGCCAACATTGTGTACTATGTTATCATGATCATTGTGATCCTGATTGTCCTGGAAATTCTAGGTGTGGATCAGGTGCTGACTCCGCTGGAAAATATGGTAAGTGAATTTCTTGGCTTTATCCCGAACATGGTAGCAGCCATACTTATTGGATTTATCGGGTATATCCTGGCAAAATTTGTCTCTAATCTTATCAATATTGGAGGAACTTTTCTGGATAGAATGGTAGATAAAACAGGTTTTAAGGATACCGATAAACTGATCAATATTCTTAAGAAAGTTGTATTTATCGTAATCTTTATTCCATTCCTTATCCAGGCATTTAATGCTTTAGGTTTGGACGCGATTTCGGGTCCTGCAAATGATATTCTTGCAGATTTCACAGCACTTATTGGTGAGATCCTGATCGCTGCAATTATTCTGGCTGTGTTTATCTGGGGTGGAAAATATCTTGCAAACTTCCTGGAAGATCTATTTAGAAGTATGGGACTGGACCGCGCTGCGGAAAAGATACAGATCCATAACATGATCGGGAAAGACCAGTCACTTTCTAAAATGGTGGCTAACCTGGTATATTTTTTCCTTGTTTTCTTCGGAATTATCACCGCTGTTGAAATTATAGGACTTACTCAATTAACAGAGATCCTTGACCAGATTCTTGTTCTAACTGGACAGATCTTATTCGGATTAATCATTCTTGCGGTAGGGAATTATATCTCGCTGCTTATTTACAACAGTATGAGTAAGGCGAACGGAAGTAATTTCGTAGCAAAGATAGTTCGCTGGGCTTCTTTTGCATTGTTCCTTGCAATCGCACTAGAAACTATGGGAATAGCCAACGAGATCGTAGAACTTGCTTTTGGTCTAACACTTGGAGCGATTGCCGTAGCGGTAGCGCTGAGTTATGGACTTGGTGGACGCGAAGCTGCCGGCGAGCATTTTAAAGAGATCGTGCAGAAACTGAAGGATGACAACTCCAACATTCAACATGGTGGAAATACGAATCCGCCTCATAACCCAGGAACAGGCGGAATGACTGGAAACACCAGACAGGATGAAAATACCGGAACAAGACCGGGAAATATAAATGATCCTGCAAATCCAAACAGGCCAGATAATCCCTCCCCGGGAAGGTCTGATGAAAACAGGCTGGATCTGTAATCCAGATTTAGAATAAAAAACCCGCAAATTTTGCGGGTTTTTTTGTTTCATACAGTAAGGCATAAATACTTAACTTTATTGAAAGGAATTATAATTTCAGCAAAATGAGAACTAAAGATCTATCTGTTACTTTATTTGTAGTAGTAACAATTTCACTCATTCCCTTATTGGCTATGCAATTTACCAATGAAGTAAATTGGAGTGGTTTTGATTTTTTAGTGATAGGAAGTCTCTTATTTCTTAGCGGACTTGCTATTCAATTTGTACGTCATAAACTAAAAAGCCGAAAACAGAGAATTATTGCTAGCTCGGCGATTCTTATATTACTTTTCATCATCTGGGCAGAACTTGCAGTCGGAATTTTTGGCACCCCTTTCGCTGGTAGTTAAATTTAAGATTTTGAAGACGATGTTAGAACCAGAGCATCGATCGATTAAAAAAAGACAGTATATATGAGGATACATCATTTGCGTAATGCCACGATGGTAATAGAGTCAGGAGACAGATTTATCTTAGTGGATCCTATGTTGGGTGAAAAAGGAACAGCGGGACCAACCTTTACACTATTCAGATTTAAACCAAAAAGAAATCCAATCCTCGATTTACCCACTAATGCTATGGAAATCGTTAGGAGGACAACACATTGTCTTATCACTCATCTACACCCTGACCATCTTGATACTGCCGGAGAAGAATTTCTAAAATCAAATCGAATACCCATCACCTGTAGTATCAAAGACGAAGAAGACCTGAAGAAACGAGGTTTGAATGTGGTTAATACAGTTAATTACTGGGAAGAATCTAATTCTTTAGATGGAACTATTGAGGGCATCCCTGCCAAACACGGTTATGGATTTGTATCTAAACCAATGGGAAATGTAATGGGTTTTTACGTTCAACTTCCAGGCGAGAAGTCAATGTATTTGAGTGCTGACACGATTTACACGAATGATGTAGAGAAAGCACTTCATAAATACAAACCAGATGTCGCTGTTGTTGCTTGTGGAACGGCACAGTTGGTTTTATTTCAACCTTTACTAATGACTATGGAAGATATTGTAAAATTCACCAAAGCTGCACCAGGATCTGTAGTGGCAAATCATTTAGAAGCTGTCAATCATTGTCCCACTACAAGAACTCAGTTACGCAAGGAACTGGCAGAAAACGGTCTTTTACAGAAGACTTTTATACCAAATGATGGAGAAGTAATTGAAATTGAATAGACTTCTAATTACAGAGTAACTATACTATAAAAGCTTTACCAAACAATATGAAAGCACTTGTTCACCTTTTTATATTGAAAATAGAAATCTGGAACAAGGATGCTTTTACTATCTCGATTATTCCTCGAATTCAGCTTCAATGTAAATCGGGAAATGATCTGAAGGATATTTAAGATCATTTGAATCTGTTAATACAGCGTATTTGTTGACACTAATCTGGTCACTCACAAAAATATAATCAATTCGGCGTTTGACTGGTTTATCGAACTGGAATCCATTAAAAGTTCCCTGTGGCCCGAATGTATTTTGTGCAATTTCCCTGGAATCCTGAAGTTGTTTCAGAATATTAAGTACTCCTTCTGCATCTGGTTCTAAATTGAGATCACCCATTAGAAATACCGGAAGTTGATTCGTATTAAGTTCTGCAATTTTTTTAAGGATCAACTCAGCACTATTAGTCCTGGCATTCTTACCAATGTGATCAAAATGAGTATTGAATACCCAGAACCTTTTCCCGCTGTTCTTATTTTTGAAAAGTGCATAGGTACAGATCCTGGGCAATGCTGCGTCCCATCCAGTTGAAACTGCTTCTGGAGTTTCTGAAAGCCAGAAAGTACTGGACTCTACAACTTCAAAATCTTCGGTTTTGTAAAGTATTGCGGTATATTCACCTTTATCAAGGCCATCTTCCCGGGCTACTCCAATCGATTGATAACCATCGACCTCAGCTAGAAAATGCTCGATCTGAATTTTTACCGCTTCCTGAAGTCCCAGGATTTGAGGCTCGTAGAACTGGATTTGATCAGTAATAAAATCTTTCCGCTTAGACCAGCTATTCTCACCATCATTCTCGTTGGCATACTTAATATTATAGCTCATCACGCTAACTTCCTGCGCACTACAAAATGCACTTATCAGAATAACTAAGAAGCTACTAAGAATTTTGATCATAGTTTTATTCTTTTCCATCTACAAAATCCTGTAGATAAGAGTACAATGGAGTTAATTTTCCATTTTCGGTCATTTTCGATCTTCCAAGAATAGTATCCCTATCCTCATTAAAAAATGCCGGAATTACGTGTTTAAGAAACATCTCTCCAAAACCTTCGCTGGCATCTTTAGGTAATTCACATGGCAAGTTATCTACGGCCATTACGGCTATAGCATTTTTGCTTTTGAAATCTACCTCAACATTTGTGTTTAAGTCAACACCATAAAAAGGTTCCGCTATCGTGGAAGGTCGTATGGTACTTGCAACTGGTCCGGCAATATCACATGAAATATCTGCCACATATTTTATTCTGAAATCTTTATGCTGCATATCTTCTTCGGAATAAAATACTGGAGCGCCTTCGCCATAAAAATGACCAGCAATAAAGACATCACTGGTTTTGGCGAATTTCATGAAATCAGGATCATAGTTCTCCGGAACTTTATAAAATTCCATTCGGCTGCCTTCAGCCTTATCTTTTCGTTTGGCGTAATCCAGCACATCGATATGACAAAACACCGGTTCATCGAACTCACTAACACGGTAGGTTTCTGGATCAACCTGTTTTATTTTTAAATGCTCAAGGATTTCCCTGGCTCCGTGCGCTACTTTACCACTTCCGGTTAATACAAATTTGTACTTAGGAAGATCTATCTTATCGAGTTCTTTCAATAGTGAATCGAGATCTGGAAGATCTTCTGCTTTGGGAAGATCAAACCGATCTTCCTTCTTACCAATCATTCGAATCCCATTATAAGCTCCTACTAATCCAGCATAACGCCCAAAGCCTATCAACCTGCCATTATTCTTATTGGTGATGACCTCATGATCATACAATTCGATTCTCCTTTCCAGGACTTCACGAAGCAAGTCACGATTATATGGCTGCTTTTTGATCGTATGAGAAAAGAAAAAGTACTTTTTGTCAGGTACCAGATCTGGAATTGGAACTTCCTTTACTCCTATTAGCACATCACAATCTGTCACATCATCGCTTACCTCAAAACCAGCCTCTCTGTATTGCTGGTCGCTAAATATCCTGATATCAGAACTTTCGACTTTAAATACTGCCTTCGGAAACTGTTTCTGGGCTTCCTGAAGCATTTGAGGAGAAAAAACCACTCGCCTGTCTGGTGGAGTTTTTCGTTCCCTGATAAGGGCGAATTTTATCATTATGGTATAGCTTTTGTAGAATTTGATGTGTCTCAAAGATATAAATTAAAATGAGTATCTTTGCAGGCCCGAACTCTTTTAGAGATCGGTTATTCTTTGAGATTCTGAGTACTATTATTTGAAATAAATAGTAGTTGCGTTAGGGATAGCAGCGGAAATCCTTTTTGTGAAGTATGAGCAAAAAGATTGAAGCGAATAGCCCGCCGCGACGTCCTGAGCCCTGAGCTTGTCGAAGGGACGAAGGGAGGAGCGGAACGCCCAGAAGATTACAAAGAAAATGTTCATTATTTTATGGGGTCGACTTGGTTTTGACAGCGAGTCTAATTGAGTTGTAAGCACGTAGAGCGCCGGGGATATAGCTCTTAAATCTCATGTTTCACACTTTTTCAAACGGCGAGAATAACTACGCCTTGGCTGCGTAACCGAATTACAGTAGGTTATACTTAGTCCCTGCAAGGCAGGGAGCCGAGATGTCTCGTGGAGGCCTTGATTTACGGCATCCACAACAGAGGCACCGATAAAGTAAATATAGGAAGCTCAGGGTCTTGATGAGTTTCTGAAACTTAATCGAGAATACGTGTAAAGTTGGTGGTTTTCGGCCGGCTTTGCATCGACAATCAAGTGAAAACTAAACGTGTAGAAAGCATCTGAATTGCTTGTTTGGACGAGGGTTCGAACCCCTCCGACTCCACAATTAAACGCAGCCGGGCTGCGGATTAAAATTTAAAAGATCTGCCAGGTACTTACCTGAGCAGATCTTTTTGTTTCAAAACACCTGGACTGAAAGGACAGCCAGATGCATTTACCGGATGGGGAGAACAAGGTTGAGGCGAAGCCAGCCACTCCGACTCCACTCTATAGCCCCGAATCATCAATGATTACGGGGTTTTTTATTTGCAGGTGACAAAATAGGTGACTAATGAATAGAGGTATAGTCTTTTGTTAAGATAGGGCTTGAAACTTTCTTCCAGTATTCTTGTAATGCCGATTGAATAAAGTAATAAAAAATTGAATAAATATCTGTCTGAGGATTATAGACATTATACTTTTGAAATCCATTTTCATAGATCTCTACATACATAGCATCGGTATATACTGGTTGATTTAATTTTTCCTTCAGAAATTTTTCACTGTGAAATAATAGGGAGTCAGAATATTTGAATGTTTTACTATTGTTGGAGATTAATATAGAATCCTTATCAAAAATTTTATATCTATTTCTTATTTCTTCGAGTTCTCTATGCTCCTCAGCAGTTTTCCACTTTCCACGTAATTCATCTACTCTTTTTTGATCACGCAGACTATAGCTTTTTCTTTCCGAAGAGAGCTTATATATGATTAAACTAGAGACATTTTGCCTTCTGTCAAGTTCGATTTTATACTCTTTTTCCGAACTAGTGTATGAAATATCTGCTCTAACTTTACAACGATTTTGCGAATAGACCATCGAGCCAAATGCACAGAAAATTAGAATCAAAAAAGTTCTCATAATTAAATTTTCCTGAAAATAATAAGAAAAGTATACTAATGAATCCTTTTTTGATTTGGATCATCATTTACAGATCCGGTGATAACTTAAAGTGACAGGATTACGTATCGCTTACTATATAATCAAAGGATAAAAAGTTTAAGTCTTTCAACAAATCAGACTCTTAACAAGCAAACATAACGGTTAGGTAAAAACAAGACAAAACAAGTTCGACAATCACTCACAATCGCATTGCGATTTGTATCAAAGAAATCCTTCCGAATTTTATCAAGCAGGATTTTTTTTGCACACTAATTCTAAATTGAGATACTATATCGAGTCTGCTGATCTATGATATCTTGATTCACTAGCGATATATTGTTTTCAACAGTTCAAACTTGTATGAGTAACTACTGTTATTACTGAAATTTGATTCTCCATGCTTCTCTATCATAAGCTATCTCGCCGTATCACTTCCGCTTACTCACAGGTCTCAAATCATAAACCCTCGCTTTTTTGTATTTCATTATCCATAAGTAAGGAACCAGGACAAACAATCCCCCAATTAAAGGACCAACTGCTATTTCTTCGTTTTTTGAAAATGTTGTGTTATAGGTTTGAAAGCCTTGTTTTTCAATTCTTACTTGATTCGTGCTACCTACTATCTTTGTATCTCGATGTTTATAAGGTGTAGTTCCAACATTTTCACCGTTGATATAAATTTTTGCATTTGAAGGAGAAGAATCAATCAATGTAGTGCTGGCACAACTTGAAAACAAAAAGACTACTATTAGGTTATATACAATCAGATTTTTGCATCTCATTTGAATAGGTATAAAAAAACGGATCAAATATTTAGTTTAATCCGTTTTAAAAATTGAATTTATTTTATTTAAATTCCACAATATCTGCAGTGACATAACACTTCGTTGTGGCAACAATCCCTAAGAAGTTGGAATATTTAAAATTGACAGTAGTATTCGCCAAAGTCTGACCATCCTGTAAAGTGAAATTTTCGAGCATTTGTTGTTTTGCCTCATCGACAATGGCTTCTCTGTTCATTCCTCCGATACCCAGCACGTAAGTGGCCTGGGACATGCCTTGCAAATCTCTTTTTACATAAGTGTAATTATTTGCACTCAATGCTGCTGAATTATTCATGTAGCCCGTAAGACCCGCTGCACAACTTGAGAACAAAACGGTAATGCACATAATAAATGAGATTCTAAGTAATAATTTCTTCATTAATTTGGATTTAGTTGATAATTAACTTTTATAAATTTCTAGGAAATTCAAAATAAAGAAGATGTTTTCAACTAACCTTACGGTTTCCCGTACCCTTCGATAAATCACTCATCGCGCTCGGTAGTGTATCGATGAATTTCTTCTGAAATTTCTAAAGTTATAAGTCTCAGTTTTACATCAATTTTCTGAAGTATTTAGCTAATTAAAAGGATGCTATTTTTGCATATTAACGCTTCCAATGAGGATATTTAGATATGAATTACAGAAATGCCAAAAACTGAAATAATGGTTACACTAAATTTTGCTCGAAATAAAATTTGAAGTATTTGTCAATCTAAAACTTAAGAAAAAATGTATCGCTTTTAGGAAAATTTGGTGGTCAGACCCTATACAACTACTCCTACGATTAAAATAATTATATTATAGCACGAAATTCGATCTTTATAATATACAGCTGCAGTACATTCTATTATTCTGAAAAAAAAATAATAACGGTCAATAAAATGCAATTTCGAAATTTCGCTATTTATTATTCAGTTCGAAAACCTATATAAATGCCGAAAGAAATTTCCTTATCTAAAAAACTCGAAGAACGTATCAAGGAACTGTCCTGCCTTTACGAGGTTTCCTCCGCGATTCGTAAACATTCAGATTCAGTTGAAAACACGATGGAAGAAATTTGTGAGATAACCAAAAAAGCCTGGTTTTATCCTGACCATGCGATCGTTGAGTTAAAAGTAGATGAGCTTCAGATTTCAACTTCAGATATTCCAGAAAATTCTATTGTCCAGGAAAGCCATATCACTTTTTTCAAGGAAAGTAATGGTTCGATAAAAGTCTATTATGATACTGCAAAGCTGAAGAACGCATACTTTCTGGAAGAGGAACAAAAACTTTTAAACAAGATATCGATCGAGATTAGTGAATTTTTTGAACGCAGAGAAATCACCAGAAAAGAAGAACTTTTAAAAAGAAGTGCAGAGCGAAATGACCGACTTTCCATTTTAGGAGAAATAACTGCGGGGATTGCCCATGAACTAAATACACCTCTTGGAAATATTCTGGGTTTTGCTGAATTGATCAAATCAAAAACTCAGGAAAACCAAACCGGAAAAGATACAGGCAAGATCATTAAAGCAGCTATTTATTCTCGCGAAATTGTAAAAAAATTAATGTTCTTTGCCTGTGAAATGCCGCAGCATCAGGAGTTCGTTCAGATCAAACCAATCATTGACCAGGCATTAAAATTACTATCTCAAAATTTTTACAAAGCAGAGGTTAGTCATAAATTTAAAATTGACAATCCCGATCTGGAAGCTCAAATTGATACGATTCAGTTTACCCAGGTACTTTTTAATCTGCTTATAAATGCTATTTACGCTTCCCCTAAAAAAAGCCTCATCTCTATTCAAGTAACCAGCACGGATTCCCATTTTTTATTGGGAATTGAAGACCAGGGCCCTGGTATTCCAGCCGATCTAAATGCCAGGATCTACGAACCATTTTTTACTACAAAACCTGTAGGAGAAGGTTCCGGGTTAGGACTTAGTGTAGTTCATGGAATTATTAAAAGTCATCGCGGAGAAATCATTAATTTTGATAATAAACCTACAGGAACTGTTTTTCAAATTAAGCTACCTCTAAAAATGTAAGTTATGCTGCTAAAAAAGGCTAATATTCTTATAGTTGATGATGATTATGACATGCTTGAATTAGTACAACGTCAACTTCAGGAGCAACACTTTCACTCTTACAAGGCGGCTTCAGTAAAGGAAGCGATCGATATTCTAAAGTTCAATGCTGTGGATCTTCTAATTACCGATCTGCAAATGCCTGGTATTGGTGGAATGGAACTCATAAAATATGTAGAAGAACATTTTCCAAAAGTTCCGAAACTGGTCATCACCGGATACCCTTCCATGGACGGCGCATTGAATGCCATGAGATCTGGTGCACTGGATTATATCGTAAAGCCATTTACTGCGGAAGAATTAAAACAATCTGTAGAAAAATCACTTCCTAAAAAGTCCCAGAATTCTGAAGTTACAATTCCGTCCACTAACAAAGCAACCGCTTATGCCGGAATTGTAGGTAATTCAGAAAAGATCGAACAACTTATTGATCTTATAGAACGGGTTAAGAATAACCGCGCCACCGTATTAATTCAGGGCGAAAGCGGGACGGGTAAAGAACTTGTTGCACGAGCTATTCACTATAAAGGTTCCTTTGCTGCAAACCCTTTTATCGCCGTTAACTGCGGAGCTATCCCGGGAGAACTTCTGGAAGCCGAACTTTTTGGTTATAAGAAAGGAGCATTTACAGGAGCCAATGAGGATCGACCCGGTTTTTTCCAGGCTGCTGCCGGTGGTACAATCTTCCTGGATGAAATTGGCACTGCTCCATTAACTGTTCAAACACGATTATTGAGAGTACTTCAGGAGAAAGAAGTTCGGAGAATTGGAGAACAGAAAGCTAAAAAAATAGAACTCCGCATAGTCGCTGCAACAAATAGTGACCTCCTACAGATGGTTGAAAAAGGAAGTTTTAGAGAAGATCTCTATTACAGGTTAAATGTTGTGAATATCGAAACCCCTCCACTTCGGGACCATAAGAGTGATATCGCGCTACTCGCTAAGAATTTTCTTCGAAAATATGCTTCAGAATATGCCAGACCACGAATAGAGTTCACTCCAAAAGCCCTGGAAATACTGGAAAGATATAACTGGCCTGGAAATGTGCGTGAACTGGAAAATGTGGTTCAGAGAGCAATTATTATGAGCGAAGACTGTATCGATTTAGAACAACTTCCAGATCATCTCAAATACCCAGTCCCAGACCATAATTCTACTTCAAAATCTTTGAAGGAAGTGGAAATGGAACATATTCTTAAAATAATGGCCAGTGTGGATAATAATAAAACCAAAGCAGCCGAAATTCTCCAAATAGATCGTAAAACACTTCGAAAAAAGCTAAACTAACGATCAAATAGTACCGGTACGTTTCTTCCCAGCTGGGGCGTTTCTCCTCGATTTAAATAGAGTCATAAATATTCTTTTATTATATAAGTTACTGGATATCAGTAGCATAAATTATAATTTGTGAAAAATTCTTAGCACGGGCATAGGTTTTGACTTTCTGTAATCAGAAAAAATTAAATCTATGACCGAATGAATTTGATTAAGGAAATAGCTAAAGTCACTATTCCAAATAGGGAGCATCCTGAAGGTATCACCCAGGAAATGCTCAAAGGCTTATGCTTCAACTGCGACAATCGCAGAACCTGTACCTGGAAAGAGGACAGAAAATTCCATTGTGAACACTTTCAATAATACAAAATGATAAACACTAAAAAAGTGATTAAACAATCTATGTACGAGACCGTAATGAACCAGTTCAACAATACGGCAGATATGATAGATTTGAACCCAAATATCAGAAAGATCCTGGGTATTACCAATAATGAGATCATTGTTCATTTTCCAGTTAAAATGGACAATGGCAAAGTGGAGGTTTTTACCGGATACCGTGTTCAACATAATAATGCATTAGGACCTTACAAAGGCGGACTTCGATACCACGATACGGTAGATATTGATGCTGCCAAGGCACTTGCGATGTGGATGACCTGGAAAACTTCCCTCGCCGGACTACCATTCGGTGGCGCAAAAGGAGGTATTCAGATAGATCCTCGAAATTATTCCGATTCAGAGCTGGAACGCATTACCCGTAGATTCACCTATGCTTTGGGCGAAAACATTGGACCGGAACATGACATCCCTGCGCCAGATGTAAATACCAATCCGCAGACCATGGCCTGGATCGTAGACACCTATATGTCTACCATCTCATCATCAGAACGTTCACATAATCAGCATGTGGTAACTGGCAAACCCGTAGGAGCAGGAGGTCTGGAAGGTCGTGATCGTGCAACCGGGTTTGGGGTGTATCTTTCCATTAAGTTATTGCTGGAAACCGAACAGCAGGAACTAAAAGATAAAAGATTCATCGTACAGGGCTTTGGAAATGTAGGCTACTGGGCATCCCACTTTTTATCTCAGGATGGCGCAAAGCTAATAGCTGTTCAGGATGCGCACGCGACAGTATACAGCGAAAATGGGATAGATACTGAAGCTTTGGCTCAGCATTGTGAACCCAGAAAAGGATCTATAAAAGAATTCGATGGCGCTACGGAAATAGATGCTGATGAATTCTTCGGACTGGATTGCGACATCGTCATTCCTGCAGCTCTAGGGAACCAGATCACTGCTGAAAATGCCTTTAAAATCAAAGCTTCGATCGTTGCTGAAGGAGCCAACGGACCTACAGATAAAGAGGGTGAACAAATTCTGCTTCAAAATGCAGTGAAGATCATTCCTGATATTTTCTGCAACTCTGGTGGTGTAATTGGAAGTTATTTTGAATGGCTTCAGAATAGAAACGGAGAGTTATGGCAGCTGGATGAGGTGATGGCCAAGATCCAGAAGAAATTAACCGAAAACTTTCATAAGATCCATAATGAAGTAAATAAGCGTGAGGTGGACTGGAGAACAGCGGCATTTATCCTGGCTATTTCCAGAGTAGAAACGGCCTACAAACAAAGAGGGATTTTTCCTTAATAGGACTGCAAATAAATAAGTAAGAAATGAAATACGGAGAATTAATAATTGAGAAGAAGGAATATGATTTTCTAAAACAAATCATGTCGCTGGCTAAATACTACAAAGACACCTCCTACAAAGCATCGATCCATAAATTGAATGAAGAGCTCAAAAGTGCAAAGGTGGTAAGCAATGCTACGATGCCTGCAGATGTGATTCGACTGAATTCGTTTGTAAGTATTAAAACTGCATACTCAGTAGAAAGAACCTACCAGATCGTGACTCCAGACAAAGGTGATTTGCGTAAGAACAGGATCTCTGTTCTGGCTCCCATGGGACTTGCGCTTTTTGGATACGCAAAGGGAGACAACATTACCTGGACCTTTCCACTTGGAGAAAGTCACATACATATCCAGGAAGTAAAACAAATAGAATCAGGAATAATGAATATGAACTATGATAAGCAACATTCAGGAACACCACAGTGAAGAGGAGATAGAAACGATCAGGCTTCAAAATGAGGTTAGGCAATGGAAACTCGAACTGGATTTTGTGGCTCAGGAAATTGAATTTTACCTGGATATTTTTAATTCTTCACTTATTAAAAGAACAAAGGTAAATCGTGTTGATTCTGAATATCTCTTCGATCAATTCCAGGATCTAAGAGAGATAAATCACAACATTTTGAAAACCTGTCAGAAATTTCTTCCCAGGCTGGATGAGATGAATGAATGTGATGATATACAGTGTGACCATGCTTTTATTAATGCTCATATCGTTTTACGTAAAAAGATTGAAAAGCACCTGAAGGAGGTGCGGAATATAAAATATTCAGCCTTCTGCTTTTTGAAGGATGGGATTGAAAAGTTTTTAGATTAATTAATTCAACAAACCTAGTTGGTCCAGATAGTCTTCGCCATTTTCTTCTCGTAGGGTTTAGAGAAGAAGTTAATTTTCAGCACTATTAATGCGCGGGCTATCTGGTTTTTTAAAGATCAATATTATGAAAAGTAAATTTTACAAGAGCTTGTGTTTAGTGATCGCTGCAGTTCTATGCAGGTCAATTTATCTACACCAGGAATTCTACTATCGCATTTGGGAAGAAAATCTGTACACCGTATTATTTATTGGAGCCATTTTCATGCTATTCATTTTTCTCGTGGTGCGAATTCAAAAAATTTAGGAGATCCCGGGTTCATTTTACTATAGCCTCCTCTGTTTTTAAATTCACCAACCTTTGAGATATTTTTTAATGAAAGCTTACCACAGTCATATTCTTCGGAATCTTTTGAACCTGAAAGACTTATTTTCAATTGGGTCGCAGAATCTCTTTACTTTGAATAGACCAGCTTTACTAAAAGAATCAGTCTCAGTTGCTATTAAAAAAAACAGAAAGTCTCATCGTAAAACGCTAATATGGTTGGATGACCGAATCAATCCCCTTGAGAAAAAAATGGATTGGCTGGCGTTCAGTCCCATTGGCCGTGATGTCAATATTATATGGCTGAAAGAGATCAATGAATTTCAAACCTGGATCCATACAAATGGATTGCCAGATGCAATTTGTTTTGATTACGATTTAAGCAATTCATTCAATGGCTTTGATTGTGCCGAAGTACTGATCGATTATTGCTATAATCATCAACTGCTACCACCGCAATGGTCTTCTCACAGCACTAATCCTGAAGGTAAAGCGCGAATTAACAGACTTCTCAAGAATTACCTGATCTTAGCCAAACGCATGAATTTTAAAAGTTTTACAGATTAGAAGCACCAAACTCAGAAGGCAGCTGATCCTTCAATCCTGAAAGCATCTGAAACTTACCTTTTTCCGTCATTTTCTTCAGACTAAGCACAATTTACTCTCAGCTCCGTCATTCTCTATTTTTTTCTTCGGAAATATCCTTTACTACGCTTCAGCATTCAGAATAAATTCTAGCTGTGGAAATTAGAAAATATCTCCATCATCGAAGTTCCCTAAATATGTAGTATTCTGAATAAGTCTGGAGTTATAATTTCTCATGACCCGAAAAGACTTAACTTTCCTCTGAAATTTCGTCAAACAAGACGATCCTTCTAAATTTCAGAAGTATTTAAATTGAAGAACATGGAAAGTAGCCCATCAAGCATTCGCAAAGGATTTATTCTCGCCGGTTTAATGAACATGTCGGTGCTCTTATTTTCAAAACTATTTACCAACCCGGTTATTCCTAAGTTTGACCCGGTGGTAATGTCTAATTTCGGCTTATTAATGATCCTGATATGGGGTTTGGCTTATATTTCAGTCGCAAATAATTACCATAGAGTGAAGTGGCTAATCGCAGTTTTTGCTATAGAAAAATTTATTTATGGTTTTACATGGATCAACTGGCATCTTAATAATAGCATTACAGAGGTGTTCGATAAAGATCTTTTTGCCGGAATGTTCTATGCGGTGTATGGTGTGAATGACTGGATTTTCTTCCTGTTCTTTACCTATGTATTTTTCAATTTACTTAAAAACTAGAAAGAGTTATTAAGCTTGGAACTTAGCCGTTAATTCATCTACAATAGACTCTATTTTACTGTTCTTCTCGCGCTTTTCCAGAACGATCGCAGGTGCCTTTCTTACTTTACAGTCGGAAATAGCGCAACGCTCACAGGTCACTCCAACATTCTTTCTAACAATATTTTGATCCTCGAGGAATTTTAGCTTTCGCTCCAGTTGTTTATTAATTAGCAAACCAATGCTGATACTTCTAAATTGATTTTCTCTAAAAGGGTCTTTGGTTGCTGAAGAAAAAATTAGATACCTGTTTTCATGACTGGGATAATTGGAGATCTGCACATCAAATTCGTGTGAGTTCTTAGACTTACTGATTTCTTTGATCACCTTTAACGACATCCAGCGCCTACAGTAATGCTCGTTGGTTTCATTCGCACGAGGGGAATGATGGTGGGTTAAGTGCAATTCTTTGTTCAAATAAAACTTACCGCTATCCGCTTTATGCGTGATCCTTAGGAAAAACAGGTTCTTTATGTTGAATTCCTTCGGAAGGATATTGGTAAGCCTCTGGTAGAATGTTTCCGGAGAAGCATTAAAATTATGCATCATATTCAGAAAATGAATATGATCAAAGTTTTCCTTCTGAAATAGATTTTCCAACTGGATGGTAAGTTCATCCTTCGGGATCACTAATGCTCCTGCAAAATAGGAGGCATAAAAGTTATTTAAGACCTGATCAAATCTTTCAAATTTTATCCACGGAAAAGAATGCAGCCGATCTGAAATTTCGAGGTAATTATATGCGAGTTCCTTTGCAAATATAAAACTGCGCTGAGCTTCATCTATTCCCTTTGCCAGCAGAAGGGTATTGGTTTTCGGAACAAAGACAGAGCGCAAATTCTCTAAAGCTTCAAATTTATCTAGCTCTTCTTCGTTAATTACATATTGATACTCCTCTACCAGAATCTCCTCAAGCACTTTGGAACCTGGTGATTTGGTAAGATCTACCTGGTAAGCTTTTGAAAATTTTAAAACCTGCTGTTCCAGATCATCAAAGTAATTGTTATTCGCTTCCTGAAAAGATCGAACCGAAGCCAGGAAAAAGCTTTCCCTGCTAAAGTTATAGTGCTTGGCTATTTCAATAATGGTACTAATGAAGGCATTCACCTTTGCCGGAGCATTGGAAACTATATCGATAAGGTTGCTCTCCTTAATCCCGAATAATTCAAGCGGAATTTCTTTAAGTATTTTTGACTGAAGTAATTCTCCTATTGGCGCGAGGTTCTTATCAAGCTTAAGGGAGACCATTTGATCATAAGGAACCTCTAATTTATCTGATAGTAAAGCAATTTTATCAGGTTTAGGATATTTTTTTCCATTCTCGATCTCATTCAAATATGACTTGGAAAGTCCTGAAAGTTTAGACAATCCAAATAGAGATAAACTCTTCTCAGTCCTTATCTGCTTTAACTTCAATCCAAAAATTAGTTTGATATAATCTTCCTGCATAGAATCAAATATAAACAAATTTGCGAATATGAATTATTTGCGAATATTTACTTTTAGCGAACGTTCGCTTGTTTTATTGAGTTCTTTATTATAATATTGTCGTGCAAAACCCTAACATAATGGAAAACAACACACTAAACTCATTACAATTACACTTCAGTAAAGAGGTTACTAATTACTATCCGCAAATTCTTTCCGAAAAAGCACTAGAGTTTCTAATCACGTTACATGAAAGATTCAACCACAAAAGACTTGCACTTCTGGAGAAAAGAGAAGCACAGCAGCAACATTTTGATTCCGGTAACGTACCTGAGTTTCCTGCTGAAACAGCTTCCATAAGAAATGGAGACTGGAAAGCAGGTCAGATCCCAGCAGATCTTCAAGACCGGCGAGTTGAGATCACCGGACCGGTAGACAGGAAAATGATCATCAATGCATTAAACTCGGGCGCCAAAACTTTCATGGCAGACCTGGAAGACAGTACCTCTCCTACCTGGGAAAATGTGATTGAAGGTCAGCAAAACCTTAAAGATGCAAATGCAGGAACTATCTCACTGGAAGACGCTGCACGTGGAAAATCCTATACTTTGAACCCTGACCCAGCAGTCCTCCTCGTGCGACCAAGAGGTTTACACCTTAACGAAAAGCATCTTTTAATTAGTGAAGAAGAAGCATCTGGAAGCCTTGTAGATTTTGGCCTGTATGTATTTCATAATACCAAAACGATGCTTGGAAATGGTACAGCACCTTACTTTTACTTGCCAAAACTCGAACACTACGAAGAAGCCCGCTGGTGGAATGAGGTTTTTGTTTTCGCACAGGAATACCTCAATGTTCCCACAGGTACATTTAAAGCAACGGTACTGGTTGAAACGATCACAGCCAGCTTCCAGTTAGATGAGATTATCTACGAACTAAAAGACCATATTGTTGGACTTAATTGCGGTCGCTGGGACTATATATTTTCCTATATCAAGAAGTTCAGAAACCGTCCTGATTTCGTTGTTCCTAATCGTGATCAGGTCACCATGACCTCTCCATTTATGGATGCTTATTCGAAACTGGTAATTCAGAAATGTCACAAAAGAGGAATTCTGGCTATTGGCGGAATGGCTGCCCAAATTCCAATTAAGAATAATCCGCGTGCCAATGACGAAGCGATCGAAAAAGTTCGAAAAGACAAGGAAAGAGAAGTTATGAATGGTCATGACGGCACCTGGGTAGCTCATCCTGCTTTGGTTGAAGTAGCGCTCAAGGAGTTCGATAAGCATATGCCTGAAGCTAATCAACTAAAAGTATCCAGGGATGATTTGAAAATAACAGAACAGGATCTACTCAAAATTCCTGATGGAACGGTTACCGAAGAAGGAATTAGAAAAAATATTAATGTAGGCATACTGTACATGGAAGCCTGGCTGCGTGGATATGGTGCGGTCGCTCTATACAACCTGATGGAGGACGCTGCTACTGCTGAAATTTCACGAACACAATTATGGCAATGGCTTAAAAATGAAGTGGTTCTCGCAGACGGCAGGAAATTCAATATGGAACTTTATATTGAAATCTTTGAAGATGAAATTGAGAAGATCATTACCGAATATGGCGAGTCCAATATTAAGAACACAAAATTCGAATTGGCTTTTAAACTTTTTGACACGCTGGTTATTTCTGAAAGATTCGAAGAGTTCTTAACGCTCCCAGCATATAAACATATATAAAAAATGTCTCGCAACTACTGGCATAGATTGCGAGACCCAATTATCAAACTTTCAAAAAACTTAATAATCAAACACAAAATTATGGAAAATTTATCGCAATCGAATTATCAATCTGCCCTGGAGACGGTGAAAGATCTTAAACTAAAGTACGGGGAAAGCTGGAACTCAGTAAAACCTGAACACGCCGCAAGAATGATGAGCCAGAACCGGTTTAGAACAGGACTGGATATTGCAAAATATACCGCTGGAATTATGAGAAAGGACATGGCAGCTTATGATGCCGACTCCTCTAAATACACCCAATCCCTTGGTAGCTGGCATGGATTCGTGGCTCAGCAAAATATGATCGCGGTTAAAAAACATCATAAAACTACTAATAGAAAATACCTTTATCTATCGGGCTGGATGGTTGCTGCCTTACGTTCAGAATTTGGTCCATTGCCAGATCAATCCATGCATGAAAAGACCGCAGTTCCTGCTTTGATAAAGGAAATATATACTTTCCTGAGACAGGCAGATGCTGTAGAACTTAACGATCTTTTTAAGAGGCTGGAAAAAGGTGAAAATGTACAGGCCGAGATCGATGATTTCGAAACTCACATTGTTCCAATTATTGCTGATATTGATGCTGGCTTCGGAAATGAGGAAGCAACTTATCTTCTGGCTAAAGAAATGATTGAAGCTGGAGCCTGTGCGATTCAGATAGAAAATCAGGTTTCAGATGCAAAACAATGCGGACATCAGGATGGAAAAGTAACTGTGCCTCATGAAGATTTTATCGCCAAGCTCAACGCCGTTAGATATGCCTTTCTTGAATTAGGAGTAGAAGATGGAGTGATTGTAGCCCGAACAGATTCTGAAGGTGCCGGTCTAACTCAGAAGTTACCGGTAAGTAATGAACCAGGAGATCTGGCTTCAAAATACCTTTCTTTTGTGGAAGCTGAAAGCATTGATATCAGCCAAGCAAAAGAAGACGATGTCCTTCTTAAAAGAAATGGGAAGCTGGTACGCCCTGTTCGTTTACCTAACGGATTGTATAAATTCAAGGATGGATCTAATATAGACAGGGTTGTTCTGGATTGTATTACCAGTTTGCAGCATGGTGCAGATCTATTATGGATAGAAACACCAACTCCTAATGTCAAACAGATAGCCCATATGGTAAACCGTGTAAAAGAGGTTGTCCCAAATGCTAAACTGGTTTATAATAATTCCCCTTCATTTAACTGGACATTGAACTTCAGAAACCAGGCCTATGAAGAAATGCTTGCAGAAGGTGAGAATATGACTGCGTACGATAGAAATAACCTGATGGCTGTAGAATATGATGGATCTGAATTATGCCATCGTGCAGACGAGAAGATCAGAACATTTCAAAAGGATGCCGCTAAAGAAGCAGGGGTTTTCCATCACCTGATCACCCTTCCAACATATCACACCACTGCTTTACATATGAACGATCTAACGAAAGGCTATTTTTCCGAAGAAGGGATGTTGGCCTATGTAGAAGGTGTACAGCGACAGGAGATCAGAAAAGGTGTATCCTGCGTTAAGCACCAGAGAATGGCAGGATCTGATCTTGGAGATGACCACAAAAGTTTCTTTGCAGGAGAAAAGGCCTTGAAAGCTGGCGGCGAAAAGAACACCAGTAATCAGTTTGGTGAAAAAGTTGCCGGGAAGAAACTCGAACTGGTAAGCTAATTTCAAACTATATAATAGACAGCTCCATACATTTTAATATGCATGTATGGAGCTTTTTTCTATATTATGGCAAATCTAAATGCTTAAATGAAAGTCAAAATTTATTCCTGCTGAATAAATTAATATGCTGATATTATCTAGTTTTCTGTGGGTTCAATACAAGAAGAAAACTTCGTTGAGCATATCTCTGAAAAGGAATTTCTCATTTCTAAAATTCTGCTCACTTTGAACGACCTGAATCATGTTATCTTGTTTTGAAAATCTTCAAAAAGAGTGGTATTCTCCAAATCAAATCCTAACTTTGAATGGGTTTCTACGATAAAAATTATAGAATTTAAAATTATTTGAGTAAAAATATTACAAAATTCAGGTAATAAATTTTTAGACTCCTTATCTTTGCCTAATTATAGTATAATGTAGTTATTGCTATCAACAATTTTTGACATTCAACTTTTTTATGCTTTCAGCCGCTAAATTACTGTTTGAAAATCAATTCTTAAAAATTGTTCTGAATTTTATATATTCACTCAAGTTGCTAGTTTATAACTGTTTAGTTTTATAGATATAAGACTAAATTTAATTTAATCTCGAATAATCAAAATTATGGGCAGACCTTCTACAAAACCGAAAGATCTCAGAGACGGTTATTATATTGAAGTTAGAAACAAAAATAAAAAAACAGGAGGAGTTAAAGTTCGCCGGGATACAGTAGATCAACTAAAATTAGCGATTGAAGAGTACCGCGATATTAAAGATGTGATCATTCTTGGAAAATCCACTAATGGTAAGTTCACTCCTATTCCAGGACTTGAATCCTAATCTGAAAATCTTCAGATAACTTTTAAAGAATATCGAGCGAGTTAAACTACTAGTTACAACTCGCTCATTCTTACCTTCCGAAGCAAATCCTGAATTTGCTACAGGTATAGTAATTCCTTTCTTTTCCATTGTACCTCAGATTTTTCTAGTAGTCCTGCTCATCTTCCATCTAAACGTACTTATTGATTATCGCACTAGATAGTGCATTCCAATTTGTCTAGTAACCCTCGTCTAAGATCCTTAAAATACTTGCGAGCGAAGAATTAATCTAACCCAGAGTTTTCTATTCGGACTTCTAAAAAATTCATTGCGTATATTCTCTACTGAATTCTATAGAGAATAGTTTTTATAACACCTTTCCCGTCTGGATCTGGAATCGATAGAAGCTCCTCTCTGGTTTTAAATTTAAAATTGAAAGGCAGTTTAGTAATTTCTAGGCCACTGTTCTTCTTTAATCTTATTCCCTGGCCAGAAATAATATCCTTATTCGGAATAAAATCAGATGCGGGTTGATGCTCCGTTAATATGAGATATTTGAAGGCTTTAATTTTATTCAGCACACTTTGCACTTCAGGATTGGATAAATGCTGCAAAACCTGTCTCAGAATCACCACATCTCCTTTTGGAAGCTCATCAGCCGCGATATTAAGACATCGAAACTCCAGTTGATCAAACTTAAAATGGGTTTTGTTGTAGTTTATTAAAGCCGGTACGATATCTACAGCTATGTAATGCTTTGCATACTCCAGCAACTGCATACCTATGTTGAAATCACCACAACCAAGATCACATACAGAAAGTTTATTATGATGTGCCTTTAGAAAGTTTCTAACTACTTCTATATACGGCTGCACCAGAACTTCATTATGTGAACCATTCCCGGAGTAGAACGCAGATTCACCTTTCCCCCATAGATTCATGGCATACACCTGTTCCATCGCTTCTTTGGTAGGCCATGGTTTTTTACTTTTCACAGATATATTCAGTTATTGGTTTAGAAAATTTTAATTAATTCTAGCTAGTTACGCTCAATTATGTTTGTTCGAATCAATTATTAGAAGGTTTTACATCTATTTCAGTGGTTTCCTGAGCACCTCTATAGATTTCATGGCGTGGAATTGGGATTCTGATCCCTTCACGATCAAGTTCCTTTTTAACCGCCTCCAATTGTTCCCAGTATGCCGGCCAGAATTCAATCGATTCAACCCAACATCTGGCCTTGAGTTTCATTTCGTACTCTCCAATTTCATCTAGCCAGACATCAACCGGTAAGTGCGTAGCTAATTTTGGATGCTTGTTCATTCCTGCGATAATGACCCTTCTTAAATTATCAATGTCTTCACCAAAAGCAAACTTTAGATTTAGATCTATCCGGCGATACTTTTCCATCGTTCGGTTATCTACATCACTATTGGAAACATTACCATTAGGCATTGTAATAATCCTTCCGTCAAAGGTTTTTATACGTGTGTACAGAATATCTATCTGCTCTACAAACCCCAGATTCTCGTTGACGTAGATTAGATCTCCAACTTTAAAAGGTTTAAACACCAGAATTAGCACTCCACCTGCAAAATTGGACAAACTGCCTTGTAAGGCGAGACCAATGGCAATACCTGCTGCTCCAAATACTGCAATAAACGAGGTCGTCTTAATTCCTAGAATGGATCCAATTACAAAAAACAAAAAACCGTAGAGCACAAAGACACTCAGACTCTCTACAAAAGTTTTCAGAGAAAGTTCCACTTTAGATCTTCGCAAAGCGCCTTTCAGCAAATTCATTAGAATTTTGATAGCAAAAATTCCAATGATAAGCGTAACGACAGAATAAAATATCTCTGGACCAATTTCGATCAAAAAGTCAAGGAGTTGTTCTTTAAGTTCGAGCCAGAAATTTCTATTCATGTATGTAATTAAATTTAAAATTTATTTGTTGGAAACCGACTTCCATATCTTTTTCCCTAATCCAACCAGAGGTAATACAATTGCTCCTACAACCAGTCCAACTAAGAATTCCCCAAGAATAGTGGGTAGAGAATGTACCAGGTCATGAATAAATTCCAGATTGTGTACGAAGATCCCTCCAGAAACCAGCATCAATGCTATGGTACCGATAAGCGCCAATCCTTTGATCACCCACGGTAAAGCATTTACTAAGAATTGACCTACTTTATCTGAAAAGCTGTCTGTTTGCTCATTCATGTTGATAAGCTTGGCTCCAAATTCGTCCATTCTTACAATTAGAGCGACTACTCCATATACACCTACAGTGGCTACAAGCGCAATAATACTTACTACTCCAATTTGAGTTGGTAACTCCTCCCCGCTCACCGTTCCTAATGCAATAATTACGATCTCTACAGAAAGTATAAAATCTGTAAGTATAGCCGATTTTACTTTCTCATCTTCTCGTTCTAACATCTGTTCCTTTGTTAGATCTTCTGGAACAGGTGTGGATTTCGCATGTTTATGAGGAAACAAGTATTCATGGATCTTCTCTGCACCTTCATAAGCCAGATACAATCCACCAATAAGGAGTATGATCTTTATGGCCACCGGAACAAAGGCACTTAGTAAAAATGCGACCGGCAGAATGATAAGCTTGTTTAAAAGGGAACCTTTAGTGATGGCCCATAATACCGGCAATTCTCTATCAGAAATAAAACCACTGGCTTTTTCTGCGTTTACAGCAAGATCATCACCGAGCAATCCGGCAGTTTTCTTACCGGCAACTTTGCTCATCACCGCAACATCATCCATCAATGCAGCAATATCATCCAGTAAAGCAAAAAATCCTGAAGCCATAAAAAGTTGGTTTGGTTAGAACTTCGAAAGTTCTGTCATTTAATTGAAAACTGAAAATTAAATTTTACCTGGATTAGCTTATAAAGAGAAGAATCCTGCCGGGGGCAGGATTCTTCGAAAAACTAAATATGAATTTTAAATATTAGTTGTCTTCAATAACACCAATTGGTAGAAGAACTTCTTCCATCTTAGCTATGTATAGACCTTCTTTAGATGTTGTATTCAATTCATCAAGATCTACTCCTGGTGCACCTTTTACAAGGTCATAAGTTTCCCCTACAGATGCGGCTCCGTAACCAAGATCTTTTAATGACCCAGCAGTTATTCTACTTAGAGGATTTTCTCCAAGATTTATATAACCTGTCATCAATTCGTTTCTAAGTATAGATTCTCTCCAGTGCCCATAAGCAGTTCCTGGACCACCTGTATTTTCTATTGGAAGTTCTCCAACTCCTCCTTCAGCATTCCAGAATACATTTGCTTTACGACCTGCGAAATATGGTTCAGCGGCTGTTCCAGCAAGTAAACCTTTACTGTCCCAAAGTGTTCCTATACCTAATACATGTCCCATTTCATGGACGATAACATTTTCAAATAGATCCAATCTATCAAGAGTTTCAAGATCTGCTACATCAAAGAACATCAAACCAGTTACGGTTAATCCATCTGAATTTCTGGTAAACCTTGGTCCTGCCTGTCCAAGAATATTTCCTGGTCCGTCAATTGGTGCAATCACTACTTCGATTACAATATCATCTATAGTTCCATTCTCGATAATTGGCGGCACACCTGAGAAAGCTGAAGGAATTGTACCAGTAATCGATGGTACATCTTTAATTATAATTCTTTCCCATCTTGCAGCAGCAGATTCGAAAACATCCTGCTGTCTTTCAGTTGGTGGTACTAAATATCTTAGACTGATATTGTATCTCCCTCGATCATCACCTGGAGCTGTAGTTGTTTTCAATCCATTTTCAAACGCACCTTTCTGTCCAGATAGTTGTACGAAATCATTCTCATTATGCGCAAGCTCGAATGAAGTTGCACTTGGATTCATACTATCAGTATCTATAGATTCTGCAGAATCATTCGAACAGGATCCTAGCCCTAGAAATGCTGCAGATAAAGCGATAAGTGAGAAGTTTTGTAGGTAAGTCTTCTTCATAGTATAATTTTAAGTTTTTATTAAGATTGAGGCGAATGTATCATTCTATATCGACCTTTCCATATCCAACTTGACTCTATTAAACTATATCTTGACTGCATCCACATTTTAACTAAAAACAACGTTTTAAATTAACAGTTGTTTACTTAAATTCTCATCATTTCACCAATTTATTTATTGAATCCATTTTGCAACACTTGTTTAATTCCCTCTAGATTATCTGTAAATTCCATCATTTGAGAAAGCAATTGCGCCATCTCATTTTTGTTCCCAAGACCTTTTAGTTTATTATTCTTCTGAAAAGTTTCCTGAATGGTATTCCATCTGCTACGTTCCTCTTCGTTCAAACTGCCAATAAGATCCTTGTATTTCAACAAGTTTGCTTCCGCAGCTGAAGTAAGGGTTTGAGATTCGCTTTCATAATGTGACAGAATAAGCGTTTGCAATTCCGCATCATTCATTACCGGAACCACTTTCGCCACCAGTTTATTCATATCACGATAGGAACCCTGCAATTTAAAAGATGGCTCTGTTCGATATTCATCCTCCATCGCAGCACTTTTGATATAAGCCGCATTCACTTTCAAAACATTGTTCCGTATTTGTATGACCTTTTCCAGAACCGACACATATTCCTGTACTTCCTGGTTCGAGTAATTCCCTTCCAGCTGTACTTCCTGGTTATTATTCTCGATTCTGTCAAGCAATCTATACACATCATCAAAATTCTTGCTACTAAGCTGATGCAGAACAGGATTGGAGGTCAATGAATTTTCGATCAAACTCAATCTGAAAAGGTGAGCAGTATCGCCAATAATATCACCAAGATTGTAAATATCTGCACGGTTCGCCAGCATATCTGGAATTCGAAACTTCTCGCCGCTTTCTGTATAAGGATTCCCAGCCATGATCAAGCAGAATTTCTTCCCACGCATATCATAAGTTCTCGATCTACCGTTGTAAATCCCTTCGATTTTCCTGGTTCCGTCGGAAAGAGATATAAACTTCTGAAGAAATTCAGGATTACAATGCTGGATATCGTCAAGATACAACATCACATTATTCCCCATTTCAAAGGCAAGATTCAGTTTTTTAAGCTCTTCCCTGGCTGCCGAATTAGTAGCTGAAGATGGGTCCACTGAAGTTACATCGTGACCAATCGCCGGACCATTGATCTTCATAAAAACCAGTCCAAGTCTGTTGGCAATATATTCCATCAAGGTAGTTTTACCGTAACCTGGAGGAGAAATAAGCAACAGCAATCCCATTCGATCTGTTCTTTTTTGATCTCCAACGGTGCCCAGCTGTTTGGCCAGGTTATCTCCAAATAGTGGAAAATAAACCTGGTCTATTAATTTATTTCGAACAAAGGAGTTTAGTGTTCCCGGCTTGAATTCTTCAAGTTTAAGATCTTCCTTGAGCTGAAGAGTCACTTCATGCCTGGCTTTTCTAAATTCGTGGTAAGCTGGAACATCGATCTCAAAATAGCTTCTGTAGGTCGCTATAAAATCATGATAGTTAAAATCGAAAACTCCTGCTTGAACCAGGCGATGCTCACCTCTCAAATTCTCAATATGCTGAGATGGTGAAGTAAATTTCGTATTTAGAACAGATTCATCTTCAAAAAGTATAAGCGCTGCTGCTTCACTTACATATTTGGTTTTTAAGCTCGTTTGATCATCTAGTTTGCTTTGCAAAAATGCTTTTAACCACTGCTCGATCAAGGAAACTTTTGCCTGGTTTGAACTCAGGCTTTTAAGACTGTCCTTAAATTTTAGATCGGCGTTTTCCGACTTCAGCATATTCAGGAAATCTTCTTTGATCCCGATGGCTATTCCGCTTTTTTGAAAATCATCATCATTTTGCAATTCTTCAAACAGGTATTCAGCAACTTCAGAAGCCAATTCCGGTTCAAAAATTCCTGATTCCTGTCCAAATTCATAAATATCTTTGGTAAGTATTTTCAGCAATGACTGGTATTCTCTGGAATTTGGAAATACCTGCAACACTTCTCCCGCAGCTTTTATATTCTGATCTAAATTTGACCGGATTTCCGAAGAAGAAAATTTCCAGAAAAATTGTGCGCAGGACCTAATTACGGGGTGAAACCGAAGCAGATCCAAAGCCTCATGCTTTTCCAGAAGCACAGATAGTATTTTTGCCGCATCCAGATCATGAATTCCTTTCACGTATCCTTCAGAATAGTCTTTGCTACTTTCCTCCTGCACTAGCCTGATCAAATCTTCCTCCGTATGGTCCTTTAGTTCTTCACCAAATCTTCGGAATAATTTATAGGCAAGAAAACCGGCTCGGTATATACTCTTGTTTTCTGAAATATAATCCTGACTCCAGTATTGCTCAGATTTTATAAGTGTTTCGTTCTCGATCTTCTGGTAGAAATCTGTCCCAGTAATATGATAATGCAAAGCATCGTCCACGAATAAGATCGTAAGATCAAGCTCCTGTTTATTAACGCCAAATTTATGTTTCCCAAGCTTGATGATCGAATCGCCATCTTCGTAAATTTCTTTCTTATCCTTCAGTTTTCGAAGCGCATCTTCGCGGGCAGACTTCAGCATAGACTGTATCTCTTCAGCCTTTCCACTGTCATCCATTTCCTGTAATTGCGTGGCAATATCTCTGGCTTTGTTCACCAGGATATCTGATGCGAAATAAGCATTAATCTCGGAAACCTCATCAAAGGATTCAGATTTCTTCCGCACACCTTTCAGGATCCTTTCTGCGGAATTTTGTAAAGTTACCGCACGTTTATTCCGTTTTTCTACGAGTGTATTCTTACGCGCTTCAAATGCATTATAAACTTCTTCCCGCTTCTCAATAATCAGCTCAATAAATTCTTCATAATCGGCAAACTTGCCCTCCAATTCTTCTAGCTGAATGGAAATCCTGGTTTGAAAATCATCACATTTTTCCGGAGTATCGGCGATGTCCAGGTAATTGATGATACTTTGATCGATAAGCTTTAACTGCGCGGCAAAGTCGGCTTGAGCTTCTGCACTTCCAAGGGATTTTCGCTTCTTCCTGATCTCTGCCTTTAATTGGTTGATCGAAGAAAAAATAAGGGAAATATTATTGATGATCTTTGTAGAATGCGAAGTATCCTCTATTTCAAGATTTGAAACAATATCAATCAATAATTCAAGGTCTTCTGAAGTTTTATTGACTTCTTCCTCAAGTTTTCGGGCATCAACCACCTTTTTAATATCAGATAGCTTTTCTTCTTTATCACTTACTGCCTTATGATATGGATTCAGAGCTTTCTCATCCAGTAAGAAATCCACGCATCTTCGCGAGATCTTTGTAGTTTGCTCAGCTATTTGCTCTTCGAGGTTTTGAATAAATTGTTCATCTACATAACGTACTTCTTTAAGACTGATCGCTTCTCCTCTTAATGACCTGAGCTGCGTCAATGCATTTACGAAATCATTGATATTCCGAAAACCTGAACTTTTTATCTTATTAAAGATTTGCTCGGCTTCTTTCCCTATTTCGTTAGTTTTCTGCCTAGCATTCTTCTTGAGTTCCAGCACCTTCTGAAATTCATCCATGGCAGCATTTGCAGCCTGGTTTATTTCTCCAAGTGGCTCATTTAGAAGCTGAGTTTCCTCTTCTTTCAGCCAGTAATAAGCATCCAGAATATCCTTGGAACGTTTGGAAAGATCTGCATACAAACCATCATAATTATCCTCTTTATTCAGAAGATTTACGAGTCCGTTGACCTCGGCCATCGCCTTTACGATATCCTTGTTCCCTATCTTATATAACATGCTATCCTCATGACTGGAAGGCACAAAATCACCTTTAAGATATGGCGTTTGCCAGATCTGGATCACATGGTGTTTGGTTTGTTCATTTTCGTTCTTGAAATAGCATAGTTCACCTTTTTCAAGGATGGTAAAACCATTGCAAATAATTGGAGTCTGGATTTCCTGAGAGATCACATTATAGCTCATCAGGTTGTAGAGTCCATTTTCCGGAGCATAGAAGACATACAGAAAATCCTCGCCATTTGGAGAACTTATCTTTTCCTGAAATCTTAAATTCGGAATACTATGATCGAACAAATGATATTCCCCGGTTTGTAAGTAGTAACCAGTTGGAAATATTATCCCCTGGTCGTCTGGTAATAAAACGCAGGTATCCTTGATACTGCTGATCTTTTGAACTTCCCGAAGTTTATGATTATACACGAAATAACGCGGACCTTCCTGAAATGGTTTAATCTCAAGAATTATCAGGTTACCAAGATTTGCAAATCTATACTGTGCGTCATCCAGCGTTTGATCCCGGTGCTCTACTTCTTCGGAAAAGATTCCTTTTCCATCATTGGTATTATCCTCGATCTTGATCGTAAGATCACCGCCAATTGTCTCTACAAAAACACGATCCAGAATAGAAACATGAGCATGAACTCCCTGCCTGTGTTGATCCCTGGAAACTTCCTGCCAGTTAAATTCATGTTGTGACGGTAGTCTGTACTCGTGATCACTGCGATTGTCCACATATTGCAAACCTTCATCTTTAATAAGCCATTTGAAGGTCTTAATATCGGTCACACTCTCACTTAACCGGAAAACCATATAAAGATAGTTCCCAATAACCGCAAATTTGGAGAAAATGGTATTTCTGTAATACTTGTAAAGATTTTTGAAATCAGATTCGAAAACATCGTTTTTCAGTAGATCTGTATCGATGGCTTCAAAAGAATTATTCTCAAACCTGTAAATACTCATCACATCGTTCAAAGAAATTTCTGTACGCAAACCAAAATGCACATTGTAACCAAAAATGCAGGTGTTGCCAAGCGAAACGATATCCCTCGCAATACAGTTGTTTTCAGTATTGATGCGGTCATTGGCAATAAGCCTGGTTTCCAAAGAACCAAAAACTTTCTGTCGCTCTTCATTTAATTTCTGAAGTCGGGATTGTAACTCAGTTTTTTGCTTTTGCAGTCTTCCCTGGATCACCTCGTAGGTACCAACATCCAGTTTTTGCGCATTCTCTTCCTTTATGGGTTCCTTTGCCATGTTCTCTTCCTGAAGTTTGTGATGTAATTGATGTAGATTAAAAAAGAAGCCGGTGCCAGGCACCGGCATTTCCAGTTATCTAAGTTTTGAGATAGGTTTATCCTGAATTCCCAGGCCTTTCGCCAGGTTCAGAAGATTGCCGAGCATGGTCTGCTCTTCTTTATCATCAGATTTTATTTTAAGATCTGTAATAAGAGAGGCAATACTAAGGTTTTTAATATCCTCGGTACTTACTCCATATTTAGAAGCGAAGTCTCTTACTTTTTCAAGCAGATTCCCTTTCACATCTTCACTACCAAGAATGGCGGTTTTTACCTCCTGGATGTTCGTAGAGTTCTGTACAAGCCTGTCGTATCCTTTACCTCTGGTGATCTGGCCAACGATTTGATCGAAGAACATAGTTTCTCCTCCAACGATATCGATCTTAGCAGCTTTCAACGCATCGCCAATTACCTGCGCCTGTGCGTCTGCAATTTCCTTCTGAATATTGATATTGGCAAGATCTACCTGAAGATCTTTGTTCAGTCTTAATTTGAACTCTTCGTGTTCTTTTCCAACACCATCCAGTTTCTTCATTGCAGCAGCTTTCTCCTCAATTCCTGAAGCATCGGCTATTGCTTTCTCTTTAATTACATCTGCTTCGGCAAGTCCATCTTTCCGTTTAGCATCTGCCTTAGCTTCCATTCCGGCCGCTTCAGCACGTGCTTTTTTCTCGATGATATTCGCTTCTACAAGTCCCTGACGCTCGTTGGCATCAGCCTTCGCATGCATTACCTGAGCTTCAGACATACCAACAGTTGCTTCTTCTTTCGCCTGGGCTTCAGCAAGAATTTTCCTCGCTTCAGCTTGTTTCTGGCTGGCTTCTTTATGAGCAAGTGCTTCGATATTGATCTCTTCGGCTTTTTGCTTGGCAGCTTCTTTTTGTGCTTCCGCAGCAATGGTCGTTTTAATAAGTTCTTCCTGGGCAGAAGCTTCCGCAGTAGTAATTTTTACCTGCTTATCCCTGTCGGCAGTTTTAAATGCCTGAATATCTTTCATGTTTTCCTGCTCTTCTACCACTCCTTTTTCCAGCATCACACGGTCACGAATCACATCCTGGATGTTTTTCTTCTCAACCTCCACTACTTTTTCTTTCTCGATCTGCGCAAGAGTTACCACTCTTTCACGCTCGGTAGCCTCCAGCAATCTGTCTTTTTCAACTCTTTCAGACTCCACAGCATCGGTACGCTCTTTATTTTTAAGTGCTACAATGATCTGGCGTTGCATATTTTCTTCTGCAACTTTCACTTTTTCTTCCGTAGCAATTCTGGCAGTTTCAGATTTAAGTCTTTCTTCTTCGTCTACTTTCAGAGTTTCTGCAGTTTCACGAGCTTTGATATTCGCAATTTCGCGTTTCTGTTGCTCTTCTTTTTCAGCTAACTGCTTATCCAGTTCAAGAATTGCTTCCCTGGCTTCCACATCTTGCTTTCTGATGGTTTTTTCCTCATCACGCTTGATAAGGTTGGCTTTCATATTCTGAACTGCCGTAAGCTCGGTGATCTTCTTGATCCCTTCAGCGTCCAGAATATTGTCTGGCTTTAATTCTTTTACTGAAGTCTGCTCCAGGAAATCGATCGCACAATCTTCCAACGTATAGCCGTTAAGATCTGTACCGATAATATTTACGATCTCATCTCTAAATTCACGTCTGGCTTCATAGAGTTCGATAAAATCGAATTTTTTACCTACTGTCTTTAATGCTTCTGAAAACTTTGCTTCAAAAAGATCTTCCAGCGTAGCAATCTTTGATGCACGGTCCACACCTATGGTCTGCGCTACTTTTTTAATATATTCAATATCATTGTTCACCCGAACGAAAAAGGCAACTTTGATATCTGCACGCATATTGTCTCTACAAATAAGACCTTCATGCGCCAGTCTTTCGATCTGGATCTTCTTGACAGAAATATCCATGATCTCAGTTTTATGAAAAACAGGTACCGTGTACAGACCTTTATCTGTAGCGACCTTTGTTCCTCCAAAACCGGTCCTGATGAGCGCCTGTCCCTGGGGAATTTTTTTATAGAACATCGCGATGATCGCGAAGTAAACGATGATTAGAAATAGCAATACGCCTATTCCAATTCCAATAATTGGTAAGATTGATTCCATTGTAGTTAGATTAGTTTTATTCGTTATATGATTGTACGAGGTAATAATTGCGATCTGGAGACCGCTTGATAATAAGGACACTACTTCCATAAGGGAGCGCATCGCCGGTAAGTGATTTTACATAAATAGATAAGCTATCACCATTTACGCTCACCTCAGCATTTCCCATCCTGTCTTTTGAAATGGTCGACATCAAAGTTGCCTTTCTACCAAGATAATCGATGGGTGCGTCACCATCCTTATTCAGGTTTTTAAAGAAACCTTTAAAAGGTGTAGTCAGAATCTTGGTGACGAACAGTGCCGGAAATAAAGCCAGCAGCATGATCCCAAAACCTATAAAGTTATCATAGCTTGCAGTGATCGCCGTAACCAGTGTGGTTATAAACCACCAGACAAAGATCCAGAAGGTAAAAGTGAACATAAATGGCAGTCCCACGAAATTGAAATAGATCAGGAATATCTGCCACCACTTTAAAGGTTTTCGTCTCTTCCCAACCACGTCTTCCTGGTTGATCTCGGTATTGGAAATATCTTCAAAATCCATATTTCCACCTTCGATCCCGGAATCCAGATCCACATCTGCATCCATATCCACGTCGATATCGAAGTCCGGATCGAAATCCAGACCACCTATCATAGTGATGATCCAGTAGAGGATTAGAATCATGAGTAACACGCTCAGGATCACGTTTACCTCTGAAAAAAGTATGTTGATTAGGTTATCCAAGTTTATTCGTTTTTAGAATCTTTCATTCCAAGTTGTTCTTTAAGCTTCGCCAGTTCATCACTTGCTTTGGCTTTCGAGGTATCTGCCGCCTTATCGATTTCCTCATCGATAGATTTAGAAGCATTGGCAATATCTCCGTAAGCCTCGGCCAGTGCTTCTTCCTGGGCTACTTTTTCTTTCATTCTTTCCAGCATAGATACCGTACCAGTGCTATCAAGTTCAGCCATTTGCTTATTCAGGTTTTTGGTGGCATTCGATACTTTAACTCTTGCTTTTAGCGTCTTGAGTTCGTTTTCCCAGTTCCCGATATTTGCTTTAATGGTCTGGATATTCTTTTGCAATTGAGCAACATTATTATCGAATTTAACCGACTCTTCCTTAGCTCTTAGAACCTGATGCTCTGCTGCTTCTTTTTGCACGAGAGCTTCCTGCGCCAGGCGATCTGCTTCTACCTGTTCCATGTCTTTAGAATGTGCTTTCTTCAGGATGATGATCGCTTTATTCTGATAATCGTCCACTTTATTCTGAAATTCTTCCTGATCGTTCTTAGCTCTAATGGCAAGTGCTTTCACCTGTGCCAGTGCTTCCAGACTTTTGTCCAGGTCAAGTTTCATATCTCTAATGCCCTGTTCGGTCATTTTGATTGGATCCTCCATTTTGTCCAGGGCAGAATTTGTTTCTGCCTCTCCTATTTTAAATAATCTCTTAAAGATGTTCATAATGCTGAATTTTAATATTTTGAGAATTCTATGATATGATCTGAATATTCACTCATTAATAAGCTGAGTGAGTTTAAGCTCCCTTCCAATTCGTTCAGATCCATGTTCTCAATCTGGAGGGTATCGCGGTAAATGACTTTTTCACCAGACTCGTCCAGTACAAAAGCACCGTGAACGATATCGCGATTCTTCTGTAACAAACTTTTAAAGATCTTTTCAGACTGGTTATTGATCTTAAAAATGTACTGCTCCATAATTAAGATTGGCGGAGCAACGCCTACGATGAGATTTCTAATTCCAGAATTTTCTTTTTGAATCACTAAAAGTCCATCTTCCGGATTCTCCCGGGTGATATTAAAATTCAATTCCAGCAAAAAATCTCTCGTAATATTAAAGTGATTTTTCATAGGTGGTTATTACGGTTAGTACTACTATTTTGAGAGCCTAATAATACAAAAAAGTATTAAGACTTTGTTAAAGAAACGTGATAAGCTCGGTGGCTATATCGATAATAAATGAGATCATAATTCTAATTCTTTAGTTGGTTAATAACAGATCTCTGAGTGTTCGAACATTTCAGACTAAAAAAATTAGCAATACTGAAATGTATTTGCTAATATTGTTAGACTAATTTACAATAAATAATCAATTCTGCAAATATTATTAGCAATAAATGTCATTATTCGGAAAAAATATCAGGAAAATAAGATCGGTTCGTAGTTTGAGTCAGCAGGCATTTGCTGAGCTATTCGACCTCAAACGTGGTACACTGGGCGCTTACGAAGAAGGGCGAAGCGAACCTAAGATTGAAACCATCATTAAGATTGCTAATTATTTTAGCATTCCTATAGATGATCTGCTTACTAACGAACTTACAGTAAATGAACTGCTGAAGTTTAGAGGCAAACCTGAGCATGATGACCTTAAAGCTAAACCAGATATTTGCAAAAAAGTGCCCTGTATCACCCGGGAAGGACAACAGGATTATATACAGCATCACGCTAAAGATAATTTTATAGCAGATCTACCGGAAATTCATCTACCTATCTATAATGAGGCAGATCTACGAGCTTTCGTAATTCATGACCTCGAAATGAGCACAGATTCTGATGGCTTTTATCCGAAAGATGTAGTGATAGGTGTGAAAGTTCAGAAGAAGGAATACCCTAATCTCGCGAGCGCATGTTTGTTCCTGGTAGTTTCCGAGGAAAAAGTATTCCTGAGAAGGATATACCAGTCGGCTAAAAAATTCATTTTAAAAGCAGATCATAAAGGTATTGAAGATATTGAGATTCCTTACGCCGATGTAAAAGAGCTATGGGAGATCAAATATGCCTTTTATCATCGTATTCCAGATAGCAGGAATACCGACATTAAACAGCAAATGAGTTTTTTAGAGGAAGAATTTCATAAACTGCGTACGTCTCTCAATAATTAAATTTTCAAGGTTCAGATAAAGTTGTAAAATTACAGGCATAACTATTGCTGTGCTAAATCTTTTAGTACCTTTTAATTGCTATACAACCTAACCCGCTACCTATGAAAAAATTGCTTTTAGGGATCTTCATCATATCCCAAAGTTTACTATTCGCTCAAAACCCTAGTTATAAAGAAAGTTGGTTACAGATCAATTCACTTGAGAAGGTGGGAAAAGTTGAGACTGCATTAGAGCGTACCAATAATTTAATGCAGCGCGCAAAAAGTGATAAAAGCTATGATGAGCTTATTAAGTCTAAGATCTACCATTACCGTCTATATCAGATCAATCACGAGAACGCTGAGAGCCACATACTTCAGGATATCAACAATTCTATCGCTCAGATTCCTTTTCCATTTGATCAGGTGCTTCAAAGTTATAAAGCTGAATTACTAAGTGATTATTACAGACAGAACCGGTGGAGCCGCCGCGCACAGAAACAGATCGATGATCCAGATCAAAAAGATTTGACTACCTGGTCTCTGGAAACTATAAAAGACAGTATTCATACAGCTCATAAAAATTCTGTTGCCAATCCTGGCAAACTTGTTAATTTCTCCAATTCTGAAATTGATGTGCTTTTAAATGCAAAGACTATAACCAGAGATTTCAGACCGTCTATCTATGATCTTCTTGCTGGACGTTATCTGGAGTTTCTTAAAGATGGAAGCTTTTTCAATTCAGAGTTTGAAGCTGCGAAAACAAACGTTAGCAAAGAGGTTCTTTTTGCTACAGACTCGCGATTTGTAAATGCTGAAATTGCTGAGGTTGAGAATTCAAAGCTGCTTGCTCTACGACAATATCAGGAACTGGAAAGAATCCATTCAAAAGATAAAGGTGATGTATCGCTGAATTACTGGAAGCTACAACGTATTGAGTTTGTTTATGCTGAATTTCATGATGACTTTCAGGAATACATCAGTGCAATTGAGAAGCTGGAAGAAAATTCTAAAGACCGGAAAATTAAGGCTCAGCTTATGTTTGAACTGGCCAATGCATATGCTGAGAAAGCTTCAGATAGAGATGAAGAAGGACTACTGAAGTATCCCGAATATAATGCTAAAGCTGTTAATCTTTTAAAACTTATTGAGTCTAACTATAGCAATACGCTTACCCGGCAGAATGCTCAGAATCTATTGAAAAGACTTACCGCACTAAGTCTTGAGGCACAATTACAAAATATCCTGACCCGGAATGAAACGGGTCGAGCTAAGCTTACTTATAAAAATGTAGATACTATCTATATGAAAATAGGTAAGGTTAGCATGAATTTCCTGGACAAAGTAAATTATAGAGATAGAGCAGATTTTATAAAAAAAGAAGCTGCAAAAATTTCAGATAGCGTACAGATCGTTTTACCAGGAGAAACAGATTATAATGAACATTCAACGGAAATTGTAATTCCGGGGAATGACTTCGGAAGGTATCTTGTTCATTTATACGATTCAGAAGGCAATCATACTTCCGGGACTTACCTGGTAACCAACATCGCCGTCTCCAGAACAGATTTTGAGAAAAAGAACCTGTTTCATGTAGTTGATCGAAAGTCAGGAGAAAATCTAAACGATGTTATTCTAAGAGTAAAAAAGGGTAATACCACCATTCTTTCCAGGACCTCTGATCGTAATGGGGAGATAGCATTGGAGAACTATTCGGGTAATCGATATTGGGAAGAACATACCGAATTTACAAAGGGAGATGATTTCTACTCTTCATCTTACAATCGCGGTGGTAATCGTTATAACTATAGTAATAATGAAGATGAAGATTCACAGGCGAAGGTACTTTTCTTCCTGGATCGTGCGATCTACCGTCCGGGTCAGAAAGTGCATTTTAAAGGCGTTTTTCTTCAGCATAGAAATGATTCTACCAGCGTAGTTCCTAATGAATATATAGACGTATTCGTAGATGACCCGAATGAAAATGAAATTCATGAATTTAGATTCAAGACCAATGAGTACGGATCTTTTACAGGTAGTTTTGATCTTCCAGTCAATAATCTTACCGGCCAGTTCTCTATTTATGCCGAAGAATATATTGAAACCGATTCTAAATTCTGGGATGAGTTGGATGACTTTCAGGATGATTACAAATACTTTAGTGTAGAAGAATATAAACGACCAACTTTTGAAGTAAGTTTTGATACTATAAATAAGGCTTACGAGTTGGGTGAAGAAATTGAACTTAAGGGTTCTGCTGAAGCTTATATTGGTGCCTCGCTTCCTAATCTTAAAGTTGCTTACACTGTTACCAGGGAACGAATGAATTATTCGTGGTGGAGAAGTTATTATTCAGATCCAGTAATTATTGAAACTGATACTACTGAAACTGATGAAAATGGTGAATTTATCATTCCTTTTGAAGCGAAGGCAGACCAGAACACCAACCTTAATGATCTTATATATCGATACTCCGTATCTGCCTCTGTAACCGATGTGAGTGGAGAAACGAGAGATACACAGCAGTCGCTTAAAATCGGGAATAAGAATTTTCTTCCAAAGCTTGAAATTGCAGAAAAGATCGATATTAATGATACGCTTAAAATCGATCTGGCAACAAGGAATCTTAATGATCAAAAGGTCCCTGCAACGGGTACTTATAAGATCTATAGACTCAAGAGTCCTGAAAAGCACTATCAAAACAGATGGTGGGAGGCACCTGAATTCGAACTTATTTCTAAAGATGAATTTGAAAGATTATTCCCGAATGAACCTTATCGAAAGCTGACTAAACCAGAAAACTGGGAAAAACTTGAGAAAGTATACGAATCCAGTTTTGATTCAGATGGAGATTTTGAGGATGAGATCGCTACCAGAAATTGGAAAGAAGGTAGTTACTTACTAAGTTTCGAACTCCGACATGAAAATAAAACAGAAGAATTACTAAAGGTTATTAGTATTCAGGATCCTAAAAGTAATAAAGCCTTTACCGATCAGGATCTTCTGGTAAGTATTATCAATAAAGAAACATTAGCTTCAGATGAAAACGCGCAGGTTGAGATCAGCTCTCCTATAAATAATTTACGAATTCGCGTTTCAGCATTCAGGAACGGTCGTACTTCTATTTTTAGAGAATACTATAAGCTTGATGGGAAGTTAAAATTGAAGATTCCGCTAAAAGCTCTGGAAGATCCTGAATTTAAACTGGTTGTTTCTTCAGTGATGAACAACCGGCAAATTGAATTCAGCGAGGTTGTAAACTTCAGAAAAGATTTCGAAGATCTTGAAATCTCTACGGAAACCTTCAGAAATAAAATAAGACCTGGACTTGAAGAAACCTGGAGTTTCAATGTATCAACTCCTGGTGAGAAAAAAGAAGCTGAAGTTCTGGCTTCTATGTATGATATTTCGCTTGATCAATTTAAAAAGGATGAGTGGAATACAGATACCGGGTTTACTGGATTTAGATCTGATTATCCATCCTTATATTTTGATAATTTAGGTCGAAGCACCAACCTGAATAGATTTTTTGGCAGGTATAATTATTATAGACGAGTTAATCTTCGCTTTGATGAGCTCTCTCAATTTGGTTTTGATTTTGGACAGCCCAACAGTTACCAATACAGGAATTATCTGAGCACTTTAAAAGTTAGCAATAAAGCAGATTCCGGAGCTCGTGTGCAAGGAAGAGTAGTTGATGAAAATGGAGAACCACTTCCAGGAGTCAATGTAATGGTCAAAGGTTCGAGCCTTGCTGCCCAAACTGATTTTGATGGTGAATTTGGAATCGATGCTCCTAAAAACTCACTTCTCACCTTTAGTTTTGTAGGTTTTGTAAGTCAGGAATACCAACTTGGTGATGAAACCGAAGTGTTTATTGATCTTGAAGCAGATTCTTCCAGCCTGGATGAAGTCGTAGTTACAGGTTACGGTGAGGCAGCAGCAGAAGAAGTTATGGAAGTTACCGAACAGGAAAGTCAATCTGTAGCCTTGTTACAAGGCAAGGTTGCCGGCGTAGAGGTATCCAGAACCGGAGCCAACACCGAGTTTAAGATTAGAGGTAGTTCAAGCATAAGTGGAAGTCCATTGTTTATCGTAGATGGTAAGCCTGTTGAAGACTATGATCTGGATTCAAAAGATATTGTGCGCGTTGAAATTCTGAAAGGTGCTGAAGCTACAGCAATTTATGGAAGCAGAGCGGCTGATGGTGTTGTGATCATTACCACCAGCAAATCCCTGGAAGACCTTGAAAATGTTGATGCAAGAACAAATCTACAGGAAACAGCTTTTTTCTTCCCGGATCTTAGACTGGATGAAAATGGAAGTTTATCGTTCAGCTTTACTACTCCGGAAGCACTAACCAGCTGGAAATTACGATTACTGGCTCATAACAGCAACTGGAGCACCGGTGAACTCGAGAAAATTGTAACCACAAGCAAGGATCTAAATGTAGTACCAAATGCACCGCGATTTTTAAGAGAAGGTGATAGTATCATTTTCAAGGTGAAAGTAACCAACCTTTCCAGTGAACCAATGACCGGTAACGCAGTACTGAAGTTGTTTGATGCCGTGACGATGGAACCGGCAGATATCCCGATGGGAAATACTGAAACGCTGCAAGCCTTCCAGATCCAGGCAGGAAAGACCAGGGTGGTAAGCTGGAAACTGTTTGTACCCGAAACTATTCCTGCGGTGACCTATAGAATCCTTGCGAAAGCAGGTGATTTTAGTGATGGGGAAGAAAATTTACTTCCCGTTTTGAAGAACAGGATGCTGGTTTACGAAAGTATCCCACTATTTGTAAGAGCAGGAGAAACTGAAAACTTTGAATTTGAAAACCTGAAATCGAATGACTCTGAAACCATGAAGAATCATCAATTTACATTTGAATATACTTCCAATCCCGGTTGGTTTGCCTTACAAAGTTTGCCATACCTCATGGAGTACGAACATGATTGTTCTGAACAGATATTTTCAAAGATCTTCGCTAATTCTGTTGGACAGAAAATTGTGAACTCAAAACCGGAGATTGCTGAAGTTTATGAAGCATGGAGAAAAGATTCCAGTATGGTGAGCAATCTTCAGAAAAATGAAGAACTCAAGAGCCTTTTGCTTGCTGAGACTCCGTGGGTACAGGATGCTGAATCTGAAAGTCTACAGCAACAACGAATAGGTTTATTGTTTGAAACCGGGCGAATGGACAAAGAATTGACTTCTATGATGACCAGGTTACGCAGAATGCAAAATTCGTCGGGAGCATTTCCATGGTTCCCTGGCGGTAGAGATAATTATTATATCACTTCTCATATCATCGAGGGCTTCGGAAAACTGAAGAACATGAATATTGAGCTGGATGATCGAAGAATTCTTGCCAATGCGATTGCTTATCTGGATAAGGAATTGATGGAGCAGAAGATAAGAAGAGAGTCAGAGAATTCAACTGACTTTTATAAGAGCTACACTGTGCTTGCCTATGCACATACCAGAAGTATGCACCAGGAAGAATTTCCAATCCCGGCTGAACAAAAAGACCTCGTTAACAAATCTCTGGAATATCAAAAGCAACGATGGACAGATTATAGTCTTTCAGAAAAAGCAGAACTGGCAATAACCTTAGATCGTTTCGGGCACTCCATAGAAGCATTGGAGATCTTAGAATCGCTGAAACAAACAGCAGTAAAATCTGAAACTTACGGTATGTACTGGAAAGAAAATACGGCAAGCTGGAGATCATTTAATACTCCTGTTGAAGTGCAGTCTCAAATAATTCAGGCATTTGCTGAAGTTTCTAAGGATATGGAATCAATTGAAGAACTCAAGATCTGGTTAATTCAGAATAAAAGAACCAACTACTGGGAAACTACTAAATCTACAACTGCAGCGGTCTACGCGTTACTTATGCAGGGAATGGATATACTTCCAGTATCCTCGAATACTCAATTCGTGATTGGCGGAGATAAACTGGACATGGAAGAATTGAGTAATACACCTGCTGAAGCTGGATCTGGCTATGTGAAAACAACCTGGAAAGCCGGAGAATTTTCAGAAGATTTCGGAAATATTAAAATAGAGAATAATAATACTACCGCAGGCTATGGTGGCGCCTACTGGCAGTATTTTGAAAATCTGGATAAGATCAAAACTCATTCTGAGAGTCCGCTTAATATCGAAAAAGAGTTATATCTCAATACTGGAAATAATGAACTCAAAAGAATAGATACCGATACTCCACTGAAAGTTGGAGATCTGGTAAGTGTTCGATTAGTCGTACGAGCTGAAGCAGATATGGAATTCATTCATTTGAAGGATATGCGTGCCAGTGGTTTTGAGCCAACAAACGTGATTAGTGAACATAAGTATCAAAATAGTACCAGCTATTATGAGAGCACCAGAGATGCTGCAACCCATTTCTTCTTTGATACGCTTAGAAAGGGAACTTATGTACTTGAATATACCGTAAGAGCCAATAATGCTGGATCCTTCTCGAATGGAATTAGCACAATAGAATCAATGTATGCTCCTGAATTTTCTGGACACACCAGCGGAATTCGAGTGGAAATCAGAGAACAACAATGATAAAATAGAGAACCGATTTGGGGTTTTAACAAAATTTTTAGATATTGAAGCACCCAAATTAAAAATCATGGACAGATCAAATGAAGACCATGAATTTACTGAGAAGATCGAACGTTTAGAAAGAAGCTACAACATGACGAAGTATGCTATTCTAACTACTGGAATAGGAATTATGATCCTGCTCTATTTGTTTCAGTAAATCAAAAAAGAAAAAAGCTTTCGCGATGCGAAAGCTTTTTTCTTTTGAACCTCAACCACTTGGCCATTTCAGAATAAAATTTTATTTAAAATCATTCTAAACAATTTTTAAAATCTTAAAAATATAAATAAATTTGAAGCTTATTTATAATTAGTCTAAATAAATACAGGTGCAAAAATTACTACTTCTACTACTCGCAATACCCTTTCTAACATTAGCTCAATCCGAACCAGACATCAAAGGTCAAATACTTCATAATTCTGAACCTGTTCCATTTGCGACCATTGTAATCAATAAATTAAACAAGGGAACTTCGGCTAATGCTAAGGGCGAATTCAGATTTTACAATTTACCAGATGTAGAGCTTCAACTAAGCATTTCTGCGATTGGATACCAGACTACTGAAGTGAAAGTAGAATTCAGCGATCGACCAGCTGAATTAAATATTGATCTCGAAATTGATGATCAATTGCAGGAAGTTGAGGTTTTTGGAAACAGGTTTAGCCATCCAGATAAGATCGAGGCCCTTACCCGATTGCCTTTAGAACCTTACGAACAGATTCAAAGTATCTCAGTAATCTCAGATAAGCTCATCCAACAACAGGGAGCACTCAGCATATCAGAAGCGACAAGGAATGTTCCCGGAGTTTATACATTTGCTACTTATGGAAACCGAAGTGAGAGTATTTCTTCCAGAGGTTTTCGTGGAATTCCGATCTTAAAAAACGGAGTGCGTGTACATTCAGATTTTAGAGGAATAGGTATTCTAACCGATATGCAGGGTGTTGACAATATCCAGGTTCTTAAAGGTGCAGCTTCCATTACACAAGGCGTTGCCACCGACCTGGGAAGTCCTGGTGGTGTTGTGAATATCGTTACCAAAACTCCAAAATATCAGTTTGGTGGTGAAGCTTCGATGAGAGTTGGCAGCTATGGACTGGTGAGACCGGCTTTCGATGTTTATGGTCCTCTAAATGAACAGAAGAATATTGCCTTCAGAATAAATGCAGCATTGGAGAGAAAAGACTCTTACCGCAGCAGAATTTCTGGAGAGAGCTTCTACATCAATCCCTCGCTGGAATGGAAGCCAGATGATAAAACCGAAATAACTCTTGAAATGGATTATTTCTCAGATAGCAGAACTCCAGATGTGGGAACAGTTAATCTTGCTGAAAATGATCAAAACGCGATTTACGACCTGCCATACGATGTCTTTTTAGGTTACGAAAACGATCGCAATAATACAGAAAATACTACTTACGCCATTAGAATCAATCGGGATCTAAGCGATAAACTTAGCCTTCGCGCCGCCTACTACAGGTCTAATCTGGATCTCGATAACAAGGGTGCGAGTTTTGGAAATGTGGTAATGGAAAACGATGTACCCGTCTATAATCAGAGAACTCGTGGCTACGGAATAAGCACTCGTAGTGATAAGAATAGCGTGGTACAATTTGATCTAATTGGAGATGAAATCGAAACCGGTGCCGTGAGTCATACATTTCAGGTTGGTTTTGATTATCGTACAACCAATTACGAAACCTTCAGCAAGTCTGCTTCAGCAGTAGATACTATTGATGTTTTCAATAATTCAAATAGCCGGTCGTTACCACAGGGAATTAATTTTGCGGCAGCAAATGAAGGAGCTGCCAGGTCTAAAGCAATAGGTTTTGTTGCCCAGGATGTGATCACTTTTACTGACTGGTTCAAGACTTTTTTAGGAGTACGTTACTCTTCCGTAGAAACCATTAACGGCGATGAAAATAATAGAAGTGATTCATTTAATCCGCTTGCTGGAATTATCGTTTCTCCGTTTGAAAATGTAAATGTTTTTGCTTCTTATACCAATAGCTCTTACCCTAGAACAGCAGCAAGAATTGGAGAAAATGGTGAAGAATTGGGGAATGAACGTTACGATCAGGTAGAAGCAGGTATCAAAACCAACTGGCTCAATAGCAGGTTGCGTTTTAACCTTACCCTCTTCAGAATAAATAATAAGAACATCAACCTTCCGGTATACGATGAAAACTGGATTGCAACTGGATTTTTTCAACAAGGTGGAAATGATCAACGGCAGGGAGTTGAAGTAGAACTTACGGGGCGACCATTGCAAAATCTGGAAGTGATCGCTGGATATTCGTATATCGATGCGCAGTATAAGGATCACACTTCCTTTGTATATGGTTCTGCACCTCTAAATACACCAAAACACACCTTCAACACCTATGTAAATTATTCATTTTTAAAGCATCTTGAAGGATTATCTCTTGGTGGAGGTGTTTATTACACGGGTGAAAGACCTGTTAATGACTGGTCTGCCGGAGCAGTAACTCACCAGGGGATTGTACCAAATCAAAAACCTTTCGATGTGGAAAGTCTCACGCTGGTAAACTTACAGGCTGCATACCAGATCGATAAGAACTGGAATGTTAGGATTCTCGCAAATAATATTTTTGATGAAATTGGCTACAATGCCTATAGAACCAGGTTTATCAATCAAACGGACCCAAGAACTTTTAGCGGAGTAATTTCCTATAGATTCTAATTAAACGATTTACATTAATAACAATCTAAACAGCGTGGTTCCTAACCTTAAATATTAAAAATGAAAAAAAAGAAAGCCTATACTTTTCGAAAGTTTATGACAGACGTCCATCTCTGGTTGGGTCTGGCTAGCGGAATTATTCTATTTCTGGTTTGTTTTAGCGGAACCATGCTGGTTTTTGAAAAGGAGATCGAATCAATTTTTGCTGAAGAACTTCACGTTGTTCCCTCTTCGGAAAAGTTATCGATCGATGAATTAACTTCCAGAATGTCGGAAAAAGGGACAGTTTCTTCTGTTTCAATTCCAACTGAAGCTTCTGAAGCCTATGAATTTCGGGTAAAGACCTCACCGGAAGATCGTCTTGGAACCACCTTTATGATGGATCCGTATTCGGCAGATATCCTCAAACCTGAACCTTCACCTCTGGACGGATTCTTCAGTGTAATGTTTAGAATGCATCGCTGGCTTCTTTTAGATACGAGCATTGGAAGACCCATTGTAGGTGTTGCTACAATCATCTTTTTATTTCTATCCATTAGTGGAATTATTATCTGGTTTCCGAAGAAATGGAAATGGAAAGCTTTCAAACCAGGTTTTAAGATCAAATGGTCTGCAAACTGGAAAAGGATTAATCACGATCTACATAACACTCTTGGTTTCTATTCGTGTATAGTTTTGGTGATCATGATCCTCACAGGACTTTGCTGGTCATTTGAATGGTATCGGGAAGCTGGAAGTCAGGTTCTGGGAACGAAGATCTTTGGAGGAAGAGGTGGTCCTGGAATAACTTCTGAAAAACCAGGTTCTAAAGTAATTTCACTTTCAGAAGCCTATACCATTTCCAATTCAGAGTTGAAATATGCCGGAAAAACAAGTATCAGCATCCCACAAAAAGAAACCGAAGTATTGGAAATAAGAAAATATGGTGACGACAACTGGTCTCCATCAACTTCAGATCTGCTGGTTTTGGAGAGGGATGGATCTGTATTAAAAAAGGAACTTTTTGACGATAAGGATCTAAATGTACAGGTCGCATCTCTCATAAAACCTTTACATACTGGCGAAATTTTTGGAACTCTATCAAAGATCATCTATTTCCTGGCTTGCCTGATTGCCACTTCCCTACCCGTGACTGGAACTATCATCTGGCTGAATAAAATGAAGAAGAAAAAACGAAAATTGTAGGCTGAACTCAAATGCTCGAATTATTAACGTTTTTGGATTAATTCCATTAGTTTGGATTTTTTCCTTTATTTTTTCTGCAGATTGTAGTAATTTGCAGCCATGGAGGAGTTGAAATACGCGGTTGTTGATATTGAGACTACCGGGAACGGTATCAAAGGAAACAGGATCACAGAGGTTTGCGTGATCATTCTTGAGAATGGTGAAATCACAAAGACCTTCACTTCGCTTGTAAATCCCAGCCAGTCCATTCCATTGTATATCGAAAGTCTTACCGGAATCAATGATGAAATGGTAAGCAGTGCACCGCAGTTTTCTGAAGTCGCAGAAGAGATTATGGAAATCACAAAAGACTGTATTTTCGTCGCTCATAATGTGAACTTTGATTACAATATATTGAGAGCCGAGTTTGCGATGCTTGCCATGGATTTTAAGAGAAAGCGTCTTTGCACAGTCAGACTTACGAAGAAATTAATTCCAGGATTGTTTTCTTACAGTCTGGGAAATATTTGCACTTCCATCAACATTCCTATTTACGATAGACATCGTGCACAGGGCGATTGTGAAGCAACGGTGATTTTGTTAAAACGCTGTCTTTCGCTGGATCCTGAACTCGAAGTTGTCACCGAATTTTTGAATAGAAAAAGTGGTGCAGAATATTTACCACCACACTTTAAAAATGCCGATTTTGAAAAGCTTCCGAAATCTACCGGCGTTTACTTTTTCAGGGATAAAGATGGTATTCCATTATATATTGGCAAGGCGAAAAATATCAAAACCCGAATAAAATCGCACTTCCAGGAACGTAGTAATCGCAAGTACCAATTGATGCAGGAAACCTATAGCATCGATTATGAGCTGACTGGTTCTGAATTTCTCGCGCTCCTTCGTGAAGCCGAATTGATTCTGAAGTTTTATCCGAAATATAATAAGGCTCAGAAGAAAGTTTCGAGACCTTATACGCTCACCTCTTATCATAATCAGAAAGGCATTGAAGTATTTGCCTTGCATAAAAATAAAATTGCTCCGGTTAGCTGGATGAAATTCTATACCCGTGAAGAAGCGGTAAGTTTTTTAGAAAACCTATGTAAGGATTTTGATCTCTGCCCGAAATATACTGGTTTACAAAGCGCTACTTCCGCTTGTAATCATTACAAACTGGAAGCCTGTAGCGGAGTTTGTAAAGAAGAAATCTCAGTAACAGAATATAATTCACGGGTCGCCAAAGCAGTAGATTTTATTGGCACCTATGATGAGTCCTGCCTATTGATGGAAAAAGGTCGAACTAAAGGTGAAAAAAGTTTTATTTATTTAAATAAAGGAAAGTATGCCGGCTACGGGTACATTGGACCCTCAGATGACTTTAACCATCCCGATGAATTCCGAAATTTTTTGGTGCAGGCGAAAACTTCCAGCTATGCAGATCGAATTGTAAGTCGGTATTTGAACACGAAGAAAAATCTCTCTCCCGTAAAATTAAATTCTTCCGAAGAATTGGTGGAAAATGATATTTGGTTTGGTTAGATGCCTGATCACCGTTGAGACATTTATATTTCGCCTATTTTTACCTTCTGAAAAGAATTTATGCATCCAGATAATCCTCACAAGGAACAATACGATTTTACTGAATTAGTTAAGGTCAATAGCGATCTTAAATCTTATGTCTTCAGAAATAAATATGATAATCTTACTATAGATTTTAGTATTCCTGAAGCTGTACTCAATTTAAATAAAGCGCTCTTAAACTACCATTACCAGGTTAAGAACTGGAGTATTCCGCAAGGATATCTCTGCCCTCCTATTCCGGGGAGAATGGATTATTTGTTACATCTTAAAGATTTTCTGGATAAGAAGATTGGAAAAGAATACTATTCCGGACTGGATATTGGTGTGGGAGCCAGCAGTATTTACCCGATTCTGGCTGCAAAGCATATGGGCTGGAAAATGCTTGGTAGTGATATCGAAATCAAATCTATTGAAGCAGCGCAGCAAAACGTCGTCAACAATAAGCTTCAATCCCAAATAGAAATTCGATTACAGGAAGACCGTGGATCCATTTTGAAAAATGTGATAAAAGAAAACGAGTCTTTTGATTTCAGTATGTGTAATCCACCCTTTCATGATTCCGCAGAAGAAGCTAATAAAGCTAATTTCAGGAAAAATACTAATCTTGGAATCGAGACCAGAAGATTAAATTTTGGGGGACGTTCTAATGAACTATGGTGCCGTGGCGGTGAAGCTTTATTTCTGAAGAGAATGATAAGAGATAGTATAAGTGTAAATAAAAAAATTCATTGGTTCACTTCTCTGGTTTCAAAACAGGAAAACTTACCGACCATAGAAAAACAATTAAACAAACTCAATGCAGATTTTGAAATAATTCACATGGAATTAGGAAACAAAAAGACAAGATTTGTAGCTTGGAAGTTTTAAAACTACTAGAATTTTTAAAACTCAATCTGTTCCTAAACCATTGAATTTTAAGTGGAAACCAGTATTAGGTATTTCCATTAAAATGTCTACATTTAAAACTTGAAGTTTTGGTTATCGAGTAAGTATAGCATAGGTGTATAATTACCTTATTCTTTAACTAACCAACCGAAAAAGGGATAACATAGTTATCCCTTTTTTATTCTATGCTAATATAGGTCTTATATATATCGAATTAATTTTCGTTATTGTAGCAAATACCATGATCTTAGAATGATAGAATTAGCTACAATAGATTATATCCTTATTTTCTCTTTTTTCGCGCTTACCCTGGGAATCGGATTTTACGTTTCCAAAACCTCCGGTAAAAGTTCCAAAGAATATTTTCTATCTGGTAAAACAATGCCGTGGTGGCTCCTTGGTGTTTCTATGGTCGCGACCACCTTTTCCACTGATACCCCAAACCTGGTAACTGATATTGTACGTAATAACGGAGTTTCTGGTAACTGGGTCTGGTGGGCATTTTTACTAACCGGCCTGTTAACAGTATTCGTATATGCCAGATTATGGCGTAAATCCAATGTTGATACAGATATTGAGTTCTACGAATTGAGATATGGAGGAAAACCTGCGAAGTTTTTAAGAGGATTTCGTGCACTGTATTTAGGTGTCGTTTTTAATGTTATGGCCATGGCAGCAGTAAGCCTTGCCGCTATTAAAATTGGACAGGTGATGCTTGGTCTTTCTGCCATCGAAACTTTGGCACTAGCTGGAATCGTAACAGTGATATTTAGTACTCTCGGAGGATTCAAAGGAGTAGTTTACACAGATTTTATACTATTTTTCACGGCAATTATTGGTGGTGTTGGAGCAGCCTATTATTGTGTGAACTTACCTGAGGTTGGCGGACTCGAAAGTTTACTAACTCACGAAAATGTCTCAGGTAAACTGAGTATGCTTCCAGATTTCTCCAACACCGAAGCACTGATTACTCTATTAATTATTCCACTGGCAGTTCAATGGTGGAGCGCCTGGTATCCTGGTGCAGAGCCAGGAGGTGGTGGTTACGTAGCTCAGAGAATGCTGGCTGCAAAGAACGAAAATCATGCAATTGGAGCCACTTTCTTTTTTAATGTGCTTCATTATGCATTAAGACCATGGCCGTGGATCTTGGTCGCTCTCGCCTCATTGATCGTCTATCCAGATCTGGATAGCATTCAGGTAGCCTTTCCTAATGTAAGCGAAGATAAGCTTGGACAGGATCTTGCATATTCTGCAATGTTAACCAAATTGCCAGCAGGGCTATTGGGATTGGTTATTGCATCTTTAGTTGCTGCATACATGTCTACTATCTCCACACATTTAAATTGGGGATCCTCCTATATAGTGAATGACTTTTACTCTCGCTATATCAAAAAAACTGCTTCAGAAAAAGAACTGGTAAACGTTGGAAGAATAAGTACCGTAGTACTCATGCTTATTAGTGCAGTTCTGGCTCTGGTATTACAGAATGCACTTCAACTATTCAATATCATACTGATGTTTGGTGCAGGAACCGGTCTTATCTTCTTACTCCGCTGGTTCTGGTGGCGAATTAATGCCTGGAGTGAAATTACAGCCATGTTGGTTTCCGGAGTTATCTCGGTAGTTTTTAATTTTACCGGTGTAGGTATTTATATGTTTGGAGGTATGGAAAATGCTACAAATACAAAAATAGCAGGTTTACTCCCTGGTTGGGCAACGTACCCGGTGGTGGTCGGCATCACAACCTTATCCTGGCTAATAGTCACCTTCTTTACAAGACCTGAGGAAAATGAAGTACTCATCAACTTTTATAAACGTACGCAGCCCGGTGGACCGGGATGGAAAGCAATCGGTATTCAAGATATCACAGATCGCAAGAATAATTCCTGGAATGTTCCTTCTGGAATTCTAGCTACTATACTTGGTTGCTTTGCAGTATACAGTGCACTATTCAGCACCGGATATTGGATTTATGGTGAATATTTCAAGGCAAGTATTACGACTGGCATTGTTCTAATTCTAGCATTTGTCTTAAGAAGGCTTTGGTTCAAGATCCGAACCCAGGTACTATAAAAAAAGGCTCCAATGGAGCCTTCAATAATATTCTTATGTATTACCAAATTAGAAGTAACATCCACCTTTTCTTCTTCCAGGATTAGCTGAACTATCGAAGATTTTAAAACCAATGCTCAGCATGATCTGGTTTAACCTCGTATCATTAAAAGTAGCACGGTTAATCCCGTAATCACTATTTACAATGTCGATCTCCTGATTTTCCTCTGAAGACAAAGAACGATCATATCGCAAATCAAGTTCAAACCTTCCGAATGAACCCTTGATTCCTATCTGTCCACTAAGCGGAGTATTTTGCGCTACTATTTCAAGGTCTGGTGGTTCAGTTCCTTCAAGTGAAGCATCTAAAATATTCTGATAAGCTGGGCCTGCATAAATATCTATTGGACCCCAAACATTATATCCTATTAATAAGGGTACATTAATTTTATCAACTGCGTAAATTGAAGGTACTGTTGGAAAAGGAAATTCCGTTTCCATAGTGCTGTAAATAAATTCTGGTCTAAGTAGGAATTTTCCGAATCTTACCTCGAAAAAGGCTCCTGCGTGAAAAGTTATCTCAGATTCAGCTTCTACTACACCGTCAAAATATAATCCATTCGAACTATTTCCGGTAATAGTACCACCTGAGGAGTAACTAGGTCCTCCCTTTATTCCGAAGCTAAAATCCTGGGCAGTTAGACTCGTAGCGAACAATAGCGCTGTAATTAAAAAAGATAAAGATTTATTCATGATGCTTTAATTCGAGGTCAATCGGGGTTAAATATATCAATTAAATAGACTAATCAAATAATCCGCTTTAAGTTTTTAACGCATAAACAGGTGTTTCAGTATTACTGAAAATGAAAAAGCACCAACAAGTGGTGCTTTCAATCTGATATTGAATATGTTAATTCGTCTCCTTCTCGCCTTCCCATTCAGAAAAACCGCCAGCGAGATTATAAGTTTCTGCAAAGCCCATTTGATCTAATAAGGTACAAGCCTGGGAACTTCTTTTTCCGGAACGACAGTATATATAGTAATGTTTGTCACGATCAAGTTTATCCACTTCATCAACAAATTCCTGACCTTTATATATATCTATATTTTTAGAATTTGGAATATATCCCTCATCAACTTCTTCCTCTGTTCTCACATCCAGGAGAACTGCCTTATCGTCGTTTTCGGCCTTCTTTTGCCACTCATCCTGTGATAATTCTTTCATACTACTCAAGTTTTTGGTTACTGTAAAGATAGGATTGCTTAAAAACCGTAAAGTCTTCAATTCTACTTTTAACAATTTTTTATTATCAGCTTCTTCAAATCTCTTTATATTTGTATGTACAAATGTTGTAACAACAAATGAAAATAGAGGATCTTTTAAAAACTTCCGGTCAGATTTCAGAAACCAAAAAACTGGTTCTAAATCTTATTGTAACTGCAAATTTTTTAAGTGAAGAGATGCAGGAAGTATTAAAACCATATGGTGTAAGTTCTCAGCAGTTCAATGTGCTAAGGATATTGAGAGGTCAAAAAGGTAAACCTGCCAACTTAGGCACCATTCAGGAAAGAATGGTAAGCAAGATGAGCAACACAACAAGACTGGTTGACAAACTGATCGAAAAAGGATTTTGCCAGAGAATCACCTGTCCTTCCAATAGAAGGAAAGTTGAAATTACTATTACTGAAGCTGGACAAGACCTTTTAAAAGAGATTGATCCAGTGGTAGAATCAATGGAGAATAGATTTTCAGAAAAATTGACAACAAAAGAATTAACAGATTTAAATAACAAATTAAATGAGCTTAGAAACACAAACTAAAACTAGATTTAACGAAGACCTGAACTGGAGATACGCTACAAAGAAATTTGATAGCGAGAAAAAGATCAATCGCGAAGACCTTGATCAATTACTTGAAAGCGTTCAGCTAACCGCCTCCTCCTATGGAATGCAGCCTTATGAGGTGATCGTAGTTGAAAATCCTGAAATAAGAGAAAAACTTAAAGCTGAAGCCTGGAATCAAACCCAGATCACTGAAGCTTCTCATCTAGTGATTTTCGCAAATCTTACTAAGGTAACTGAAAAGTATGTTGACACTTATTTAGATAATATTGCGGCTACACGTGACATGTCTCGGGAAGATCTGAAAGGAATGGAGGACATGATCAAGAGCACAACACTACAATTGCCTCAGGAAAAGCAGAACTTATGGGCTGCGAAACAAGCCTACATAGCTTTAGGTAATTTATTAGCTGCAGCTGCTCATATGAAGATAGACGCCTGTCCAATGGAAGGTTTTAACGCTGACAAGTTTGATGAAATTCTTCAGCTTGAAAATAAAGATCTAACTACTGCAGTAATCGCTCCTATTGGATATCGTAGCGCTGAAGATCAGTATCAGCACCTTGCAAAGGTTAGAAAATCAACTTCAGATCTAATTCATTTCGTATAATCTAATAACAAACATCATGAAAAGTAAATTAATTAATTCAGCAGTAATTATGCTGGTAGTTTTGACTACCGTAGCATTTACCAATTCAAAAAAAGAAGTAAAAACCTCTGAAAGTACTATTAACTGGACCGGAGAAAAAGTGACCGGTTCTCATGAAGGAACTATCCAACTGGAAAGCGGATACCTAATGATGGAAGATGACAAGATCACTGGCGGAGAGTTTGTAATGGATATGAGTACTATTACAGTGACCGACCTTTCTGGTGACAGTAAAGAAAAACTTGAAGGTCATTTGAAGTCAGATGATTTCTTTGGAACAAGTGATCATCCTAAAGCAAAACTTGTAATTACCAGTGCTGCATCTAAAGGTAATGGTAAATACGGAATTGTTGGAGATCTTACTATCAAGGAACAAACACACCCCTTAACTTTTGATCTTAACATGAACGGTGATACGGCTACTACACAGGTAACTATTGATAGAACCAAATATGACGTTCGTTACGGGTCAGGTAGTTTCTTTGACAATCTTGGAGACAAAACGATCTACGACAATTTTGACCTTGATATCAATTTGAAATTCTAAATTGACTCCAAGAGTAATTCTTTGGGATTCTTTTTAAAATTTAGTTTGATAAGAAATAATTGATTTCTATCTTTGAAGCTATGTTTATAACGAATACACATAACTGGTGGTGGAGCAACTTACGCAATAAATCGTGAGCTGATACGCCATTTCATATATAGATATATAAGGCTTGTCTCACGACAAGCCTTTTTTTATTCAAAAAAATTAAGATTCAATGTTCGAATTAAAGACAACTTCAAAAAAGATCCTTGCAGATACTATCACTCCGGTAAGTATCTATTTGAAGCTTCGCGACCGTTATCCAAACAGTCTTTTGCTGGAAAGTAGTGATTATCATGCAAGTGATAATAGCTTTTCATATATCTGCTGCAATCCTATAGCCTCCTTTAAGGTGGAAAATGATATTATTACCGAAAGTCTGCCAGACGGCACGGTTCAAACGACTAAAACCGATAAAACCGTTTCAGTTCCTGCTGCGATACAGAAGTTCTCCAAGCGTTTTAAAGCTGATGCTTCAGATTTTAAGTTTATCAATAATGGCATATTTGGTTATATAGGATATGATGCCGTTCGGTATTTCGAGAATGTGGAGATCAACCGCAAAGAAAAGGATTTAAAAATCCCGGATGTTTATTATGCAGTATATCAAAACATTATCGCGATCAACCACTTCAAGAACGAGGCTTATATCTTCGACCATAGCTATAAATCTGAATCCAAACTGGAGGAGATAGAACAACTGCTGAAGGTGAAGAATTTCGCTTCCTATAATTTTTCCAGAACCGAGCAGCCATACTCTAACCTGAATGATGATCAATATCGTGATGTTGTAGAAGCTGCTAAGGAACACTGCCAACGTGGTGACGTATTCCAGCTGGTACTTTCAAGACGTTTCTCTCAAAAATTTAAGGGAGATGAATTCAATGTTTACCGGGCGCTAAGGAATGTAAACCCTTCCCCCTATCTCTTCTATTTTGACTACGGAAACTTTAAAATCTTCGGAAGTTCACCTGAAGCTCAATTAATAGTTAGCGAGGGGCGAGCTGAAATTCATCCTATTGCCGGAACTTTTAAACGTACCGGGAATGATGAAAAAGATGCAGAGCTCGCCAAGGAACTCGCCGCAGATCGCAAGGAAAATTCGGAACATGTAATGCTTGTTGATCTGGCACGTAATGATCTAAGCCGAAATGGAAGTGATGTTGTGGTTGAGAATTACCGAGAAATTCAATTCTTTTCTCATGTTATTCATTTAGTTAGCAAAGTCACCGGAAAGATCGCCGCCAATGTGCCAACACCACAGATCGTTGCAGACACTTTTCCTGCCGGAACTTTAAGCGGTGCTCCAAAACCAATGGCTTTACGACTTATTGAAAAATTCGAAAATGTGAATCGTTCAGCTTATGGAGGCGCGATTGGTTTTATGGATTTTGAAGGTAATTTTAATCATGCGATCATCATTAGATCTTTCGTGAGTAAAAATCACGAATTGCATTACCAGGCAGGTGCCGGGGTTGTTTCAGAATCAAAGCCTGAGAATGAATTACAGGAAGTATATAATAAACTGGGAGCACTTACCAAGGCTCTGGAAATAGCTGAAGAAATTTAGAATGGAAAAGATGAAAAAGATCCTTGTAATAGACAATTACGATTCTTTCGTATATAATCTTGTTCATTATCTTGAAGAACTGGATTGTGAGGTGACCGTAAAGAGAAATGACCAGCTTGATCTTGAGGATGTGGCTGAATATGATAAAATATTGCTTTCCCCGGGTCCGGGTATTCCAGATGAGGCAGGGCTTTTAAAACAGATCATCATGGAATATGGCGCTACCAAAAGTATTCTGGGGGTTTGTCTCGGCATGCAGGCAATAGGTGAAGTTTATGGAGGCACATTATTGAACCTTAAAGAAGTTTATCATGGAGTTGCTACCAGTATTGAGGTATTCGTAGAAGATGAATATTTATACTCGGGTCTGGAACAAGAACTGGAAGTTGGAAGATACCACAGTTGGGTAGTTGCGAAAGAGCTTCCGCCACAGCTGCAGGCTACCAGTTATGATATTAAAGGTGAGGTCATGTCTTTAAGACACAAAGAATTTGATGTTCGGGGAGTTCAGTTTCACCCGGAATCTGTTTTGACACCAGATGGCAAAAAGATGATAAAAAACTGGGTTGAACATGAATCTTCAAAAGAAACACTTCAGAATAAAGAAAACGAGCAAACAACCTCATGAAAGATCTTTTAAACAGACTAATTAGTCACGAAACTATTACAACCAGCGAGGCAAAACAGGCTATTTTTAATATCTCTGAAGGGAGATATTCAGAAACACAGATCGCAGCATTTCTTACGGTTTATATGATGAGAAGTATTACCATTCAGGAACTGGAAGGTTTCAGAGATGCATTACTCGAACTATGTGTAAAGGTAGATCTTAAGGATTACAACACCGTGGATCTTTGTGGGACCGGCGGTGATGGAAAGGATACTTTCAATATTTCAACAACTGCCTCATTCGTGACTGCAGGTGCCGGAGTTAAGGTGTCCAAACATGGTAATTACGGTGTATCTTCAGTAAGTGGAAGTTCCAATGTCATGGAATATCTTGGTATCAAGTTTAGCAGTGAACAGGGATTTCTTCAGAAAACATTGGAAGAAGCCAATATCTGCATCCTGCACGCTCCACTTTTTCACCCCGCGATGAAAAACGTTGCACCGGTAAGAAAAAGTCTGGCTGTAAAAACATTCTTCAATATGCTCGGACCTATGGTAAATCCTGCATTTCCTAAGAATCAACTGGTAGGCGTTTTCAGTTTGGAGCTGGCGCGAATGTATGCGTATCTTTATCAAAATACCGATAAGAATTACACAATACTCCATGCTCTCGATGGTTACGATGAAATTTCGTTAACCTGTGAGACCAAAAGCATTCGGAACGATTCTGAAAGTATGTTGAAACCAGAGGATTTTGGAGTTTCAGAATTGCAACAATCACAAATTGCCGGAGGTGGTTCGATTGAATCTTCCGCAGAAATATTAACCGGTATTCTGAAAGGCAATGGAACACAGGCGCAGGAGAATGTCGTATGCGCAAATGCCGGTATGGCCATTGCAACTGTTGAAAATTTAAGTGCCCAGGATGGTTTCGCCCGAGCTAAGGAATCTATTGCATCTGGAAATGCATTTAAATGTTTCAAGAAATTACAGGACTTAAGTAAATAATAAGCTGAGATTATGAATATTCTAGATAAAATTGTTGCTGATAAACGTCGGGAAGTAAGCCTGAAAAAGTCGATTTTCCCGGTAGAACAGCTCGAAAATTCGATTTTATTTCAAAGAAATCCGGTTTCACTGGCTGACAAACTAAGAAATTCCAGCAGCGGTATCATTGCAGAACACAAAAGAAGATCACCGTCTAAGCAGGTCATCAACCACGATCTTAATGTACAGGATGTGGCGAGTGGTTATGAGGATGCCGGAGTCTGTGGTATGTCTGTCCTTACCGATGGTAAATATTTTGGAGGTTCTCTGGAAGATCTTTTATACACCAGGGCTGTAGTAGAAATGCCGGTCTTGCGAAAGGATTTCATGATAGATGACTACCAGATTCTTGAGGCTAAAGCTTTTGGAGCAGATGTAGTTTTGCTTATTGCGGCGGTATTACCGACTGAAGAATTAAAACGCCTGGCAACTTTTGCGAGAAATCTTGGAATGGATGTTTTACTGGAAGTACACGATCTTGAGGAACTTGAGAATTCGATTGAAGCGAATGTGGACATGATCGGGGTGAATAACCGGAACCTCAAAACATTTGAAGTTAGCATCCAGAACTCCAAAGATCTATCCAGGCATATACCAGACGAATTCGTGAAAGTATCAGAAAGTGGAATTAGCGACCCAAAAGTAATCGCAGAACTTAAAGATTATGGATATCAGGGTTTTCTGGTTGGAGAAAATTTTATGAGAACAGAAGATCCCGGGAAGGCAGCGAAAGATTTTATAAACGAAATTAATAAGAAGTCATAAGTCACATTATGCAGGAACAAAACTTAACAACCCCGGCCTCAGGACAAAGTTCTGGATTGAGTCTTAAAGTTTGCGGGATGCAGCAACCCGGAAACATGTTGCAGGTAGCCGATCTTAAACCTACTTACATGGGTTTTATATTTTACGAAAAATCTCCCCGCTATTTTGAAGGAAAACTTCCTGAACTCCCTACTAATATCAAAAAAACAGGAGTTTTCGTTAACGAAGAAATTTCAAGGATTCTGGAGATTGCAAAGCAGCATAAGCTTGATGCAATTCAGCTGCATGGGGAGGAGTCGGCAGAATTCTGTCAAAAGCTGAAGAATAATTTCCAGCAACATGGAAGCACTCCGGAGTTGATTAAGGTTTTTAGTGTTGGTGACCATTTTGATTTTCAGAAGATACAGGCATTCGAGGGTATTGCAGACTATTTCTTATTTGATACTAAAGGAGTTTTACGAGGAGGCAATGGAAAGGAATTCGACTGGCAGATTTTAAAAGAATATCCTTCTAATACACCATTTTTCCTTAGTGGCGGCATTGGACCCGAACATGGGGAAGCCATCGCCGAGTTGAAAAATCATTTCTATAGAGCAGGGAAACCAGATCTTCTTTATGCCGTAGATGTAAATAGTAAATTCGAATTGAAACCCGGATTAAAGAAATTGAAAGAATTAAAAGAGTTCAAACAAAAGATAAATTCATAAGATGAGCTATCAGGTAGATGAAAAAGGATATTACGGGGATTTTGGGGGAGCTTATATTCCTGAAATGCTATATCCTAACGTAGAAGAACTGCGTTCAAGGTATATCAAGATCATGCAGGAAGATTCATTCCAGGAAGAGTTCCATGATCTACTGAGAGAATATGTAGGAAGACCTACCCCATTATATTATGCAAAACGCTTTAGCGAGCATTATGGAACTAAGGTATATTTAAAACGTGAGGATCTTTGCCATACTGGAGCGCATAAGGTTAACAACACTGTCGGGCAGATCCTGATGGCGCAAAGACTTGGAAAAAAGAGGATCATTGCTGAAACCGGAGCTGGACAACATGGCGTTGCGACGGCAACAGTTTGCGCCTTAATGGGAATGGAATGCATCGTTTATATGGGAGAGGTGGATATTGAAAGACAATCACCAAACGTTGCCAGAATGAAAATGCTGGGAGCAAAAGTAATTCCTGCAAAATCCGGTAGCCGTACCTTGAAGGATGCAACTAACGAAGCAATTCGTGACTGGATCAATAATCCTGTAGATACTCATTATATTATTGGTTCAGTAGTTGGACCACACCCCTATCCAGATATGGTGGCGAGGTTTCAAAGTGTTATTTCTGAAGAGATCAAGTATCAATTAATGGAAAAGGAAAATACAGAGGATCCTGACTATGTGATCGCTTGTGTTGGTGGTGGTAGCAACGCTGCCGGAGCCTATTACCATTATCTCGATAACCCAAAGGTTGGGATCATCGCGGTAGAAGCAGCTG